>JAUNUI010000008.1:0-22822 GCA_030538255.1 Pelistega sp. | reverse complement strand
GCAGCGCTATGAATTTTATGCAGTGCTTTGAGTTTTATGCACCTGAAGATATTTGTTAACTCCACTGGATATTGGCCCATACGTGGCTTTATTTGGTGTGCATTTTTTTACTGGCTTAATAGCCGTTTGGATATTTCTTAATGTCAACATTAACTTTACAAGACGCCATGGGTGGCGAAAGCTTTGCAGACCTTTTTGCAGATAGCGTAAAAAACCAAGATATGAAATCAGGTGAGGTGATTTCAGCCGAAGTTGTGCGTGTTGAGCATAACTTTGTTGTTGTAAACGCAGGTTTAAAATCTGAGTCTTACATTCCTCGTGAAGAATTCTTAAACGATCAAGGCGAAATTGAAGTTGAAGCCGGTGACTTTGTTTCTGTTGCTATCGATTCTCTAGAGAACGGTTACGGCGACACAATCTTGTCACGTGATCGCGCAAAACGCCTTTCTGCTTGGCTATCACTAGAGCAAGCGCTAGAATCTGGCGAAATGATTACTGGTACTATTACTGGCAAAGTTAAAGGCGGTTTAACCGTTATGACTAACGGTATTCGTGCTTTCTTACCGGGTTCATTAGTTGATGTGCGTCCTGTTAAGGACACCACACCATACGAAGGTAAAACCATGGAATTCAAAGTTATTAAGCTTGATCGTAAGCGTAATAACGTGGTTCTATCTCGTCGTTCAGTGCTTGAAGAGAGCATGGGCGAAGAGCGTCAAAAACTACTTGAGAACCTACAAGAAGGTGCAGTGGTTACTGGCGTTGTTAAGAACATCACCGACTACGGTGCATTCGTTGACTTAGGTGGTATCGACGGTCTATTACACATTACTGATATGGCATGGCGTCGTGTACGTCACCCATCTGAGGTGTTAACAGTAGGTCAAGAAGTTGAAGCTAAAGTACTTAAGTTTGACCAAGATAAGAACCGTGTTTCTCTAGGCGTGAAACAATTAGGCGAAGACCCATGGGTCGGTCTAGCACGTCGCTATCCGAAAGGCACTCGTTTATTCGGTAAAGTAACTAACTTAACTGACTACGGTGCATTCGTTGAAGTTGAAACAGGTATCGAAGGTCTTGTTCACGTTTCTGAAATGGACTGGACGAATAAGAACGTTGACCCACGTAAAGTGGTTAGCCTAGGTGAAGAGGTTGAAGTTGCTGTTCTAGAAATTGACGAAGATCGTCGTCGTATTTCTTTAGGCATGAAGCAAACTCGCACTAACCCATGGGAAGAGTTTGCAACTAACTTCAAACGTGGCGACAAAATTAAGGGCGCAATCAAATCAATCACTGACTTTGGCGTGTTTATCGGCTTAGCAGGTGGTATTGATGGTCTTGTTCACTTATCTGACTTGTCTTGGAACGAGCCAGGTGAAGAAGTTGTTCGCAACTACAAGAAAGGTGATGAGATTGAAGCCGTTGTTCTTGCTATCGACACCGATAAAGAGCGTATCTCTCTAGGTGTTAAGCAACTTGAAGGCGATCCATTCAATAACTTCGCTTCTGCTAATGACAAAGGTGCTATCGTTTCTGGTGTAGTGAAATCTGTTGAGCCTAAAGGCGCAGTAGTGACATTATCACTTGACGTTGAAGGTTACCTACGTGCTTCTGAAATCTCTACTGGCCGCGTTGAAGATGCAACGACAGTATTGAAAGAAGGCGATAACGTTGAAGCGATGATTTTGAATATTGATCGTAAAGCACGTTCTATCCAGTTATCTGTTAAAGCACGTGATAACGCAGAAACAGCTGACAAACTAGAAAGCTTGCACGACGCTAGCGCTTCTTCAGGTACAACTAACTTAGGTGCCTTGTTGAAAGCTAAACTAGATCAAGCTAAAGACGATTAAACTGTGACCAAATCAGAGTTGATTGAGGCCCTAGCAGCGAGCTATCCACAGCTCGCTGTGCGTGATATGGATTTTGCTGTAAAAACCATGCTTGATGCGATGACCGATGCATTGGCTAGCGGTCAGCGAATTGAAATTCGTGGTTTCGGCAGCTTTTCTCTGTCACAGAGAGCCCCTCGTCTTGGACGTAACCCTAAAACTGGTGAGCAAGTGCAGGTGCCTGGCAAGCGGGTACCGCATTTTAAAGCCGGTAAAGAGTTGCGCGAAAGAGTGGACTTAGTCTTTCAAACCGAAGAACAAGAGAAAGCAGTACCAAAGGGCATTCATCGCGCCGCTTAATACTGCTTCTACTTAGCTTATGGTATAAATCCTGGTGTCTTAGGCATCAGGATTTTTTTATGGATTCTTGAGCCAGAGCGATTGAAATCTATTACAATGATGGAAATTGACATAGAAGGAATGTTTAATATGCGCTACCTTATTTGGGCTTTACGCTTAATCATTTTTGTATTGGTTTTATTATTTGCAGTGAAGAATACTGCGCCGATCGCCGTTAATTTATATGGTGATGTGACGCTACCATCTGTGCCTTTAGTGGTGGTCTTGTTAATTGCCTTTATTGCAGGTGCGCTGTATATGTATTTATTGACCTTACCGACTCGATACCGCCAAAGCCGTGAAGTGAGCCGCTTGAAGAGCGAGGTTAAACACTTGCAAAGTGATTTAACGGTGGTGACGAATCAACAACATGCAGCTCAACAATCTTCATACAGTTCAAGCCCAGCTAACGTACCTAGCGGCTATGTAGCCATCAAGAATGATTAATTTTATGGCTATACCGAGAGAACTAAGAGGAGCTAATTTTGGATTTTGAGAGTTGGTGGCTAGTTATCATCCCGATTTTATTTGGTCTGGGGTGGATTGCTGGGCGCTTTGATATGCGCCAAATCTTATCCGAAACACGTCAATTGCCTGATTCGTATTTTAAGGGTCTAAATTTCTTGCTGAATGAGGACCATGATCAGGCGATTGACGCCTTCGTGGAAGTGGCTAAGTTAGATACAGAGACCACAGAGCTGCATTTTGCTCTGGGTAGTTTATTTCGCCGTCGTGGTGAGATAGAGCGTGCTATTCGCGTTCACCAAAGCCTCTTGAATCGTGCCGATTTGGCTGTGCAAGATCAGGCCCAAGCACGTTATGAATTGGCACAGGATTTTTTTAAGGCAGGTATGTTTGACCGTGCTGAGGCGGGCTTTTTACAAGCGACGCAGGATGCGCCTTATGCCGTAGCAGCGACACGTGCCTTAATTCGAATTTATGAGGCCGAGCATAATTGGCCTAAGGCCATTGAAGCGGTAGAGAATTTACAGAAGCTCTTAGCTGAGCCAGTACCGCAGGTCGTGCATTATTATTGTGAACTAGCGGTGCAAGCCCTGAGCAGTAAGCCAGCAAATATCGAGCGAGCCCTTAAGGAGCTCAAGCAAGCGGAACGCATGGCTGAAGAATTATGCGCTAAACAAGGTTCGCAAGCTAGAGTTTCCATGATTTATGCGCATATAGCGCGCGTCCAAGAGCAATGGCAACAAGAGCGTGAATATCTGCAACAAGTGCTACAGAATAATCCTGAGTATGTGGGTTTAATCGCGCAGGACCTTATAGAGAATTATGTACGTCAAGGTCAAGGACAAGAAGGCATCGCCATCTTGCAAGCGCATTATCGTGAGTACCCGTCTTTAGACTTATTCAATGTGATTTTTAAGTATTTACGCACGCATGAGCAGGGTCAGCAAGCATGGGCTTTTGCGCGAGAATCTTTATCCGTATCGCCTTCACTTTTAGGCTTAGATAAATTACTTGAGGTGGAATTAGCGGCAGAGCAAGGGGCGACACCCTCTCTATTGCCTGATTTGCAATTGGATTTATTGCGTAAGATGATTCATAAACATTCGCAGCGTTTGGATCGCTATTCTTGCCGCCAATGTGGTTTCCAGGCGCGTGCCTTCTACTGGCAGTGTCCAGGTTGTAATGAATGGGAAACTTATGCACCTAAGCGTTTGGAAGAATTAGCATGAACTCATTTCCACTTAAAAGAATTCAAGATGCAAGAATCTTGGTAATTGGTGATCTGATGTTAGATCGTTACTGGTTCGGTGAGGTTGATCGTGTATCACCTGAAGCACCGGTACCGGTTGTGCGTGTCGTGCGTCGTGAAGATCGTTTAGGCGGTGCCGCCAATGTGGCACGTAACATTATTGCCTTGGGTGCGAAAGCAAGCTTGATGGGGATTGTGGGTCAAGATGAGGCAGGGGAGCAAATCCAATTCTTAGCTGATGAGGCGGGTATTAATACGCAACTGATTACCGATCACACGATTAATACCACCTTAAAAATGCGTGTATTGGGCCGGCAACAGCAATTATTGCGAATCGATTTTGAGTATCCTCCCAGTGATATTGCTCTAAATCATTTGGACGAAAAATTAAAGAGTCTTGTGTTAGGTCATGATGTGATCGTGCTTTCTGACTATAACAAAGGGGCTTTAACCCGTGTGCAAGCGATTATTAGTCTAGCTAAGCAGCATGGTATGCCAGTTTTGGTCGATCCAAAAGGCACAGACTATAGCCGCTATACTGGGGCCTCTTTATTAACGCCGAACCGCTCAGAGATGCAACAAGCGGTAGGCAGTTGGACTAATGAAGCAGAGCTAGAATTGAAGTCGCAACATTTGCGCCAGCAATTGGCTTTAGAAGCCTTATTAATTACACGTTCTGAACAAGGCATGACCTTGTTTGATGCACAAGGTCGCCACCACGTCGATGCACAAGCGCAAGAAGTTTATGATGTCTCAGGGGCTGGTGATACGGTTCTGGCAACTTTAGCAAGTACACGTGCAGCAGGCTTGTCATGGGATGAGGCGATGCTATGGGCGAATAAGGCTGGCGGTATTGTCGTCGGTAAATTAGGAACATCAATTGTCACCGCAGAGGAATTATTATGATCGTTGTAACGGGTGCAGCAGGTTTTATTGGTAGTAATATTGTCAAAGGCTTAAACCAACGTGGTATTACGGATATTATTTGTGTGGATGAGCTCACCGACGGGAATAAATTCCTTAATTTAAGTGATTGTCAGATTTATCACTATATGGATAAGGATGATTTTCGCCAGGCCGTGCGTGAGGATAGCTTACCTGCTATTGATGCCATTATTCATCAGGGGGCGTGTTCTGACACCACAGAACGCAATGGTCGCTTTATGATGGATAATAATTACCAAGTGACCTTAGAGTTATTCGAGTACTGTCAAGCCAAGGCCGTGCCTTTTATTTATGCTTCAAGTGCTGCTGTCTATGGTGCTGGTCCTAATTATATTGAAGACCTCAGTAATGAAGCACCTCTGAATGTGTACGGCTATTCTAAATTTCTCTTTGACCAAGTCGTTCGTCGTCGCTTCTCTGGACTCACTGCGCAAGTCGTAGGTTTACGTTACTTCAATGTCTATGGTCCGCGTGAGCAACATAAAGGTCGTATGGCTTCAGTCGCTTTTCATAATATGGGCCAGTTTAAACAGAATGGTTATCTGCAGCTATTTGGTGCCTACGATGGTTGGGGTAATGGTGAGCAAAGCCGTGACTTCATCAGCGTTGAAGATGTGGTCAAAGTGAATCTATTCTTCTTAGATAATCCAGATAAGTCAGGTATCTTTAACTGCGGTAGTGGCCGAGCACAACCATTCAATGATGTTGCCCGTGCGGTTGTATCGCATCTTAGCGGTAAGGACATTAGCTTGGAAGAAATGGTGCAGCGAGACCTATTGCGCTACATTCCCTTCCCAGAGGATTTAAAAGGGCGTTATCAAAGCTTTACGCAAGCCGACCTAAGCGCCCTACGTGCGGTGGGTTATCAAGAAGAGTTCCTTGATGTGCATACGGGTATTGGTCGTTATATTGATACTTTAAATCCAAAGCAATAGGCCCGCTCTTCATACTGACTAAAATTAGCGCTCAAGGTGATTTGGGCGCTTTTTTTTGCTCGCTGTATACAATGGTATGGATTTATTGTATTTCGCTTGTCATACAAATTTATTCAAATAGATAATAATTAAGCCGCCAATTTTCTAGTGGTGATGTTGATGATACGTATTTATACGAATGGATAATAAAGCGGCGAAGCTATTTCTTACTGGCGCAGTAAGGCTTAGGATAGTCTAAGCTCATTATCCATTTATGTGCACATCATCCCTTTGCGAATTTGAACGCTGAGGTGTTCTGATGGCCTAGCATGGGATTTAGAACACATCCTTCGTCCATTAAACTTCGTCCATTAAAGTATGCGCATCATTCATTTTACCTATTTTCTAATCGCTTGCTTGCTAATCTTCTTAAGTGTGAAGGTCTACGCAGTTGAGTTAAATTCGGCGAGTTTGACGCAACTGATGAGTTTAAAAGGGATTGGTGAAAAAACCGCACAACGCATTCTACAAGAGCGCCAGCGGGCAGGCCCCTATATTTCCTTAGAAGACTTTTCCATTCGAGTCAAAGGTATTGGCAAAAAACGCATAGAAAGCTTGGTGAATCAGGGGTTGCATATAAGTCCGTCAACGGTACCGCATGCGCTTGGCAACTCAGTGGCGTCAGAGTCGACGATTAGGGCAAGTGCGACTGATGGTGTAAGTATCAGCACAAGTGAGAATGGCCTGCACTATATACAGAGCAACAATCGGCAAGAGAGTAGTAGGCGCCAAGACTTAGCACCAGCACAAGCTTCAGGTCGAGGCACTTATTCGCGAAAAAAAGCGGGCAGTGGCACGTCTGAGATCGCTGAACCAAAGCTCATTAAACCGCCTAATGCCCCTAAAATACCTCATGTGCATAAAGTCTCTAAACCGCTTAACTAGACAGGACGTAGATAAGACAGGACGTAGATACTTGAGCGCCCCATAAGGTTTTTATAGAAAATAATAGCGTAGTTAATCTACTTCTGGTTATAATCTTAAGACTATGAGTAATCTTCACTACCCCACCATTGAGCAGACGATTGGTAATACGCCACTTGTTCGTCTACAGCGTATTGCCGCCAGTATGTTGGCTGAGCGTGGCAATGTTATTTTGGCAAAATTAGAGGGCAACAACCCGGCGGGTTCGGTTAAGGACCGTCCTGCAATGTCGATGATTCGCGCGGCCGAAGAGGCAGGCCACATTAAACCTGGTGATACCTTAATTGAAGCCACCAGTGGTAATACGGGTATTGCCTTGGCCATGGCAGCGGCCATTCGAGGCTATAAGATGATTTTAATCATGCCTGATAATTTATCACTTGAGCGCCGCGCCTCAATGAAGGTATATGGTGCTGAGTTGATTCTGACGTCAGCCAGTGCGGGTGGGATGGAATATGCCCGTGATCTTGCCTTGCAAATGCAAGCCGAAGGTAAGGGTTTAGTGCTGAATCAGTTTGCTAATCATGCCAATCCATTAGCGCATTTGCGTAGTACTGGCCCTGAGCTATGGCAGCAGACACAAGGTACGATAACGCATTTCGTCTCGGCCATGGGAACCACGGGTACGATTATGGGGACAGGCCGATTTTTAAAATCACAAAACGCAGAGATTCAAGTGATTGGTGCACAACCCGCAGAAGGAGCATCGATTCCAGGTATTCGTAAGTGGTCAGAGGATTATCTGCCGGAAATCTATGAGCCTTCAGTGGTGAATGGTTTTGAGCTAATAGGGCAGGAAGAAGCCGAAGAAATGGCGCGCCAGCTGGCCAGGCAAGAAGGGATTTTTGCAGGTATCTCATCGGCGGGTGCTTTAGTGGCAGCCTTACGTGTAGCAGAGCGAGTGAATAATGCAAGTATCGTCTTTATTGTTTGTGACCGGGGCGATCGATATCTCTCCCAAGGTGTCTTTAATTAGGCTAGCGATCAAAATTAAATAGATTATCTTTATAAATTCAAAAAGATATTTGTATTTAGGCTAATTAAGCAATTAAATATCTCCAAATCTGAAACAAAGCTTAGTAATTCTTCACAGCTAGATTATAATAGCGCTAATTAAGTTTCAGAATGTTTCAGACTCTCCTTGATAAATATCAATGCTATAAGTAGGGTCTTTATGTAGTATCCAAGATTATGAAATCTGTTTCTATCTTTGCGGTTCCTGCGAATCTTCCAGAGTCCGAGCGTTTACAGCGCCGTCATATGTTGGCGCGTCTAGGCTTGGCATGGTTGATTATGATGCAGGCCATGATGTTCGCCTTTCCAGGTTATGTGCGTAATGAGTATTTGCATTCTGATAGTCTCGCGACTTTAGATACTGCCATTATTGTGATGAACTGGATTAATTTTGCTTTGGCTGTGCCCGTCATGCTTTATTGTGCGGCACCGGTCTGGAAGGGGCTTTTCCCAAATAGTAAGCAGGCAATGATCGTGAATATGAATTGGCCAGTGGCCTTAGGGATTATTGTGGCTTTTATTCCAAGTGCCATCGCTACGGTCAAACAGTCGGGTGAGGTTTATTTTGAATCAATTGCCATGTTCGTGGCTTTTCTATTAACAGCACGCTATCTTGAGTTTGCCGCGCAGCAGTCGGCTAAATTCAATGTGGGTGTGATTGATCCTGAGCTCGAGTCTGTGGTTGGGCGCATTGCTCAACGAGCAGACCGTGTGGCATTTATTTTTGTGCTACTCCAAATTATTCTTGCCATTGCCACTGCAGTGGTATGGTATCTCTATATTGATGTGGCACATGCTGTGCCGGTATTAGTCTCTTTATTTGTAATGAGTTGTCCCTGTGCGATGGCAATGGCTGTCCCGACGGCTTCTTCAGCAGCGCGTGCTGCTCTTCTTAACCTGCCGCATGTCACTCCAGACCAACGGCAGCGTATCTTACAACAAACAATTACGACAGCGAACCAAAACTTATACGGTTCTTTAATTTGGCATCTCTTAATGACACCTCTGGCAATGGCGGGTATTGTGGCGCCTTGGTTGGCAGCAATCACCATGTTGGTTTCTTCATTAGCAGTTGCTTGGAATTCATATCGTTTCTATAAGAAATTCCTTAAAGAGGCGCAAGTTTTTGATTCGCGTATTTCTACGTCAACGGTGGTCTAAAGGATGGATGTTTTCTTCCTTTTGATCGCCTTGTCAGTGGGAGTAGTAATCGTTATTGGCATTTTCCTTATGTGGGCTGTTTTTGCAGGTCAGTTTGATGATACTGAAAAGAATGCAAATTCAATTCTTGAGGACGATGACACAGAAAATTCTTAAAAACTGAATAGTGATGGCTATAAGTGTTGTTTTATGTAGCTATAACAAGAAAGTAGGGCAGTTTTTTAGAGTGGTTGTTAGTTTAGTCTTGTAAACTCTCATGAGCTGATTGATTCAATGCAGTGATCTCATCGAGTTAATTGGATTAGATATAAACAGGGAATAAGTTGTTTTTTTCAATAAGAGGAAGGTCTTATGCGTACTTTAAACGCTAGTGAAACCGAAACCTTTAACTATAAGGTGGTTCGACAATTCGCGATCATGTCTGTGGTCTGGGGAATTGTAGGGATGCTGGTTGGCGTCATCATCGCTGCTCAGCTGGTTTGGCCAAGTCTAAACTTCGTTGATTTTTTGGGCTATGGTCGTCTGCGTCCACTACACACGAATGCGGTAATTTTTGCATTTGGTGGTAGTGCGCTTTTTGGTACTTCGTACTATGTTGTACAACGTACCTGTCACACACGTTTGTTCGCAAACGGTTTGGCAGCATTTACATTCTGGGGCTGGCAAGTGGTTATCGTGCTAGCAGCAATTACTTTACCTGCAGGTATGACCTCAAGTAAAGAATATGCAGAACTAGAGTGGCCAATCGATATTTTAATTACGCTGGTTTGGGTAGCTTATGCGATTGTGTTCTTTGGCACGATTGCAAAACGTCGCGTGAAACATATCTATGTTGCTAACTGGTTCTATGGTTCATTTATTTTGACCATCGCTATGTTGCACATCTTCAATAACATCGAAATGCCAGTCATGGGCGAGTGGTTCAAATCTTACTCAGCTTATGCGGGCGTACAAGATGCGATGGTGCAGTGGTGGTATGGCCATAACGCCGTAGGCTTCTTCTTAACAACAAGCTTCTTGGGTATGATGTACTACTACGTGCCTAAGCAAGCAGGTCGTCCGATCTTCTCATATCGTCTATCAATTGTTCACTTCTGGGCATTGGCATTTACGTATATGTGGGCAGGTCCTCACCACTTGTTATATACCTCTTTACCTGACTGGACTCAAAGTCTAGGTATGGCATTCTCTTTGATTCTATTAGCACCATCATGGGGCGGTATGATCAACGGTATTATGACTTTATCAGGTGCATGGCATAAACTTCGTACAGACCCAATATTGAAATTCATGGTCGTTGCCTTGTCTTTCTACGGTATGTCTACCTTCGAAGGTTCAATGATGTCTATCCGTACTGTTAACGCGCTATCTCACTACACAGAATGGACTGTTGCACACGTTCACTCAGGTGCTTTAGGTTGGGTATCGATGATTACTTTCGGTAGCTTGTACTACATGATCCCACGTCTATGGGGCCGTAAAGAAATGGCAAGCAAAGGCCTAGTTGAGTTCCACTTCTGGATCGCAACCATTGGTGTGGTGTTATACATCGCTTCAATGTGGGTTGCTGGTGTAATGGAAGGTTTAATGTGGCGTGCAGTTGAAGTTGACGGCACCATGACATATTCGTTCGTTCAAGCGCTTGAAGCGAAGAAACCTCTACTCATGATCCGCTTACTTGGTGGCATTATGTTCTTGAGTGGCGTTGTAATTATGTTTATTAACGTATTAATGACAGTCAAAGGTCATAAAGTGGTTAATCCAACAGTTACAGAGCCTAAAGAGCGTGAGATTCAACCTGCTCCTGCCCCTGCTCCTGCAGCTGCAGTATAAAGAGGAGAAATTTTAAAATGGCTAATGAAAAACATAAATTTTTCTCGCATGCAACGATTGAGAAGAACGTCGGCATTCTGATCATCTTAAGTATCTTGGTGGTTGCATTTGCTGGATTGGTACAGATCGTACCGCTATTTTTCCAACACTCAACCACTGAGCCTGCGCCAGGTGTGAAACCATTAACACCGTTGCAATTAGTGGGTCGTGATGTATACATCAAAGAAGGTTGCTATAACTGCCATAGCCAACAAGTTCGCTTCTTGGCTTCTGATGTACAACGTTATGGTCCATATTCAGTGGCTGCTGAGCACGTGTACGAGCATCCATTCTTATGGGGTTCTCGTCGCATGGGTCCAGACTTGGCACGTGTTGGTGGTCGTTATTCTGATGATTGGCACCGTATGCACTTACGTGACCCTCGTCAATTCGTTCCACAATCTAATATGCCAGCGTATCATTGGTTACAAAATAAAGACGTAACGAATGAAAACATCCAAAACCGTATGAAAGCTTTACAAGCTCTAGGTGTACCTTACACCGATGAAGAGATTGCTAAAGCCCCTGAACAACTCAAGGGTAAAAATGAGGAAGATGCTGTTGTCGCTTACTTGCAAAACTTAGGTGTTGGTTATGTGGCCGCCCTGAATGAGAAAGCAATCAAAGACGGCGCAGCAACTCAGGGGAACTAAAATGGGTATCCTACATGGTCTGATGACCATAATTGGAATGGCATTTTTTTTTGGAATCGTTTGGTGGGCTTGGTCTAAGGGCCGTGCTAAAGCCAATGAGGAGGCGGCAAATCTGCCGTTCTCCTTACCAGACGAAGAGGATTTAGATCGTAAGAATGATGAAAGGGGTTAATCATGAGTGATTTCGTTAGTAGCGGTTGGAGTTACTGGGTCACCATTATCTCATTAGGCGGCGTGATATTCTGCCTATGGTTATTGTGGAGCCAGCGCCAATGGCTCGAAAACAAAGATGTGACTGATACTGGTCACGAATGGGATGGCGTAACCGAACTAAACTATCCTGTACCGCGCTGGTGGATTATTTTCTACCTAGGCTTATGTGCAGTTGGTTTAGCGATTATGTTTATGTACCCAGCCTTAGGTAGCAATCCAGGCTCACTAGGCTTTACTTCACGTGCTGAGGCTGAGGCGGATCGTCTAGCACAATTGGCACGTATTCAACCTGAATATGATAAGTATAAAAACTTATCATTCGAAGAGTTGGCCGGTAATTCTGATGCACGTGCTTTAGGTGAGCGTCTATTCTTGAACTATTGTGCGCAATGTCACGGTTCGGATGCTAAGGGTTCACCAGGCTTCCCTAACTTATCAGATAATGATTGGTTATGGGGTGGTACGCCTGAAGCGATTACGCATACGATTACTGAAGGCCGTCATGGCATTATGGCACCTTTAGCAGCAGCAGTAACACCTGCTGAAGCGGATGCGATTGCTCACTATGTGCGTTCATTATCTGGCTTAAGCAGCGACCCGACAATTGCACCACTTGGTCAAGCGAAGTTTGCTACGGTCTGTGCAGCATGTCACGGTGCGGATGCTAAAGGCAATCACCTGTTAGGTGCACCTAACTTAACGGATAATGTCTGGTTAAATAGTTCTTCAAAAGATACCATCGTGAAGACCATTCTCGAAGGTCGTACTGGCACCATGCCAGCTCAGAAGAGTGTTTTAACAGCAGATCAGATTCGTATGTTAGCGGCCTATGTATGGGGTATGTCTAATAAGCAGTAACTCTAACTCTGTGCGTAGTTGCTACGTATAAAGTAGAAATCCATACTACCCCCATCTACATAGATGGGGGTAGCAATAAAGGCGAAAAGCCATCAAATCCTTAAGAAGAAAGTCATTAGTTTTTTATATGCTAAAAACTAAAAGTAATAAGGCGTATAATTATAGCCTAATGGCATTGTTCTTAAAGAAGTTGATTCACTTCACTTCTGTGATGTAAAAGGAAATTTTGTATGAATACCGAAGATAAGAATACTGACAAACAAGCAGAGCAAATCCCTGAGTGGCAACCTGCAGAAATTGTCCGTCCTACTGAGGAAGAAAGCGAGCGTGTCCTGCGTGAGATGTCTGCTAAAATTTATGCGCGTTCGGTGAAAGGTAAGTTTGCTAACTGGCGTATTTATTTAGTTTTGTTTACGCAAATTATTTATTATCTATTACCTTGGCTGCAATGGAACGATCGTCAGGCATTCCTGTTAGATTTAGGTGCGCGTAAATTCTATATTTTTGGTCTCGTATTATGGCCACAAGATATTTTTTATCTTGCCATTATCTTAATTGTATCAGCCTATGGCTTATTCTTATTTACCGCTTTAGCGGGGCGCTTATTCTGTGGCTACGCCTGTCCACAAACAGTTTACACTGAAATCTTTATGTGGATTGAGCGCATGGTTGAAGGGGATCGTGTTCAACGTATTCGTCTTGATGAGTCACCATGGAGTGCCAAAAAAATCCGTCTCAAATTCACTAAGCAATTCCTATGGATTGTTTTAGCACTTTGGACTGGCTTTACCTTTATTGGTTACTTTGCCCCTATTCGTGAGTTGATTGGGCAAGTCTTCCAAGGTGATTTAAGTATTGCACAATGGTTCTGGATGTTCTTCTATGGCTTTATGACCTACTTGATGGCGGGTGTATTGCGCGAGAATGTCTGTAAATATATGTGTCCATATGCACGCTTCCAAAGTGTTATGGTGGACCAAGATACCTTCGTTGTAACGTACGACAAGATTCGTGGAGAACCACGTGGTAAGCGCTCGAAGAAAGCCGATTATAAGGCTGAGGGCTTAGGTGACTGTATTGACTGTACGATTTGTGTACAGGTCTGTCCGACAGGGATTGATATTCGTAATGGTCTACAGTATATGTGTATTGGCTGCGGTGCCTGTATTGATGCCTGTGACGATGTGATGGATAAGATGAATTATCCACGCGGACTAATTCGCTATACTTCTGAGTACGGTATGCTCAATGGCCTAAGCAATGAACAAGTACGTAAGCGCTTATTCCGTCCGCGTGTATTTGTCTATATTGCCTTATTATGTATTTTCATCATTGGCTTAGTTACTTCACTGAGCTTACGTTCAACCCTCGATATTGATGTGGTGCGTGACCGTGGTCTCTTAGGACGTGAAATTCCTGGTGGCTTAATTGAGAACGTATATCGTGTTCAAGTGATCAATATGACAGAGAATGCGGAAACATTTGAAATCAGTGCAACAGGCGATAATATGCAGAATGCACAGGTTTATACGAATGATGGTATTAGTAACACCATTCACGTTGAGCCCTTTGCTAATCAGTGGGTCCCAATGGTTATTCGTGTGCCTATGGATGATGTTAAACCTGGCGAAAGTTATAAGATTGATGTTTGGGCCAAAGGTCAGTCTAAAGACCATGGTGCGCTAGAAGCCTCTGAATCGAATAGTTTCTATGCGCCTAAATAAAGAAGTGAGGTAGTAAAATGGCCAGTAAAGTTGAAAGAGATTTAGATAAATATCCTAACCCTTGGTATAAGGAACCTTGGCCTTGGATTTTGATGTCAGGGCCTATTTTGGCAATTATCGGTTGTATCATTACGATATATTTAGCATTCTCGCAAAATATTGATAATGAAATTAAATTGCAAGGTTATATTCAAGGCAAGTTTGTAAGTCGTGATGGCAAAGATATCCCTCATGTTTTTGCACCTAAAGCTGATGAGTCAGAGCAACAGTCATCACACTAACAACTAGCGGTTTAGGCTTTATTAGATATAAAGGTACTGTTGAATTCAACGCTTAAGTGAGCTCAACAGTATCAAACTAAAGTGCCGAAGATTTGTTCCAATAAATTATGTGAGAGAGTCTTAGCATGCGTAAATGGATGTGGATATTATGGCCGTCATTTTTGGCAGCAGGACTATTAAGTGGATTGGTATTTGCTTTTATAGACCCTGCTGATGTTTTGTTTTTGAGTTCTTACCAACTTGATACTCATTTAGTCTACGCAATCGGTTTTTTTGTCTTTTGGTTGACTGCAGCCTTATCAAGTATGCTAACTCTAGCCTTATCAGTCCAAAGTGATAATAGCTTATTCGGCGATGAAGATGATTTCTAATTGATGCATGAATTGGGCGGCAATTTCTTAAGGACTAGTTTCGTAAAGCCGTGATACCCATCAATTTACTTACCTTAAGAGATGCTCATTGCAATAGGCAGTTTGCTACCCAGCAAAAAGCGTTAGTTTACTAAGGTCTTAATCGTTAAACAGCAAGGTATCGATCTAGGCTACTTTGTAGAGTGAGGTCTAATCAATACGTAGAAGATCTTGGATGCCTGGTTTATTAATTAGACGAATCTCTCTTTGTTGGATACGAATTAGGCCTTCACGTTGGAAACGAGAAAATAGCCGACTCACAGTCTCTAAGGTTAGGCCAAGATAATTGCCAATTTCTTCACGACTCATGCGCAGGATGAACTCATTAGGTGAGTACCCTAAATTCGTATAACGTTCAGACATATCAAGCAAGAATGAGGCCACGCGTTGCTCAGAACGCATAGCACCTAAGGACAAGACCATGCCATGAGAGCGCGAAATCTCTTTGCTGAGTAAGCGACGAAACTGTGCTTGTAGTGCAGGAATCTCTAAAGATAGGCTATCTAACTCATTAATGCGAAGGACACATACCTCTGTATCTTCCAAGGCGATAGCATTGGATAAGTGGTGGCCTTCACCAATTCCATCAAGACCTAAAATTTCACCTGGCAAAAAGAAACCTGTGATCTGCACATGGCCATTCTCATTTTCAAGCTGAGTTTTCATTGAGCCCGAACGAATACTATAAATAGCGGTAAGTGGGTCGGTCACTTTATAAAAAAACACCCCCTTTGGGATACGGATACGTTCTTTCACAAGCTGAGATAAGCGTTCAATATCTGTTGGGTTGAGTCCACTTGGCACACATATATGTCCTAACATACATGATGAACAGTGGATCGACTCATCATTTAACAACAGGTGTTTCAACATCAGGGGGGATCCTTGGAACTTATTTGCATCTCCTTTAATTGTAATCTTTTCTTCACATGATATGTTCAATTGAGTTAAATCAAAAAAACATAATTTAATCTCCACAAGAAGAAACGGCTTGCGTTTCGTCATTTTTTTAAAAATATTTTTAGTATAAAATACTGCATTTTTTAAAGTGACTACCGAATTCTTTAGAAGCGTCGAATTTATTAATTAAGGAGCTTCATATTCATCAATGGCTGATACTGGTAACTACTTGCTCATCATCAATGGTTGATTCAATTCACTTCATGTTCATTATGAGCGACTGATATAGTCAACTTCATGTCAGAATTCGCCGTATAACCCCGTCCTTCAGGGCGGTGAGGGTGTCAAGTCTTAGCAACACAGACTAACACCGCAGAGCTTTTCATCATTGCTGTAGTTTGCGGGCTCGCTCATATTATTCTGCGAGCTGGCATCTTGCTCGGTTGGTGGTAGGTGGTTCTGGTTCGATGAGTTGGAGTTTGGACCTTGTTCAGCAGAGTGATTATCTGTCGTTGTGGAGCCAGGCGCAGAGTCCGTCTGAGCGTTCGTCGGATGAGTAGCTGGCCTAGTCTGAGAATTCGTTTGAGAACCACTTCCGGGATGCGTGTTAGGGTAGGTATCAGGTTTCTTAGGGTTCGATGCTCCAGACTCATGACCTCCCTCAGCTTTATAGCTTGGGTCGCACCATAAACCGACGCAGGCTTGATTCTTCGCTTGTCCTTGTGAGTGTCCTGGTATTAGCGGAACAGGGGTCTTGATTTGATGCGCGTAAGTGACATGCTGTGCTTGATGTTGAGACCACATAACTGGGTGTGACTGCATACTAATGGCTAAGCGATGACGTATAGGTAAGACACCAGCTTGGCGCATCAGTGAGGCGGCAAATTCATCCGATTGAAAGCGACTCAATTGACGGAATAAGGCGCTTATACCAGGTACTTTAGGCTTATAGGGATAGACAATACTTAGCGTTAAGGTATTCGCTTGGTATATAGTTTGTGCTGATAATAAGCCCTGTGGTTTACGTAGATGCTGCTCCTTTTGAAAATTATTATCAATGGTATCGAATCCTGTGCTCAAGGCAATGGCTAAATCTGGGCGTTTAAAATCTTGGTAATGTTTAGGGTTGGGGTCTTCAATAAGAACACGCCAGGAAGCGCCTGCTTGCGCCTGAATGCTATTAAAATAGGCGTCTCTACGCGCGTTAGCATTGCTATAGGCACCTGCGGGCACAAATAAGGGTGTTATAGCCGCTTCAAAGGCGTCTTGTATGGCTTGAGGATGGGCGTGTTGAACCGAGCCTTGGCGGGCTGCCTCTAACATGGCAAGATTTAACATATGCCGATGTTGATACCATACACTGACTTCATAGGCACTCAGGCTAAGGAGTAAGATAGGGATGGCGGCGATGATGAATTCGATCGCAGTAAAACCCGGTTTAGCGACTGAAGTAGGGCATATCGACACGTCGTGGCACTCCAAGAATTTGAGTTGAAAGCTTCGCTTACCTAAGGTGATGGGCTTAAGTAAGGAGACCTAAGTGCACTAGTTTGACAAGTTTTATCTGATTAGGAAATTGTGAAAACTACAGATAGATAAAAAGGTCTTAGGTATACACGCTAAGACCTTGCTTTTAAAATATAAACTAACTATATAAAAAATCAGCCCGATACATGAATCTTAACTCGATAAATCAGCTTGATAAATGAAGCTTAACTATTGAAGAGTAAATAAATTAAGGGCACCTAATGGCTAGTTCATCCGATTGCTATTATCCGTACTAGAGATTTGCGCCTCATCTAAGAATAGCTGAGCACTATCGATAGGGTCATATACATAGGGTTTGCCGCAAAAGTGGCATTTTACTTCGACCTGTCCCATTTCTTCTAAGATGCTTTCAACTTCAGCACGGCCAAGCATTTTAAGGGCTGCGCCTACACGCTCTTTAGTGCAGCTACAGAAGGCGCTAATTACTTCTGGCTCATAGGTGCGTAGCTCTTCCTCAAAGAACACTCGGGTCACTAATTGTTCTTCGTCAATGGCTAATTGTTCTTCAGGCGTAATCGTGCGGCAAAGAATTTTCGCACGCTCCCAAGCTTCATCAGCATCTTCAACGGAAATTAAGTGGGTGCCTCCACTGTGTGGAATACGTTGAATCAGCACGCCAGTGGCTTTCTCACTATTGGCAGCCAGGTGAAATTGCGTGTCAATTTGTTCCGATGTGCGCATATAGTTTCTAAGTACTTCAGCCACGCTATCGCCCTCAATCGGCACTATGCCTTGATAAGGAGATTGGTCGGCAGGGCGGTTACTTGGATCAAACCATACGCTAAAGCGTCCTTCACCATTGTAGTTAAGCAATTGTTGGAAGGAATCTGTTGCTTTAATGGCAAATTCTTGGCGTACATTCATTGTCGCGCGCAACTGTAAATCTTCATTGCACTCAACGACGAGCAATTGAATTGGACCTTGGCCGTGCAATTGTAAGATCAAGGTGCCTTCTTGCTTAATGTTTGACGCTAATAAAACAGCGGCGGCACTGAGTTCACCCAGAAGATTACGTAAAACAGGTTCAAATTCTTGGTGTTCACAAATATCGTGCCAGGTCTGACTTAGGTTTACGGTCTGGATACGTACGCTTAGGTCCTCAAAGAGGTATTTTTTTAATAAATCTTTCATAAGAAGGAAGATGGGGAGTTAGGCGAGAAAATCAAGAGTGCGGCTCTAAAGAATAAATCTGTAGAGCACACTTAAATAGGACCTTAATTAAAGAGAAAATAGCGCTTCAGTCTAGCTTATTAAGAACGGCATTAGGCAATGCGCTTTAGGTATTGGCGATAATAACCAGAACGATCGATGTAAGTTTGAGTGCCTGTACGAACACGTGCCAAATCTTCTTCATCGACCGTCCGGACAATTTTGCCGACGCCAATCACTAAACTATTATCAGGAATGATTTTGCCTTCAGGGATGATCGCACCTGCGCCAATAATGCAGTTCTTACCAATGACGGCATTATTTAAGATGATAGCTTGCATGCCAATAAGGCTTCCATCACCAATTGTACAGCCATGGAGCATAGCTTGGTGGCCGATTGTGACATATTTGCCCACGTAAAGTGGTGTGCCTTCGTCAACGTGTAGGACAGAGCCTTCTTGTACATTACTACCTTCATCGATAGTAATTAGATCATTATCTGCACGGATACAGACATTCGCCCATACGCTGGTTTGTGCTTTTAAGATAGCTTGCCCAATAATAATGGCATTCTCAAAGACATAAGCGCTTGCGTCAATTTCAGGTGTTAGGTCGCCAAGTTGGTATATAGCCATGGATGCTCCAAAGTTTATAGCGTCGCGTCGCTGTCAATGAGTTCTGTGCTCATCATCGGCGCGGGCTCACGCCAAAAGTAGCCGTCTTTTTGATAAGCACGGCAACCCGTATTATACCAGTCAGCTTCGTGCATAGTGACTTCTTGAATGCGTCCTGTTGCCCAGAAATACTTTGCCAGACCAGGGTCTGTCATCTCTTGGATGTCCAGTGTATTAACACAGAGGTAGCCAATTTCGCCCTCGGCACATTCGATACCATCGTCATTGAGAATAGCGACTTTATGGCCTGGAAATACCTTACCCATGGAGCCAGGTGCAGAAGGCCATTTTTCTGGGCATTCACCGATTAAATATGAAAAGCCTAAGGGCGCATACACGCTATTTAATGATGCACCAAAACGTTGGCCTACCCAGTCAATGAGTTTTTCACTGTTTTCGTCGTCAGGAATAGAAATACAACGAATTTGTAGTTCAAATTGATTAAGAGGGTCATTGAAATCTTTAATTCTGCAGAGCTCATAGCTTGAGGTCAGCATGTTCGTAATCTGGTAGTGCTCTAAAAGCGTAAATAACCGTGGGATTGTGCGACCACTTGGACAGCCAACGATCGTACGACCAAAGTAAAGC
Source organism: Pelistega sp. (assembly GCA_030538255.1). Taxonomy (GTDB): domain Bacteria; phylum Pseudomonadota; class Gammaproteobacteria; order Burkholderiales; family Burkholderiaceae_B; genus Taylorella. The sequence continues at coordinate 2,989 of JAUNUI010000008.1, read as the reverse complement.
GTTGGTAAGAGGGCGTTGAGTAAGCCCATCGGGGTACTCCAATCATAACTTGTAAAAAACAAGTCTTGGCCTCTAGGGAACCAGTTCTGTGAAGCGACAAAGCCAGGCAAGGCGCCAATCAGCGCTTGATGTGAAATCAAAGTGGCTTTCAGATCCTCTCCCTCTGCGACAGGTGGGTAGAGCATGATGGCATGCGTGCTAGGCTCGACCGGGTTGAGTGTAAAGGTGCTCGGTTGGCGTGCTAACAGTGTACGCCATGGAATTACCCGCTCATCTTCAGTATGGATGCCGACGATTTGACGCAGGCTTTGGCGCAGTTGAGGATTGTGATCAATGGCGCTAGTCATGGCGGCGATAGTGTGTTTATCCACGACCGCCACGCGAGCACCCGCATCGACTAAGCGCTTGTCATATTCAGCATTGCTCAGGCCTGTGCCTAAAGGCACGGCAATTGCACCCATGGTAATGGCAGCAAGAATCGTCACCGCTGTCTCTGCTGAATGTTGAAGAGCAATGGCGATACGGTCTTGCGGCTGCACGCCCATGCGTACGAAGGCATTCGCCAATTTATTCACTTTCTCAGATAACTGGCCGTAGGACAGCATCGTTAATTGACCAACCTGATCTTCAAAATAGATAGCGGCTTGGCGTGCTTCATGCGGACTGGCTGCCCAACGATGCGCGCAGGCATAGGCAATATTAAAATGAGTGGGGATAAACCACTCAAAAGATTCATATAAAGCGGGGTATTGATTTGTATTTTGTGCGGACATAGCGACTCAAAGGTCTAAATTTTTACATGTCTATTATAATTTTTATCGCACTAGAATACTAGACCCTAAAAAGCGCAAAAAACTCAAATAAAGCAAAACTTTAGGTGAAATACGCCATTTTTTGCATTTTTTAGGCGTTTTTATTTTTTAGGTCGATTAATTGTGTACCCGCTAAGCGGTCATGTAAAAAGGCGCCTTTGGGGTCGAACCAAGAATAAATGAAATTTAAGAAGGGTGCGAAAACAATCAGAATGGCAATGGAATTCCAGCCTTTGTAAAGTGCTAATTGTTGAATTAACCAGGCACCAAGTAACGGGATAATCCAAGCGCAGACATAGCGCACGATATACTGAAGCAAAGTTGGTTTACCGCCCGCTTTGTTCACTAAACCAATATGCCAAGTTTTCATCGGTAGGGTTTGGCCAATGCGCTTCCAACAGATAATGAAATATAAGCCAATGACAATGAATAAAACAGCCTGATGTAATCCGAGCAGATGGCCTGGGTCAGTGCTTTGGACAAAACTTGTCAGCAAATAATCAGCAAAAAACACCACGCCGAATAGGAGGATGCTTTCATACATCATGCTAGCAAAGACACGTAAGCGTGGAACGGATGTAAAGTTGGTGTTTAAAGCAGAGTTGTTCATATTAAAAAATCCAGCGCAAGTGAGACATGCAGGTCCTTGGTCCTACTGAGTATGGCTTGTGAATACTTGCGCCATAAAATAAATAAAAAATATCGCTGATGATTGCAAATCCTCTATGATTTATCGCGATAACTATCACTGACCATTTCGAAACCAAATAGGCGACACTCGATATCTCCGTTAAAGACGGGGGTGCGACGACGTGGTTTCAGACGTAGTTTCTTGGGAAGTTCCAAATCATTGGTAATCAGATGCACTTGCCAGTTAGCAAATTCATTCTTCAGCACACCAGACCATTCACGCCAGAATTCAAGGTCTTGCTCACCAAGGCGTTCACCATAAGGTGGGTTACTAATCAGGAACCCTTCAGAAGCAGGTGCTTTAATCTTCAAGGCATTGATATTTTCGAAACGAATCGAACTCGGGCTAAGTTGTGCGCGCGCAAGATTATCTTGGGCCGCTTGAATAACTTGCGGATCAATATCAGAGCCAAAAATAGGGGTCTCAAGATCTTCCAGAATATTGTCGTAGGCTTCTTCTTTTAAGCTTAACCATTGATTACGCTGGAAGCCTCGTAAGCGTTCAAAGCTAAAGGGACGCATAATACCTGGTGGTACCTTTTGCGCCATCCAAGCCGCCTCAATGAGAATCGTGCCGCTGCCACAGAAGGGGTCATACAAGGCTTGAGAAGGGTCCCAACCCGCTAAGTGCAGAATGCCTGCGGCTAAGTTCTCACGCAAAGGTGCTTGGCCTTTACTAAAGCGCCAGCCTCGTTTAAAGAGCGACTCGCCTGAGGTATCAAGGTATAAGGTCGCGCTTTCGCTATCCAAGAAGAGATGAACCTTAGCATCAGGTCGCACGGTATCAATACTTGGACGCTCACCTTCAAGTTCGCGTAGACGGTCGACAATACCATCCTTCGCTCGTAGATTGCAAAACTGCAGGCTTTGCATAGGGCTACGAATTGCTGAGGTATCTACGCGTAGTGTTTGTTCTGCACCGAACCAACGCTCCCAAGGCACTTGACGTGCTAACTCGTAAATTTCATCTTCAGTGCTCACTGACGCGTGAGCAACTTGGACAAGGATGCGAATGGCTAAGCGGGAGTAGAGATTAGCTCGCATGACACCCTGCCAATCCGTGCGTAAGCGTACACCCGAACGTCCTGCTTCTACGTCTTGAAAGCCTAAGTTCTTGAGTTCTTGGGCTAAGGCTTCTTCAATACCAATTGGACAAGAGGCGAAGAGATTGAACGTATCGTCATAATACGAGCGCGAAGCATAGGAGGGTGTTGCGGCAATTGCTTTAGCGCCGCGATCTAAACGCTCACTTAAACTTGGGCGGTGTTTCGCATAGCCCGCTGTGCGCCCAACACTGCGCGGCTTGTTATCAGAATGTTTACTAAAACCAGGCTGCTCTTGTTGGTGCGCTGAGCTATCTGAACGGACAGAGCGCTCACTTCGCGCTGGGCGGTCTGAGCGAGGGCCACGACGCTCATCGAAGCTGCGCTCAGATCTATCACCACGTGGGCCACGACGCTCATCGAAGCTACGCTCAGATCTATCAC
>JAUNUI010000007.1 GCA_030538255.1 Pelistega sp. | reverse complement strand
TTAAGGGCCGCAATAGGCGGCCCTTAATCAAGATGTCTTCTACGGACGCTTACTAAAACCCCGTCTTATAAGACGGGAGGACGTCAATATGATACAAAGTGCGCAGGAACTGAACTTTTCTTAAATTATGCACTTGGGTTTTGTTGCTACACAAAATAGACTGTTGCTTTTATGCTCAGTCTACAAGCATCGTTAAGTTTTAGATACATATGAACATAGCGAAGTAAAAACAGCCTACTATCGATAATAATAAAAATTTTTAAACTATTAATTTATCAAGCAGTTTGATAGGGAAATGCTCGTAAAGGCGCGTGATACCTAAGCAAAATAGTCAATAATTAGGCTGGGTATAAGGTAAAAAAGCAATATAAATTAGTTGATGTAATTTTATTGGTGAAATAGACCTAGCCTTTTTTAGAAAAATTAGAAGTCATATACATAATTCAGTGTAAGTACCTATACGAAAATATGTCATATCACGGCACAATTGATTTATGCGATATTGCATCGCACAAAAATTTAATGAGGAAAAATAACATCATGCCACTCGCCTTCCCGCTCTTCGTTTATGGTACCTTAAAGCAGGGGTTCAGCAACCATGAACGTCACTGCAAGACGGCAACCAAGATACAGAAAGCGTATACTTGGGGGCGAGTCTATGAGCTCGATGCTGGCTACCCAGCGTTAGAGATACCAGAGTCATCAATCCAAGCTCGTGGCACGAGTGACTATAAATTAGATGCCGTCAATCGTGGTAAGCATCTTCATTTTGAACAGCCAAGCGGTGATTGGGATCTGGTCGAAGGTGAGTTGATGTATTTTAGTCAGCCTGATATTGAAATACCACCCCTCGATTTTTTAGAGCACTTTAACCCAGACGGTGATTGCAATATGTACGACCGTATTATGCTGACCTTCAAAACTGAAGAGGGTTTAGTGAATGCCTGGACGTATGTGATTAATGACGGCAAATATACGGGTAAGCGCTTATCACTCAATGAGGATGGCTTAGTTAAATGGACTAAGACTTTATCGGGGTATATTCAGCCTAATGCTCATGCGGAGCCTAGTGCAAATTTGACAGGTTTAGGGACTAAGCGTCGAGGTGAAGAGAGTTCTATTCAAGCGTCCTTCAGCAATTGTGGTGATAAGCCCTCTAGTTCCTGTCCTGCGTATTAAGATTGAAAGCTAAGGGTATTGATTTATCGGGACGTCATGCGCCTAAGCTGACTTGCGTATTAAGAATAAAGAACGAAAAGGCATTACACTCATCGAGCGGATACACTAGCTAAGCTCTGGCCTACGTATTGATTAAGAGATTGCGCAGGGTACGGGCAGCGATAAGTACTTCGGACGCGGTCAATCCGATCGGTCCAATACCTTGACTGACCAAATAATCAGCGGCCGCACCATGCAACCAAGTCGCTCCAGCAATCGCTTGCTGAGTGGGTATGGCTTGCGCCAATAAGGCACCAATCATCCCTGCTAAGACATCGCCTGTGCCACCACTGGCTAAGCCTGGGTTTCCGCTTGGGTTGCTGATAATCATGCCATCAGGTGAGCCGATCAGTGTTGCATGCCCCTTTAATACTATCCAGCATTGATAGGTTTGCACTAAGGCCTTAAGTGCGTCCTGACGATTAGCTTGAACCTCTTGAGTATCGCAATGCAGTAGTCGAGCTGCCTCAGTGGGGTGAGGGGTAAGCACACGAATAGCAGATTCTTGTCCAACAGATTCTGCTATCACGACGTCCTGGGCTAATAGACTTAGCGCATCAGCATCAATCACTAAGGGAAATTGAGAGGTGCATTGGAGGCTGTGAGAAAGCAGTTCTTTGGCGTAATCATTCAAACCTAAACCACAACCAATAACAAGCGCCGTTAAGTGCTGTAGTTCAATAAGATCCTCAGCGGTCTTCAGCATAATCTCCGCATGCAGGGGATCTAGACTGATAGGTAATGATGCTTGAGCAAAGCCAATATATACCCGACCAGTACCTTGCTTGAGGGCGGCACGTGCAGCCAGTAGCGGCGCTCCTACCATGCCTTGTGCTCCACCAATAATACCTAAGCTGCCATAAGTTCCCTTATGACTATCACTAGCACGAGGCTCACAGAGTGCGGGAAAGTGCTTTTGCGCATATTGGTAAAATTCATTAGGGTTAAATAAATTAATATTGAAATTATTCATTAGGAGTCAGCTTATCTAAGGTAATTGTCGCTATCTATCGCTTATTTCGCTTTCTCAAATACAAACGAACTCCAATGCACAGAGTCGCGCCCAAAGCTGTCGGCATCATGCACTTGGTAATGGATTTTCTGTAAACCCAAATCAGCGGCATATTGTAATAATTCTTCATCCGAAACATCAAACATATGACGATCTTTCGGTATTGGTCCGTGACGCAAGCTCATGGATAAACGACCACCGGGTAGGAGTAACTTGGCACAATTAGCCAGTGCTATAGTGCGTTCTTCAGGGGCCAGATGAAAAAAGACCCCAATCATCAGGATGAGATCGTAGCGCTTGCCTAATGACAGTGTCTGGCTTAAGTCTGGTAAGCCATCGTGGAGCCATTGGATTTGTTCGGTATGTAATTGTTGCGCGGCCTCTAACATACTTAAGGTAGGTTCAACAGCATCCACAAAATAGCCCTTACGAGCAAGTGCTGCGGCGTCACGACCACTACCGGATCCAATATCTAAGACAGCGGCAGGTGCTGCAGGGTAGTATTGAAGAAGATACTTATGCACTTTTTCAAAACTAAGAGACTCATAGTTTTGACAATACGTTTGGGGGTCTTCCTGGTACCCAGCGCTTCCTTTTACTAACATAGCCTTTTCCTTGAAATAGCCTCTGATTAAGCTTATTCTAATATATATAGATAAATTATTTTGAAGCGTAGTATACAAAAGACTTAAATACCAATTGCAAGGTGTTTATGTGGCCAATTTGTTGTCATCATATGCAGGTCGATAAGATGCGTAAGGTTGTATAAGGTACGTAAGGTCATCAAACTCAATGTTATAGATGTACAGATGTAGTTTATTCGGCATTATTTTCAGGCGCTAGCTATGCCTTAACGTGAATATATTAAGCTCAATATTAAAGCCAATAGTGAAGGAACAATGTTATGAAACTGTATTATTTTGAAACCCCTAATGGTCGTCTACCTTGCTCGGTTGCAAAGCACATAAATGCGCCGATTGAGTATGTACACACGAATATTGTGAAGTCTCAGGCGGTTAGTGAGGAATTCAAGAAACTGACGCCTGTCGCTAAGGTACCTGTTCTGGCCGATGGTGAGCGTGTGATTTGGGAGTCTAAGGCTATCGCAGCATATATTGCAGAGAAATGTGAGTCCGATTTATTTCCTAAAGATGAACGCCTGAATGATATTATCCGTTGGTTTGTTTGGGACTCGGAGCACTTCTCGAATTATGCGGCGGTTTTGTACTATGAACATATTATTCGTCCTGTCTTTGGCAAGTCGGCTCGTGATTTCTTGGTGGAGCATTCAAATAAACAGTTTATGCATAATGCACAAGTGTTGGATCAAGTGCTTTCGACCCAGCAGTGGATTGTGGCGGACCAACTCAGTATTGTGGATTTCGCACTGAGCCGTGGTCTGATTGGCACCGAATTAGCGCAAATTCCCTACCATGGGTTTAAAAATATTGTCCGTTGGTTGAATGATCTGAATCAATTACCTGCGGTGCAAAATCCATGGCCAAGTAAGGCTTAAGTCGGTATTACTGTCGTGTTGTTGCTTGCTAAGGCAAGATGAAAGCGGCATCATTTGTATGTCTGTAAGGCTTTGCTAGTTTTATATTATGTCGATATGAGTAATGACTCGGCCCAAGTGTAAGCGATCGATCTTAGGTGTACGACAAGGTGGTTCGACTTTTTTCTTATGAGCTGTTAAAGTTAAGTTATGAAGTAGCTTATACCAAGTTGCTCGCTTATTTTTCTTACTAACATGGCGACGGCTAATGAAATTCTCTTTTTCGGTGATACCCATGGGGGCTTTGAGCATTGTTTAGCAATTGTTGAGCAATATCGGCCTCAGGCTATCGTGTTTCTCGGTGATTTAGAAGCGCAACAGCCCTTACACATTGAACTCGAGCAAGTACTTAAGCTGACGCAAGTGTGGTGGATTCATGGTAATCATGATACCGATAGTGAGCTTGTTTACGATAATTTATTTGCCAGTGAATTGGCCGATAGAAATTTAAGTGGGCGGGTAGTTGAGGTTGCTGGTCGTCGTATTGCGGGGCTTGGTGGGGTATTTCGCGGCAAGATTTGGCTGCCGCATCACGAGTGTTGGAATTACTTCTCCACGCAAGAGTTTTTTGAGTGTTCTAATCCTCGCAGTCATTGGCGTGAAGGCATTAGTTTGAAGCAACGTAGCAGTATTTTTCCTGAAGAATATATGCAGCTAAGAACGCAAAAGAGTGATATTCTGGTATCCCATGAGGCGCCTTCTTGTAATAAATATGGTTTTGCGGCCATTGATCGTTTAGCCAGACAGTTAGGGGCTCAGGCAGTCTTTCATGGCCATCATCATGATGTCTATGACTACAGAGAACACTTTGAGCGTATGCGCTTTGCTGCCTATGCGGTTGGTTATCGTGGCGTAACGAATTTAGAGGGTGTCTGTATCCGCTCTGGCGATATGGACGGTCAGTACGGTGATAGGGTGGCGGCTAAGTGTTCTTAGTGGACGCTATGCGGATAGTTTCAAATAAGCGTATTTGCTGAATAAGGAAGGATGGTTAAGATGAGTAATACAGTCGTGTTAAAAGTCGAGGGCATGAGCTGCAATAATTGTGTCAAGCATGTGACAGTAGCCCTAGAAGAGTTACCTGGCATTAGTGAAATCGAAGTGAATTTGGCCGAGGCTAAAGTTTCTTTCCGCACCACAGGGGCTGCCTCAGAAGAGCAGATTCAAGAGGCGATTGAGGATGCGGGCTACGATGTTGTAGGTGAATAAAGCGATTACACAGGTGCGATGCTTTCAGTGATGTGATACCGAGAATGGTGTGTACAGTGCCCCTACATTATGTGGCAGGGAATTGAAAGCAATACCTATTTGGAGTATTGAGGTACACCTCCTACATCATTTGACAGGATCCCAATCAATTGGCTGTGCAAAAAATAAGGGCATGTGAGGGGGTCCTTCACATGCCTTCTATCAGATGTCGTCGTAAAATTTCGTCCTTTAGCGCGTGGGGGACGTCAAAACAACTATCAAATTTAACGATTAAGCTAGTGCTTTAAGTATATAGCTTAAGATAATCTGTATCGCTTATTCACTCTTCAGATTAGCAATACAGATTTCATCTGCTCAGCATCAGTCTTTTGTGGCGTGCTTCAAATCAATATAGCCAACTGGGTGACGGAGAATGCCCTTCACATTGTCTTTCTGCATAAAGATCTGGTTATAGAAATATAGAGGCACGATAGGGGCTTCATTCATGAGAATCTTTTCGGCTTCAAGTAATTTATTCCAACGAACTTGGGCATCGGCCTCAACACCTGCATCAGCAATCAATTTGTCATATTCGGCATTCGACCAGCCCGTACGGTTCATGGAAGAGCCCGTTACAAAGCTCTCTAAGCTATTGTAAGGGTCGGCATAATCATTCACGAAGGAGCTACGTGAGAACTGTAGTTCAAGACCACGTTGCTTGGCATAGAACACCTTGCTTTCCATACTTTGCAGCTTGATATCAACGCCTAAGTTTTCCTTGTACATATTCTGTAAAGTCTCGGCAATGCGCTTATCCGTTGGGTTGTTGATATAGACTAATGTCACTTCAGGTAGCTCTGTATACGATTCTTCCTGCATACCTTGTTTGAGCAAGTCCTTGGCACGAGCGGCATCCGTGCTGACTAAATTGCCACTGGTTTCACGGAAGTCTTTACCATCAGGGCCTGTAAAGCCAGGAGCCACAAAACCATAGGCAGGTAGACGACCTTGTTTAATCACATAATTCACCATATCTGCTTGATTCACTGCTTGGGCGAAAGCTTGGCGAATTTTCTGGTTTTGAAAAGGCGGCATCTTGGTATTTAGGCGGAAGAAATAACTACCCGCCTGTGGCAAATTATGAAAATCCTTGGCGTCTTTGACGCGATCGTAGAGTGCCGCAGGAATCGGTGAAGGCGTCGCATCCAACTCGCCTGTGCGATACATCTGATACGAGGTATTTAGATCATTCACCATGGCCCACTCGACCTTATCAATCTTCACACTGCTTGCATCCCAGTAATGTGGGTTCTTAGTGAACACCATATTCTGCGCATGATTCCATTCTTTCAGGCTGAATGGACCATTACTGACATAGCTATTGGCTTCCGCATGCCATTTAGGATTAGCTTGGGCGATTTTCTGATTCACTGGAGCGAAATTGGGATTGGTCAGGATATTTAAGAAGGCTACGCTAGGGTTAGCTAATTGCACTTCGAGCGTGTGCGTATTAAGGGCTTTTAATCCCAGACCACTGGCTTGTCCTGACCCGTCATTAAAGGCTTTAGCACCGACAATATCATAAGCTAGGAAGGCCGCAGGTGATGCGGTGGCTGGGTCCAACATAGTGGTCCAAGCATACACAAAGTCTTCAGCGGTAACGGGGTCACCGTTGGACCACTTGGCCTCAGGACGTAGTTTAAATGTATAGGTTTTGCCATCAGCAGACACATCCCAACTTTGAGCGGCGGCGGGTGCAGCAATATGTTGCGCATCTAAGCGTACTAGACCCTCAACCAGATTATTCAAAGATTCCCAAGAAATCAGATTAAAACCTTGTGAAGGGTTTAAGGAGGTAGGTTCTTCAGTATTGTTTAAATACAGCGTTGTTTCGGCTGAGGCGATAGGGCTAGCCGCGAAGAAACAAAGTGATAGGCTGAGTAAGGTTTTTTTCATAAGATTCCTTGGGTGGAAAAATGCCAATAATATTGCTGTTAATCGCTCATGAGGCCTGAATGGGTGACCCTAGACGGCGATATATGTATCGATAATCTGAGTTATACGCTGACAACAAGAACCTTCAACGATGAGGGCCAAGTGATACTACACTGGATTTGTCAAACGAGAACCTTCAAATACGGACTATAGCCATTAAATTACACCTAGTCAGCCCATCTTGCAATACGCATAAGCCATAAGTGAGTTAATACAAGTAAATCTACAGGAGTAAATTTGCTTGCCTCAATTTGCTTTCCCCAAAGCTGATGAACAGGTCAAAGCTTAAGCGTACACTTCAGGTGCTTTAATTTGTCTGCGCCTGGCTTGATAATTTGTACCTGGGTCGATAGTAAGCAGATCTGATCAGAGGAGATAAGTAGGGGACTATGACGGCGCCCGTTGATCCGCCAACCAACATAAGGCTTGGTGAGTCTGGCTTAAGGTATAGGACTTGGGCGCTAGATGATGACACACCTCTAAGGCTTGTTTACAGCGTGCATAGAAGGCACAGTATTTTGGAGGGTCGAACAAATCCGGCGGTTGCCCATCAATTGGATGCAGGCTATTGCGTGCCATATCTAAGCGCGGCACGGAAGCGAGTAGACCTTGGGTATAAGGGTGCTTAGGATGGTAAAAAATCTCTTGTCGTGTGCCACTCTCAATGCACTGACCTGCATACATGACGGCAATACGGTCAGCAATCTTAGCGACAACGCCCAGATCATGGGTAATCAGAATAATCGCAATCCCAGTTTTGCGCTGAATCTGCTCAAACAGCTCCAAGACTTGCGCTTGAATCGTTACATCCAAGGCAGTCGTGGGCTCATCGGCGATTAAGAGTTCAGGGTCGCACATAAGGGCCATGGCAATCACGATACGCTGACGCAGGCCACCTGATAATTGATGGGGGTATTGGCTGAGACGCTCGTGCGGATTAGCAATGCCGACGAGACTTAGGATATCGGCGGCTTTGGCATGGGCTTGTTGCTTGCTTAGCCCTTGATGTTTACGTACCCCTTCGGTTAATTGTTCGCCGATGCTCAGACTAGGATTAAGCGCCGTCATTGGGTCCTGGAAAATCATGGCGATACGGCGACCTTGAAGTTGCTTGTGTTCACGCCGTGAGTAGTGCAAGATATCCTGACCATCAAAGATAATTTCACCTTGACTAATGTGGGCCGCTGGCTTCGCTAGAAGACCCATGACCGCTAAGCAACTGACCGATTTGCCACAGCCAGACTCGCCGACAATTGCTAGGGTTTCACCGCGACGTACCTCAAGATTTAAGCCCCGCACGGCATGCACCGTGCCACCATAGACTTTAAAATCTATACTGAGTTGGCGAATCGATAATAGGGGTTCTTGGCTCATCGTGTGTTTCTTCAATTGTTATCTGTTTAAGACTTCTTTGTGCAGAGGTGCTTTATGGTTTACGTGTTTCGGGCTTCTCTGAAGCATGGCTCGTCATGGTATATCCCTTACTTAATTCCTTGGCGCCTGGCTCTGCACTGTGTTTCCGTTGCTAGCTTAACTATCTACGTAATTTAGGATCGAGCGCATCTTGCAGACCATCACCTAAGACATTGAAGGCGAACATGGTTAAGGAGATGCCAAGCGCCGGGAAGAATAGTTGCCACCAGTCTCCTGTCAGAATAACACCCAGCGCATCATTGGTCATCACTCCCCACGAGGCGAAGGGGGCTTGAATACCCAGTCCCAGAAAACTTAAAAAGGCTTCGGCAAAAATGGCACTCGGAACGGTTAAGGTCATCTGCACAATAATCGGCCCCATGGTGTTCGGTAATAGATTCTTACGAATAATCCGCCAAGTGCTTGCGCCAAACGAACGTGAGGCTGTTACGTATTCTTGATTCTTTAACTGTAAGATTTGTCCGCGCACAATACGCGCCATACTAATCCAGCCTGTAATGCTGAGGGCAATAATAATCGTGAGCAGGCTCGGTCCCATCACCACCATGAGCAGGATCACAATTAATAAATAAGGGAGGCCATACAGGATCTCTACGATACGCATCATAATCGTATCGGTGCGTCCACCCTTCAGTCCACTATAGCCACCATAGATGACACCAATAAAGAAATCAATTAGGGCGGCCATAATCCCGACAAACAGCGAGATGCGTGCGCCATACCAGGTGCGAACAAAGACATCACGCCCCAAGTCATCGGTGCCAAACCAATATTCACTTGAAGGAGGTAGGTTTTGTGCGCTTAATACTTGAGCGGTGACTGAATGCGCAGAGATCATGGGAGCAAAGATCGCCATGCCAAGCATCAGAATCAGGATTGCCAGGCCAAGCATGGCGAGTTTGTTTTTACGTAGACGCAGCCAAGCATCGGACCAGTAGGATAAGCTAGGTCGCATGCTAATCGGTGCGGTGCAGTCAAGGCTGCGGTCTCTTGGCGCAAACCACTCGTCAGGGATGGTGTCTGAGGCGCTGTTTAGAAGAGATATCGCTTGATGCTGCGACATTGTTTGTGTTGTTACTTGTGTTGACGAAGATTCCACTTGGTGCGGCATGACGCTTAGTTCTGAATCAGGCTTCGTGTGATGTGGCTCAGCCTGTGATGTCTGTGTCAGCGCCTCAAGCTGTGCCGAATTGGATAGCGTGTGCTGATGTGGTTCAGCCTTAACTACGTGCGTAGGCTGAAGTTCTGCACTTGGGCTTTTTTTATTTTCAGTCATTATTCAGCCTCCGCTTTCTTATGCAGGCGAATGCGTGGGTCGAGCAGAGAGTAGACCATATCCACTAAGAACAGCATAAAGACTAAGATGCTGCTGTAAAACACGGTAGTACCCATAATCACGGGGTAGTCGCGATTGGTGATGGAATCGATAAAGTAGCGACCCATACCTGGGATGGCGAAAATCTTCTCAATCACGAAGGTGCCAGTTAAGGTCGCGGCTAAAAGCGATCCGAGTAGGGTTACCACAGGCATCAAAGCATTGCGTAAAGCATGGCGGATGACAATGCGCCAGCTGGATAAGCCCTTGGCTTGGGCAGTGCGAATATAGTCTTGGGTGAGGGTTTCTAACATGCTGGAGCGAGTGAGGCGCGCAATAATTGCCATTGGGGTTGTGGCCAGTGCAATAATCGGCAAGACCATGTGCATGGGGGTGCGCCAAGTGGCCGCAGGGAACCAACCCAGATTCACCGAAAGCTCCTGAATTAATAAAGTCGCCAAGACGAAATTCGGGATTGAGATGCCTAAGACGGCAAAGGCCATGGCAAAGTAATCAATCAGGCCGTTATGTCGTAGCGCAGCTAAGACACCGAGCGTAATGCCTGAGAGCACGGCCAGACTAATCGCCCAGATACCCAATTCGAAAGAAATCGGAAAGCCACGTTGCAAGAGATTTCCTACCGTGGTGTCGGGATTGGCAATGGATGGACCAAAATCCAAGGTCAGTAATGAGCCCATATAATTAAAGTACTGCACATACAAGGGTTGGTCTAATTTATAAAAGGCACGCAAATTCTGCTCAACCACCGGATTAAAGCTACGGTCCTGATCAAACGGTGAGCCTGGGATTAAATGCATTAAGAGAAAGGTCAGTGAGGCAATAATAAAGATAGTGCCCAACATCATTAAGAAGCGCTTGGCAATATAGGTTTTCATTGACTCGCTCCTTGAATGCTTAAAGTATATGGCGCCGCTTGCTTTGCTTCTTGTATAGCCGAGGTAGATGGCGTTGCTTGCTTCGTTAATTGCATGGCCGAGGTAGATGGCGTCGCTTGTTTCGTTACTTGCATGGCCGAAGTTGATGCTATAGCAGAGCCTTGCATTGCTTGGCCAGTGTCTTGTGGATAGGGTTTAGTGCTTTGCTGAATTGAGTTGTCCTTAGACTGTGTTGTACTGCTGCTTGTACCTGTGGACTGTGCTGGCACGAGATGACAAGCGACATAATGCCCCGGCTGCCATTCTTGTAGCGGTGGCTTTTGGCTCACACATTGTGCTTGGCGATGTCTGCAACGCGTATGAAAGACGCAGCCCGATGGTGGGTTGATGGCGCTTGGCACTTCACCCTCTAAGATAATACGTTGACGACTATCTTCCACATTGGGGTCAGCAATCGGAATCGCGGAAAGCAGCGCTTGCGTGTAGGGATGCATCGGTTGCTCATACAAGGTATGGCTCGGGGCGAGCTCGACGAGGTGTCCCAGATACATCACGCCAATGCGGTCGGATATATACTTCACCATGGATAAATCATGGGCAATAAACAGATAGGTGAGGCCTTTTTCCGCTTGTAGTTTCTGTAGGAGCAAGACAATTTGCGCTTGAATTGAGACATCGAGGGCTGAAATCGGTTCGTCCGCGACAATAAACTTCGGCTCTAATGCCAAAGCTCGGGCAATCCCAATGCGCTGGCGCTGGCCACCTGAGAATTCATGGGGATAGCGATTGGCATGCTCTGGACGTAGGCCCACTTCGGCTAAAAGTTCGTAGACTCGTGCTTTCAGATCCTCGTGCTTGGTGTAAATCGCATGAATTTCTAGCGGTTCGGCAATAATGTCGAAGACCGTTGAACGTGGGTTGAGGCTAGCATAAGGGTCTTGGAAGATCATCTGCGCTTGACGGATTAAGGCTTTCTTCTGGGCCCCCTTGGCCTGATGGACATTGCAGCCATTGATAAAGACTTGGCCAGAACTGGCTTGATAAAGACCTAAAATCACCCGCCCTGCAGTGGACTTGCCGCAACCGGACTCACCTACTAAACCCACTGTCTCGCCTGGATAAATCTCTAAACTAAAATCAGATAGGGCTTTTACGCGACGATTTCGGTCCAACTCGAAGGACTTACTAATGTGCTGTATAGAGACCAAGGCTTGGGCGGGATTGGACATGCGTGCGCGAGTTATATATGTAAAGGTGGTGAAAAAGAGGATTTTAAGGGTTTATTTTACCTTAATCGTTGCTAAAAGCAGCAAACATAAAGGGTATATCCTAGGCATAAAGAAACATAATAAGGAAGAAAGAACGAACTTTCAGGAAGAAAACACAGACTTCAGTTAATCAAAAGGCTGATTTAGGCAAAATTGTTAAAAAATCATAACAGTATTGTTTGCCAATTAAGCCACTATCGTTTATTCTCGAATAATCCATATAAAATTTTTTCAATCAAAGGAGAGTACTGTGCAAATAGGTATTCCAAGAGAGTTGTCGCTCGGAGAAACCCGTGTCGCTGCAACGCCAACTACAGTGGCACAGCTACTGAAGTTGGGTTTTGAAGTGGCCGTGGAGACGGGCGCAGGTCAACTGGCGAGTTTCAGTGATAACGCCTATGCTGAAGCGGGTGCGAAGATCGTGACCCAAGATGAAGTCTGGATGAGCCCACTGATTTATAAGGTGAATGCACCGAACGAGGCCGAAGTGGCTAAGTTACAAGCAGGCACGACCTTGGTGAGTTTTATCTGGCCAGCGCAGAACCCAGAGCTTGTGCAAAGTCTGGCTGAGCGTCAAGTTACCGTTCTGGCTATGGATATGGTGCCTCGTATTTCAAGAGCGCAGTCGCTTGATGCCTTATCGTCCATGGCGAATATTGGCGGTTATCGCGCTGTGATTGAGGCGGCGCATGAATTCGGTCGCTTTTTTACCGGTCAGATTACGGCTGCAGGTAAGGTGCCACCCGCTAAGGTTTTAGTGATTGGTGCGGGTGTTGCAGGTTTGGCAGCGATTGGTGCGGCAGGCTCTTTAGGGGCAATTGTGCGCGCTTTTGACACGCGCTTGGAAGTGGCTGAGCAGATTCAGTCTATGGGTGGCCAGTTCCTGAAATTGGATTTCACCAATGAAGATGGTTCTTCTTCTGATGGCTATGCGAAAACCATGTCGCCTGAATTCATCGCGGCAGAGATGGCTTTATTTGCTGAGCAAGCCAAAGAAGTCGATATTATTATCACCACTGCTTTGATTCCAGGTAAGCCTGCCCCGAAATTGATTACCCGTGAGATGGTGGATAGCATGAAGCCAGGCTCGGTGATTGTGGATATGGCGGCGCAAGCAGGCGGTAACTGTGAATATACCGTGCCAGGTGAGTTGTTCGTCACTGAGAACGGGGTAAAAGTCATTGGCTATACGGACTTGCCAGGTCGTTTAGCGGCCCAGTCCTCTCAGCTGTATGCCACTAACTTAGTAAATTTCAGCAAACTTGTCTGCAAAGAGAAGAATGGTGAAATTACCCTCGACCCTGAAGATGTGGTGGTGCGTAATATGAGTGTGGTGACGCAAGGTGAGGTGACTTTCCCGCCGCCGCCGATTGCCGTCTCTGCAGCACCTACCCAAGCGGCGCAAGCGGCACCTGTTGTGAAAGAGGCGAAAGCTACTTCGCCCATTCTTAAGTGGGGCGGTTTGGCAGTTGCGGTGTTCTTATTAGTACAACTGGGTTTACATGCACCGGCCTCCTTTTTATCGCACTTTACGGTCTTTGTACTGTCATGTGTTGTAGGTTATTACGTGGTTTGGAATGTGACGCATGCCTTGCATACGCCGCTGATGAGCGTGACCAATGCCATCTCGGGCATTATCGTGATTGGGGCTGTCTTGCAATATGGTCAAGGGGGTTTCCTGATTAATCTATTCGCCTTTATTGCGATTTTAATAGCCAGTATTAATATTGCGGGTGGTTTCTTTGTCACACGCAGAATGCTGAAGATGTTCCAGAAAGATAAGGGAGAATAAGAACATGTCATCAGGTTTAATTTTTATGGCGTATATCGTCGCCGCTCTCTTCTTTATTGCAAGTTTAGCTGGGCTATCAAAGCAAGAAACGGCACGTATGGGTGTGACCAGCGGCATTATTGGTATGGCGATTGCGCTATTTGCCGCGATTGCCACACCGAGTGTTGAAGGTCGTGTTTTCATTATTATCGCGATGGTGATTGGTGGTGCTATCGGTATTCACTTGGCACGCAAAGTCGAGATGACGCAGATGCCGGAGTTGGTCGCCATCTTGCATAGCTTTGTGGGTTTAGCCGCGGTTCTGGTGGGCTATAACAGCTATTTCGATGCTGGCGCTGAGTTAGAGCAGATGCGTGAAGCAGTCGGCGTGGCGAATTCATTTGCCCCAGGCTTTGCCTCACATATGGGTGAAGCGCTAACATTGATGAAGATTCACTTGGTTGAAGTCTTCCTTGGGGTCTTTATTGGTGCGGTGACCTTTACTGGCTCGATTGTGGCTTTTGGCAAGTTAAATGGTCGCATGAGTTCTAAACCACTAAGTTTGCCACATAAGCATAAGCTGAACTTAGCAGCGATTGTGGTTAGCTTCATCTTGATGATGGTCTTTATGGAAAATATGGGCGGTACATGGGCCTTATTTATCATGACCCTTATTGCTCTCGCCCTAGGTTGGCACTTGGTGGCCTCAATTGGTGGTGCCGATATGCCAGTGGTGGTTTCAATGCTGAACTCCTACTCAGGTTGGGCAGCGGCAGCAGCTGGTTTTATGCTATCGAATGACTTGCTAATCGTAACCGGTGCACTAGTCGGTTCTTCAGGTGCGATTCTGTCCTACATTATGTGTAAGGCGATGAACCGTTCGTTCATCTCGGTGATTGCTGGTGGCTTCGGTACCGACGGTTCAAGTAGCAGTAGCAGCACCGAAGAGATGGGCGAATACCGTGAGATGAGTGCGGTCGAAGTGGCTGATTTATTGAAGAATTCATCTTCAGTGATCATCACCCCAGGCTATGGCATGGCGGTGGCACAAGCGCAATACCCTGTGGCTGATATTACGGCCCTGTTGCGTAAGCGCGGCATTAATGTTCGCTTTGGCATCCACCCGGTAGCAGGTCGCTTACCAGGTCATATGAACGTGCTCTTGGCCGAAGCGAAGGTGCCGTATGATATCGTATTAGAGATGGACGAAATTAATGAGGACTTCCCTGATACCGATACGGTCTTGGTGATTGGTGCAAATGACACCGTGAACCCAGCGGCCAGCGAAGACCCAGCGAGCCCAATTGCAGGCATGCCCGTACTTGAAGTGTGGAAGGCCCAGAACGTGGTGGTCTTTAAGCGCTCGATGAATACAGGTTATGCAGGCGTACAGAATCCATTATTCTTCCGTGAGAATGCGGTGATGTGTTTTGGTGATGCTAAAGATAAAGTCGATGAGATTTTACAAGCCTTAAAATCGTAGTTGAATAGATGTTAAGAAGTCCTTTGCCGATTCGTGCTGGTGTCAGTGCGAGTCGGCTTTATTTACCGAAAGAATCCTGGCCAAATCTCTTGGCCTTTTTAATTCAACGCTTCCCTCATATGTCAGCTGATATTATCCAGGAGCGCTTGGCGCGTGGTGATATGGTGACCCAAGCGGGGGAAGTCTTGCGCGTGGATAGCCCATATCTGCCCGACTCATGGCTCTGGTATTACCGCGAAGTAGAGCAAGAAGTACGGGTGCCTGATGAGATTGCAGTCTTATATCAAGATGAGACCCTCGTGGTGATTGATAAGCCGCACTTTCTCGCCAGTATTCCAGGCGGGCGCTACTTGCAAGAGACTGCTTTGGTGCGCCTGCGGTGTCTATTGGGCAATGAAGAAATTAGCCCAATCCATCGCTTAGATCGTGATACCGCTGGGGTCTTGGTGTTCTGTGCTGATAAACGCTATCGCGGTGCTTACCAAAGCTTATTCCAATCACGCGATGTGCATAAAACTTATGAGTGCATCGCACCCTATCGCGCTGATCTTGCATTCCCCTTACGCCGAGAGAGCTTTATTGAAAAAAGCCCAAGCTACTTTACCATGCAAGAGCGTGCTGGTGCGACGGCTGTCGAGATTGCTGAGATAGTAGGTGAGCAAGTGGCGGGGGCAGGTGAAAAAGAGCGCTTGCTTCAACCATTAAACAGTCCAGCACAAGAGTGGGGAGCACGAGTTTCTCAAATGCAGACTGTTGTGGCGCATAACGCCATGTCACCAAATAGCCGCACAGATATTTCAATTATTAAACATAATCAAGCGTGGGCACATTACTTACTTGAACCTTATACCGGGAAGAAGCATCAGCTGCGTGTGCATATGAATGGTTTAGGCTTGCCGATTATGGGCGATGAGTTTTACCCTGAGTTATTACCCGCAAGAGCGGTGGATGACTTTAGCCGACCCTTGCAGTTATTGGCGCGGGAGATTCGTTTTAAGGATCCTGTCACAGGGCAAGAGCGCTGCTTTAGAAGTCAGCGGGAGTTGGAAGGGGTGGTAGGGATTTAATGTGGCGTAATGCTGGTCACCGCAAGATGATTCGCCACATTACGATCGAAGAACAATTGCTGAGAAGAGCAAGAGGTGCGGACTTTATCCGTCAGAAGGGCTTAAGAACTGAAACGGCGGATATTGAGTATGGGGTTAGAAAACAGCATAGCTGAAATGATCGAAGTAGGATAATGCTAGCCATGCTGAATACATCCTTATTGCAATTCGATTTAGGCGGTGTAAACTAAGCACATGATCTTTGTAATAAATATGGCTTCTTAGTTTTAGCTTAAAGGAGTAATTATGGATACCTTGCCAAAGAGCTACTTGTCAGAGACTGAGCGTCAACGCGAGGGTTTAACACAAAATAGTATTTACCTTATGGAGTCACTGGCTGCAGGCAAAGCAGGAGACGAGCAGACTGCATGGCAGTGGTTACGATATGCGATCATCCCTGCTTATGCCCTTAAGGGTTTAAAAGCAAGAAGAGGTGCGGACTTTATCCGTCAGAAGGGTTTAAGAACTGAAACGGCGGATATTGAGTATGGGGAAGGGTGGTTGGATGAGTGAAGGAGAAACTATTACTCAGGCTCTCGAGCAGTTAGAGCGGATTCTAGTGTTAGAGGCAGGTTTTGCTTTAGAGCATAGCACATCGAATACGGCACTGAATTTAAACACAACACGAACTGAATTATTAGGATATATCTCTAAAATAGGGAGGAATAATAAGCTTTCAATTCTATTGGCTATTGAAAAAGGTATCTTACAAGGAGATCTTGAACGTTACAGTAATAGCAAGGAAATGCTATCTAGTTTGAATGCGGCCCTAATAGAACTTGACTCGGCAGAACGGCATATTCAACTCATCCAAGATAAGGACGAATATCACTACGTAAACCTAGCACACAGTTTACCAAAGAGACGACAATCTGGCTTGCCTATGGATGAAGCAAGACAAGCTTTTGACTCACATCACGCAAGACTTAGTAATCTGAATAAAGCTAGACTTGATATCGAAGAAAAACTCATTATTAATGCGCGTAAAAATAATATTGCAGAAGCAAAGAAAATGTATATTGAGCAACAAAAAGAAGTATTGGGAATCAAGTAGCTCGGTTTTTTAGTAAATGCTCAGTTATTTTTGTTATAGGGAGACTGTAAAATAGTTTCCACATAGATTTCTGATGCGTGGCTTATTTCTCAAAATACGAATTTAAAAGAAGAGTACGGCTCACTACAGAATAAGCAATCTGAAAGTATTCAGAAGAACTTTCACAAAAAATACAAAGCAAATTCAATTTCAACTATCGGATGCCTATCGCTAGGAATAGGATTGTGATGCGTAAATACAGCAAAAACAACTTTAAATGATAATGATTATCATTATTATATTGTGCTATTATAATACAATCAAAAATTAGCTAAAGCAATTTTAGTAGAAAAGAGAGTTATCTAATGAATACAACACCCCTAGCAAACCATGACGACAAGCTGGACATTATGGAGCACTTAAACCATGATCATCTTGATGAATTATTGGCGGTAGCAAATTACTATGGTGGTGAAGAGTATACGGCAGTACATATTCTTGATATTTATGAAGAAGGCTTATTGATTGAGACAATACAGAATAGTGAAAAGTCTGAATTATATATTCCATTCATGATTAAAGGACCTATTGAAGAGAAAGTTCTTTATTTGGCCTATTATGCAATGTCAAAGCAAGGTGAGAGCCTAAGAGGTAATAGAAGAAGGTTTTTTGAGGTGATAGGCAAATCAATGCCAAGTAAGCATATGATGCGTATTGAGATTAAAAGTATGGCGACATTCCCTGATGAATACGCAGCTTACGCCTATGGCCTTGTCTTAAAAAAAATTAATAAACCCAAAGAAGACGACAAGGAGAACACAAAGAAAAATTTCCTGATGCGAGTCTTTGATCGTGTATTTCTATGGTTTCTAGGGGTATTAAGCTCAAAGCGTAGAATGAAATTAGTAAGAAATATGAATCGTGATATGCGTATATATACATTACGATTTGCAGAAAATAATACCAATGAAGCGCAATATAAGGGAGCCATTGATGTATACATACATGGCGGCAGTCCGGGTGGACAATGGATTCAATCACTTGAAGTGGGCGATATTATATTTAGCCGTACTGAGATGACAGATAGACATGCGCATTTGCAGAAAGGTAAACATATTCTTATTGCGGATGAAACAGCTTATCCAGCCATAGCAGGGATACTTGAGCTATGGAGCAATGTAGAGCCACCAATTGTGGTGATTTTGATGCGGGATGTCGAAGAACTGTCATATTTCAAACATGTAAGGATGCCAACTAATACAGTAGTGCAGTATCTAAACTATCAAACGGGAGAACAAGCTAGACCAGTTCTTGATTTGTTAAAAGGTATTGATACGCTCGATGGCGCTTGGGGGGGGCTTGAGCGGGAAGCAGCAAAAAAAATTCGTCATTATCTCCGTAATCAGATGTCAATTGATGGGAAGAGTAATCATATCAAAGGGTATTGGTCCGCAGATGAGGATGAATAAGATAATAATTTGCTCGAAGGATATATGCAGCTTATTAAACTAGCCTTGCCTTTAATGTTCATTCAACTGTGCCAAGCATCTTTGAGTTTAATTGATACCTTGATGGCAGGAAGATTTCATTATGCGGACCTTGCTGCGGTAGGCCTAGGGAGCGCTGTTTGGTCAACGATTTATATTCTCCTCGTGGGTATTTTGTATGTGCTTGTGCCTAAGTTTGCTAAGGCGCAGACGCTAGAGCAAGGCCAAGAAAGAAAACAATTATTTGAAATAGCTAAAAAATTAGCCATTCAATTAGCGTGTGTGGGCACGATACTGGTCATAATTGCCGCAAACTTAATTGGTTATGTTATTTCTGATGCTGAAGTAGCCAATATAGCAATACTCTATCTATGGTGTATTGCTTTTGCTATGCCAGCACTTGTTGCGATGTCAATGCTTAGGTTTGTGTGTGAAGGCCACAAAAAGCTCAATACGATTATGCAAGTTTCTATTTTGCTGCTCACCCTTAACTTTGCATTCAGTTATGTGATGGTGAATGGCGTTTGGTTTATCCCCGCTCTCGGTGGTGTTGGCTGCGGCATTGGCACTGTTATTAGTGCTTACATATGTTTATGGTATTTATTGAAACAAACAAAAAAAGTAATTCCCGAGTTATTTGTGTCTAAGAAAGTAGGGCGGGACATTACATTTAAAGATGCTGTATTGCTCCTCAAGGAGGGATTGCCAATTGGTATAGCGCTAGTTTTGCAAATTTTAGCATTGGCGATAATTGCTTTTTCAGCAGCTAGTCTAGGGTCTAAATTTATTGCTGCTCATCAAATAATGATCAATATAGCGATGTGTATTGTCATGATTCCATTGGCGTTGGGCAGTGCATCAACCATTCAGGTTTCCATAAATAAAAGTATTAAAAATAATGCACTTAGAAATACATTGATAGGTGCCCTAAGCACGTTTGTACTGTATAGCCTGTTTATTATTATTTTGTTAAGTGTTGGGCATAAGACGATAATTTTGCTATTTACCTTAGATAAAGACGTGCAAAGCATTGCTAGCAGTGTCTTGCTATATTTTATGGGTTTCTTAGTTTTTGATAGCCTGCAGATGGTTTTGGGTGGAATCTTACGTGGTTTTGAAGAATTTATTAGACCATTACTAGGTATCGTTATTGCATATTGGTTGATTGCATTACCGTTGTTATTTGTCTTTCAACAAGGGTGGTTTTACGAATTGAATTCGTTGGCTAAAATTTGGCAGGCAATAATGGTTGGCATATTAACCGCTTCTTTATATTTGCTTACCTCCTTATTTTCAGTCTATAGAAAGCATCAAAAAAAATTCAACTAAATATTGAATGATTATCATTATTATTTAAAGCAGGAAAGGGAAATGAAAATTAAACAATCTGTTCTTCTATTAGTAAGTGCCTATTTGTCTTTAAACATGGCTTATGCTAATGATTCAGCTAGTAACGATATTACCTCGGTAGATGATTCAGTGGTAACTGAGCTTGAACCCATTGTAGTGTACTCACGAGGCTTAAAAGAAAGCCGTCTAGATGCCCCCTTTATGATTGATGTTATAGATTATAGGCAAATTGAAAGAAGGGGATTTAAAAATGTGATGGAGTCACTGGCATCATTGCCGAGCATCAATATCCATAATGGTGGTAATGCTTCAACGAGCTCGATCTGGGTACGGGGAGTTGGATCCTTAACCAATACAAGCATGGATGATAACTCTGTTGATGTGGTAGTGGATGGTGTTAGTAATGGTAAAACAGGTTTGGCACGACCTTTACTTGATGTTGAGCGAGTTGAGGTGGCTAAGGGGCCGCAAGGAACATTGTTTGGTTCGAAGTCCGAAGCGGGTAACGTTATTATTAAAACTGTTGACCCACATTCAGAATTTGAATCGCACATTGGTACCCGCTTGGGAAACCATAAGCTAAGAGGGATTAATGGGGTGTTAAATGTACCTCTCTCTGATGAATGGTCATTCAGAATTGCCGCACAAGCGGAGGTGCAAGATGATTACATCAAAGATAGTGATACTGGTAGGCCGTTGAATAATAAAAAAAATAATGCAGTACAAGCAAAACTACGTTGGAATGATAATGAACGTAACGATGCCATACTAAGTGTTTATTATGATGAACGTAAGAATGATATACCGATTATCTTATCGGATCCATTTAACTATAGTACAAAAACCAATGGGTTGTCACATAATGCCTATCGCAAAAATGCAGGTATTTCATTGAAGTTTAAACATGAATTTGATTTTGCGACTTTAGAATCCACGACAGCTTATCACCGTCATCGTGCGCATGTCTATCGTCCATTACGTCCTTTAGATATGCTGGGTGTGCTTTATGACTCAATGGGAATACCTGCACCGATGCGACCATTGCTAAACAATTATTATGCGCAGGGGAGCAACAATCGACAGAATATTAATGAGCGCTTAGGTCAATTCTCACAAGAGTTCAAATTAGTTTCAGAGTTAGATTCGGGTTTGGCATGGGTGGCTGGTGTCTATTTAGAGAAACGAAAGCGTGACTTTAATTATGATGCTATACGTGGTATTTATCTTTGGGATAGAGGGCCAACAGATCGTGGGCCTGTGGTGGGGGCAGACCCATTCAATGCGGTCATAGATCGAGAGTTTAATTTTGAAACAAAAGCCATATTTGGTGAGTTAACCTTACCAGTCACTGAGGCTTTAAAAATAATCGCGGGAGCTCGATATAGCCATGAATCCCTTAAATATACAGGTACATGGACGGCAAACCCAAATATTCCTAAGTCAGCTTATACAGAAAAACACAAAATTAGTGATAGTTTTCTTAGTGGGCGTCTGGGTATAAATTATGCTTTAACACCAGAGTGGCGTATATATGCACTACAAAGTTTTGGCAATAAGTTTGGTGGTTTTGCAGATTACGGAACGAATATTGCCTTTGCTAAAGATAATCATCCCTATAAAGCCGCAAAAATTGTCTCCAGCGAAATTGGTACTAAATTTCTATCTGAAGATGGTAGTTTAGGATTTGATCTTGCCTTGTTTAATAACAAAGTTAAAGATGACCACGTAACAACAGTTCTTTACCCTTCCTACTTAACAGGAACAGGCAATGCGGATACGCGTACGCGAGGAGTTGAGACTGGGGTATTCTGGCAGATGAATGAGCAGTGGCGATTTAAGGCCGATATGATGTACCTAAATACCAAAGTAACACGGGTTCCTACTGAATCGAGTCAAATTACAACGAAGGGAAATCAATTGCCACAGGCTGCTAAGTTCAGTGGTAGCTTAGGCATAAGCTATAACTCTAAACCATTCCATGCGGGTTTCTTAGGTGAGTCTCAGTTTTTGGGTGATGTCAATATACGCTATGTGGGAAGCCGATATG
The DNA here is from genome assembly GCA_030538255.1 of Pelistega sp. Classification (GTDB taxonomy): domain Bacteria; phylum Pseudomonadota; class Gammaproteobacteria; order Burkholderiales; family Burkholderiaceae_B; genus Taylorella. Next base: position 93,917 of record JAUNUI010000007.1, on the reverse strand, counting down.
CACAGCCAGATAATATACAAAAATTACCGAGTTATGTATTGCTTGATGCCTCAATGGGTATTCAGAGTAAGCACCATGATCTTGTGGTTTGGACAAAGAACTTAACAAATCGTAAGTATCACGCATTTGGCATTATGCCTGGCTATGCAGGGTTGCCTGCGATGGGACGTACGGTAGGTCTTAATTATAGTTATAAATTTTAATTAAAGAGAAGTGCATGCAAAACGTCCATCACAAGCCTTGGTTAATGCTTGTAACTCTATATATGAGCCAGTATGTAGGGATTTCATTTCTCTTGGCGGCCTCTGTAGTTGTCTTAAGGGGTTTAGGGCTGCCACTGGAGCAGTTGGCGCTCATTAATCTGGTGATGTTGCCACTAGCAGGGAAGATAGTACTTGCCTTGCTAGTGGATTATCTACCGACTTGTTTTAAGGGGCACTATAGAGGGTGGCTAATCATTGCGCAACTAAGTATGACTGTGTTATTGGTAATCATCAGTTTTGTACATATCGTTGAACAGTTTTATCTTGTATTAGCTTTGTTTTTAATTTATAGCGTGATGACCTGCTTGCAAGACGTCTCAGTAGATGGGTTAGCTTGTAAAATTTTTGCAGAAGGTGAGCGTCAAAATGCTAATGCTATACAGTATGCAAGTAATTTAGTTGGTAACATAATTGGCGGTGGTGTTGTGCTGATATTTTATGAGCAACTTCAATGGCAAGGCGCAGTTATTATTTTGGCTTTGCTCACTGCATTATCGCTTATTCAGGTATTGTTTTATAAAGAGCCTATTTTAGTACATGCTCTTTCTGGAAAAGAGGTTTTGCTTGAGTCGAAACAGGGCTTAATTAAACAGATATTTTTCTTTTGTAAGGTGCATAAAGCATGGTTTCTCTTTCTTCTGATTTTACCTATAGGATTTAGCTCGGCTTATGTATTAATTAATCCAATGCTTGTTGATTTAGGATGGTCAATACAGGAGATTGGTTTCGTTACGAAAATATACGGCTCAATCATAGGCGTAGTTTCAGCAATGCTTATTTTGCTGTTAATTAAACGGTTTGGGCGCAACAGAACAGTCCAGTTATTGATTACCTTGCAAGCGCTAGCCTTAATTTTCTTATTACCACTTACTACAGGTAGTGCATCAGTTGCCGATGTTTATATTGCGATAGGTTTGTATTCTCTGATTAATCCTGCTTTATTAGCTGCAATCTCAACAGTGATTATGGATAAGGCCTCGACGATGAGAGCGAAGGCAACATTTTTTTCATTACAATTAAGTTTTGTGGTGGTGATGGGATTTGTTTATTCTGTTATTGCATTAACACTAGCGAGTTCTTATGGCTATTACACTGTCCTGATTATTTACATTATCTTGGCAATTTTAGTGGCAGTGCTATCGTGTGCAGGATTGCTCACAAATAAGAGTGGTAATGAGGCTGAATCGTAAGTGATAATAATTATCGTGGCGTATGATCAATCACTCCAAGATGATTCGCCACATTGCGCTCGAAGAACAATTGCTGTGAAGGCAATTGATTCATCCGACGATTCTTTAGAACTAAGGTACTGCTGCCGCCGCCATCTAAATTAATTGCTTGATTTACGCCTAATTGCTTAAATACGCGGGCGACTTGGTTCAGGGTATAGCCCTTAAAGTTCTCCTGGCGCCCCTCAACCACCATCATATACAGATAACGCTTATTATCACTGACACCGACAGCGGTGCGGGGATGGGGGTTACGGGCATTGCTATGGCAGATTCGTGGACTGCCTGGGGCACATTGATATTGGCCATTAATAAGACTTTGCCAACCTGAGACCACGGTATGCCATTGGGTTTGATAGACCGTAGTACGGTTAAAGGGTTCAATATGGCAGGCGCCTTGCTTGGTGCATGCTAGAAAACTATAGGCTTTTTTATCTTGGCTCTTCGTCCAAGGGCGACCATCGGTGACATTTAAACCTAAGGGGTAATTTTGCTCATCGTAGAAGGCACCATTAATCGCCACCGTGGTCTTATTTGCATAGGCGAAATTACTCGTCGTAATGTTGCGTTGTTCTTTAGGTGTGCTAATGATTTGCACATCAGGGCAGCGCAGATCAACTTTAACAATATGCACGCGTCCCTGGTCCTGGGTATGATAGGCGACGCAAGGACTGATGGACTGCTCAGAGGGAGGCTTAGTGGCTTGCTGGGCATAAGCGTGCGCAGTGGTCGCCAGATGAGCACATACTAGAATCAAGCTTGCGATGATGACGCGGATGAACGTGTTGGCGAACTTAAACCCAATGCTAGAGCGCAGTTTCAAGCTTGCGAAGACAGGTCGGATAAGAGGCATAAATAGGCTCTGTGAGAGCAAGTGGACATTATGGTGCGGAATAGCTTAAGTAATTGGCATATGTTAAGTGCAAGCATCTGAGTGCAAACTATACGTGCAAATAACAATTAAAACTTATATGTGCAAATAATAAGTGAAACTATAACTCACTACTATAGACAATGCCAATACCTAATGTTTCACAGCGTTGCCGTATGTCGGCGTCACTATCAGGGCTGACGGGTGCGCAAAGATCCCAGATAATATATGCCTGAAATCCTAAGTGTTGTGCATCTTCTGCGCTCCATAGCACACAGAAATCACGGGCTAAGCCTGCGATATACACATTCTGCACCTTACGTTCACGTAGATAGCCTCCTAAACCTGTGCTAGGGCGCTGACCATCAGGCCCAAAATTCTCGCGGAAAGCACTATAGGAGTCTACGCGTGGGTTACTGCCTTTGCGGATAATCAGATTCATGGCATCCCAATTGATCTCTTCAGAGAAGCTGGCTCCATGTGTGCCGCTGACGCAGTGATCAGGCCAGAGGGTTTGCTCTTGATCGTATAAAGCGATAAGGTCAAAAGGATTACGTCCGGAGTGTGAACTAGCAAATGAAATATGTCCTGCTGGATGCCAGTCTTGCGTGGCTACCATGCAATTGAAGCGCACAAGGCTTGTCTGCTGCTCAAGCTGGTTCTGCTCCGTTGTGTTCTGGTTCTGATCCGTCGAGTGCTGTTCAAGCGTGTTCTGATTCTGATCAAGCGTATTCTGCTCAGTCGTATATGTATGGCTCGCATACTTATCGACCAATTGCTTGAGCCCAGGCAAAATACGGTCTGCTTGATGGCAGGCTAAGGCGCCACCCGGTAAAAAATCAGCTTGAATATCAACAAGTAGTAGGGCTGCATTCTCTAATGGGTGGCTCATCGTATCTCCTTAGACTAGGCCGTATTGCTTCTTCGCTTCGGCACGCCAGTGGTGTAGTAGAGGTTCAGTATAACCGTTAACCGATTCCATGCCCTTGAAAATTAATTCAGAGGCGGCTTTAAAAGCGGGCGAGGTCTCGAAATTACCGACCATATGACGATATTGCGGGTCGTCAATATTCTGCTTATCAACAATCGCGGCCATACGCTTCAATGTCTCGATCACTTGCTCTTTGGTGCAGATGCCGTGGTGTAACCAGTTGGCCATATGTTGGCTAGAAATGCGCAAGGTGGCGCGGTCTTCCATCAGGCCCACATCATGAATATCAGGCACTTTAGAGCAACCTACACCCTGGTCAATCCAGCGCACCACATAACCTAAGATACCTTGGGCGTTATTATCCAATTCTTCTTGAATTTCTTGCTTAGTCCATTGTGGATTGGTCTCTACAGGAACGGTTAAAATCTGATCGACATAGCTCTTACGATCTGTCGATAGACTTAATTGCACTTCTTTCACATCCACTTGGTGGTAGTGCAAAGCGTGTAAGGTCGCTGCAGTCGGAGAGGGTACCCAAGCGGTATTCGCACCGGCTTTCAAGTGGCCGATTTTCTGCTCAAGCATGGCAGCCATTAGGTCAGGCATGGCCCACATGCCCTTACCGATTTGTGCCTTGCCAAGAAGTCCGCTCTGAATACCTGCTTGTACGTTATTGCTTTCATAAGCAGGCAGCCAAGTTGATTTACGCATATCGTTCTTGCGTACCATAGGGCCTGCACGCATTGAGGTGTGAATTTCATCGCCTGTGCGGTCTAAGAAACCGGTATTGATAAAGGCCACACGATCGGCGGCTTGCTCAATACATGCCTTAAGGTTCACACTGGTGCGACGCTCTTCATCCATAATGCCTAATTTAACGGTGAATGGTTTTAAGCCTAGGGCTTTCTCAACGCGAGTGAAGATCTCATTGGCGAAAGCTACCTCATCAGGACCATGCATCTTGGGTTTTACGATATAGATTGAGCCTGTGCGCGAATTCGCATGACGCTTTAGATCATGCGTAGCGATGAGGGTGGTGATCATCGCATCCATAATGCCTTCAGGTACTTCATTGCCCTGTTCATCACGAATTGCAGGGTTGCTCATTAAGTGGCCGACGTTACGAATAAAGAGCAATGAGCGACCTGGTAGGGCGGTGTGCTTACCTTGTTTATCGGTATACGGGCGATCACCATTCAGTGCCCGCGTGAAAGTCTTGCCGTCCTTCGTAATTTCTTCTTGTAAGCTACCCTTCATCAAGCCTAACCAATTGCTATAGGCTTGTACTTTATCGTTAGCATCAACTGCGGCGATAGAGTCTTCTAAGTCCATAATTGTGGTGAGCGCGGCTTCGAGTAGGATGTCTTTAACACCGGCTTGGTCTTGCGCACCAATTGGGTTATTGCGATCAATTTGAATCTCAAAGCTTAAACCGTTCTGACGTAAAACTAAGGCCTCAGGCTCAGCGGCATTGCCACGATGACCGAGGAAATAATCGCTATTTGCCAAGCCTGATTTCGTACCATCAGCAAAATTGGCGACGAGTTGATGATTCTCAACCGTATATTGCTTAACATCCGCATGTGAACCACGCTCTAGTGGTACGGTTTTGTCTAGGAAGTTACGGGCAAACTCAATCACCTTAGCGCCACGATGTGGGTTGTAACTACGGCCAGCTGCGGCATCACCTTCATCACTAATGGCATCGGTGCCGTAGAGGGCGTCATATAAACTACCCCAACGCGCATTAGCCGCATTCAGTGCATAACGTGCATTCGAGATCGGTACCACTAATTGTGGGCCGCCTTGGTTAGAGATTTCAAAGTCAACATTGGCCGTACGAACTTTCAAACCAACGGGCTCAGGTTTAAGGTAGCCAATTTTCGTGAGGAACTCTTTATACTTGGCCATATCTTGATAGCCAGCAGGATTCTCCTCATGCCAGGCATCAATTTCCGCTTGTAGGCGATCACGTTCAGCGAGTAGCTGGCGATTCTTAGGGGCTAAGTCATGTACGATTTCATCAAAATGGGTCCAGAAAGCATTCGGCTCAACATGTGTGCCAGGTAGTACTTCTTTATCGATGAATGTTTTTAAAACCTTAGCGACTTGCAAACGATTTACTTGTGTATAGTTAGGCATAAAAATGGGTCTCCTACCAAATTATGAGGGGAATAGTCTAATAAAAGCGTTCACGGTATACTTATACTCAGATAATTCATTATGACGCGGTGCGCCAAAACTCACAAGTAGCAATTGATTTTCTAGAGTTTGTACCTAGAGTATCAAGTTTTAGTAAAAAACTCTGTATTGCTAATTAATAAGCGCTTAGTAATCGTGTATAAAATGTGTGCTTTCGCCTATAATCCGCATGTTATAAGGCGCTTACGACAAAGGAATATATGGCGGCAAAATTACTCGAAGGTGTGGCAGGCAGTGGTAAGTCCACCTATATAGCCAATTATGTCTTGAATTATGGTGTCAAGGATAAGACACTCTTGATTACCTTTAGTCGTACCGGACGCGAAGTCTTGCAGAAATATATCCAAGACCGCAACTTAGATCCTAGTCATTACGCCATCCATACGATTGATGGTTTAGCCACGCGTTTACTCTTTGAGTTAGGCGATAATTGCTCGGTGCTTAAGCGCGATACGATTGCGCGAGAATTATTGCCCAGGCTTTTAGATGAGGTCTTAGACTATTGGCCAGCGGATGTGCTGGTGAATGTGCCCTTGATGACAGCCAGCACGGCCAATGCGCTCTTAGATGATATTGATTTCTTTCGTGCAACAGGGATTGATGCGCAGACTGAAGCGGATGAGATTGAACAGATTGTCAGCCAGCATCTGCATCATGACTGGCGCTTAGTGCAACGCTTAATGTGGTCTTACGACCGATTTCGTGATACATGGATTGCACCTTCTGACAGTGGAGAAGAGTTCTATGAGGATTTTGCAGGCGAACTGCCTTGGCGACGCGGTGAGCAGGGGTTTCGTCAATTAAGTGATGCGGTCTCTGATTTACTGAGTCTAGTTGAAGATAGCGATAAGCTCCAACAATGGGGGCGGCGCTATCACTTAATCTGCATTGATGAGTTTCATGATACTAGCCCCTTACAGTTGAAATTTTTGCTTGGTTTAGCGCGAGGAGCGCAAGATATTATTGCGGTGGGTGATCGCTTTCAGAATATTTATGCTTGGCGTGGTACGAATACCGCTTATGTCTTTGAGACTTTCGCACGTGAGTTACAGGCTCAGCGTGAGGAGTTAAATACCAGCTATCGTTATGCGCAAAGTGTGGCGGATTTAGGGACGACATTAATTCAACGAGAAATTAGTTCGGCGGCCAAGCATAGCACCAAAACCAGTCGTCTTGAAGCCAAAGATATCGCGAAACTTAGTAAAGAGACGGTGCTCGTTTGTCAAGATCCCGTGGCACAAGTCGATGCCGCCTTTTTTTTGTGGCGTCATACCAAGCATAAGACGAGCTACCCGATTAATCATAGCCTAGGTCCAGCAATACTTAATGTCTTAATTAGTTTACGCTATGCCTATTTAATCGATGCTAAAAGTCCTATCTTAAAGAATTTGAAGCTTGATTTATCGAAATTCTTGGCTTTGCCCCAATGCTATTTGAGTGCAATGGCTAAGCAAGAGATGTTGAAAAAGCCTTCGCCAGAAACCTTAGCGATGTACTTTTCAATTCACTTACAAGCGCCTGCGCAAGGCCAGATGGCGGCCTATAGTGAGAGCATGCGGGTAAGCTTATTGCAATGGCTGAGTGAAAATCGTGAGAAGCAAACCGTATATGAGATTATGCAATGGTTTGAAGAAAGCGCACGACTCTGGTCGAGCGTGGATTTATCCATGGCAGGTGCTATAGGGCGAGCTTCATGGGAGGCGCTTAAGGAGGATGCCGCGAGCTTGCAATATACTTTGGCCCAATGGCCAGAGCGCTTTGATTCCTTAAATCGTTCTTGGAGCGAGCGTGCGGGTATGCGCATTCGCACCGTGGCACAGGCCAAGGGCCAAGAATACGATGAGGTCCTAGTCTTTGATGCGGACCGTGAGGGATTTACTGGGCAAGCGGGTGAATTAGCCCGCAATCAGATTTATATTGCCATGACGCGAGCTAAGAAACAGCTGTACTTTTTACCGTTGGGCAGTCGGCGTGTTAAGGCTCAAGCAGGGGGGCAAGGTCGTGTAGGTGGTGATGCGCAAGAGCATCTCGAGACAGACATAGTGCGAGAATTGACCGCAAGCCCAACATTAGCTACCCCTCAAGCGGGCGAGAGTTTAGACAGTACGGCAAACAGAGCAAATCATGTCACTAAAAGCGATGCAGCTTTCGATAAACATCCGCTCAAACGCCAGGCTCTAGCGGAGTTGGCGCAGATTAAGGCGCAGCTGTTAAAGCGAGGTGGGTAAGTGATGTCAACTATAAATAAAGCCTACCCAACATGGAAAATCATGTATGTCTTTCTGATGAGCGCCGCGATTGTCGGTGGTATTGTGGGTGGAATGTCGAGTGGGATGCTGGTGCTTGAACGTATAGAGCAAGTCACTAAGTTTTCAGAACTGGATATCCAAGAGCTACTCGAGATAGTAATAGGATTTCCTATAGGAATTGCTCTGGCAGCTATGATGCTGTATGACATACCTATGAAAAAATGCTTACTTATATGTTCCATGACAGCGGCTTCTATATTCGGCCATAGCCAGATAGCACATGCAGAGCAAGTGCAAGTAGCACAGAATAATTTCTTATCGGGAGAGTCGTCTATGAGTCAGTCTGAGCTTGTCAGCTTAGTGAATACGAATGATATTGAGGGTATGAAGAAGGCGCTAGCCAATGGTGCTGAGGTCAATACTTATGATGACAATAAGCGCTCATTATTGCTCTTAGCAACTCATCATCAATATAGTGAGATGGTTGAGCTATTAACGATTAACGGCGCGGATGTGAATCAGCAGGATGCCATTCATGACTCGGCTTTCTTATATGCGGGCGCTCGTGGCTACACTGCCTATTTAAAGTTGTTTCTTGCGCATGGTGCGCGCTTTGATGTGTTTAATCGTTATCATGGTACCGCACTGATTCCTGCCAGTGAGCGGGCGCATGTGGATACGGTTGCCTTACTGGCCAATACCCAAGGATTTCCGATCAATCATGTGAATCGGCTCGGTTGGACAGCACTGATGGAAGCGGTGGTGCTCGGTAATGGCTCGGCGAAGTATCAGGAGGTCATCAAGATATTGCTTGAGGCGGGTGCTGATAAGTCTATACCCGATAAAGAAGGTATTACAGCCTTACAGCATGCACAAAGAATGGGCCAAGAGGAAGTCGCTAAGCTCTTACAGGATTAGTGAGTAGGCAAGAAGGTTAATGGCTTTGCCGCGCTTTAGCCATTATCCTTCTCAAGCTAGCACATCCGCTTATTGTTCAACGAAAGCACGCTCAACTACGAAGTCACCAGGTTTCGAGGTATTACCCTCGACCATATTGTGCTCTAAGCAAGCCGCACGTAAATCAGCCAACATTTCTGGGCTGCCGCAGATCATCACACGGTCTTCTTCGGGATTAAAGCGTGGCACACCTAAGTCCTCAAAGAGCTTACCGTTCTTAATCAAGTCCGTAATACGACCTTCATTACGGAAGGGCTCGCGGGTGACGGTTGGGTAATATTTGAACTGATTGCGGACCATCTCGCCTAAGTACTCATCGTTCTGTAGGTCTTTCGTAAATAAATCATAGTAAGCTAATTCATTCACTTGACGTACGCCATGCACCAGAATGACTTCTGAGTATTTCTCATAGGTTTCAGGGTCACGTGCAACGCTGAGGAATGGGGCTAAACCTGTACCCGTGGATAACATATATAAGCGCTTACCTGGTAATAGATAGTCTAAGACAATCGTGCCTGTTGGCTTGCGACCAATAATAATCGAATCACCTGGTTGAATATGTTGCAGACGAGAAGTGAGGGGACCGTCTTGTACTTTAATACTTAAAAACTCAAGATGGTCAACATAATTAGGGCTGGCAATACTATAGGCACGCAACAGTGGCTTACCATCGACCATTAAACCAATCATCGTGAAGTGACCATTCTTAAAGCGCAGGGCTTGGTCACGTGTTGTAGTGAAACTGAATAAACGATCGGTCCAGTGATGCACACTAAGAACCTTACCTTCGAGAAATGCTGAAGACATATGAATACGACCTAAATTATAAAAAATAATAAGCTTATTATACTGAATCGTAAAAATAAGCCTTTGTAATAAATCAAATAATGAATCATTTATATGATTTTAACGAAAATTTCGGTATATTAATGACGTTGGGGAAAAATACTCGACTTTTTGGCGTGCCGTCACACTTTGCCTTTCGAGCCAGAGCTATCAGGCATGAGGAAATATTTCTAGACGTATGATTTACGTATAAGGTTTTAAGTAATGAAATTAAAGCAATGGTGTTTAGGTTTATCCATGTCCTTAGCGTCCTTAGCGACGGTTTTTGGCCAAGCGCAAGCGGATGATAATGTGATTCGCGTGGGCGAAATTAATAGCTATAAGACGATTCCTGCTTTCTTGGAGCCGTACAAGAAAGGCATCGAGCTAGCGGTCGAACAAGTCAATGAGTCAGGCGGTATTCACGGCAAGAAACTCGAAGTGATTCTACGTGATGATGGTGGTAATCAAGGCAGTGCGATTCGTGAAGCGCAGTCTTTAATTACGCGCGATAAAGTTGACCTATTAGCCGGTAGTTTTCTCTCGCATATTGCTTTAGCTTTAGCCGATTTTGCCCAGCAAAAGAAAATCTTTTTCCTCGCTGGTGAGCCCTTAACCGATAAGATGGTCTGGGAAAATGGTAACCGCTACACGTTTCGCCTGCGTGATTCGACCTATATGAAAGTGTCTATGCTACTTGATGATGCCGTAGCGCTGAATAAAAAGCGCTGGGCCCTGGTCTACCCGAATTATGAATACGGTCAATCGGCGATTGAAAGCTTTAAGACCATGATGAAAGAGCGTCAGCCTGATATTGAATTCGTGCTTGAGCAAGCGACCCCATTGAATAAGATTGATGCGGGTAGCGTGGTGCAGGCGATTGCCGATGCCAAACCTGATGCGATTTTTAATGTGCTCTTTAGCACGGACTTAACCAAGTTCGTACGCGCGGGAAATACACGTAAGCTTTTTGATAATGTATCGGTAGTGAGCTTATTAACGGGTGAGCCAGAATATTTAGATCCGCTTGGTGAAGATACGCCAAAAGGCTGGATCGTGACGGGCTACCCTTGGTATGCCATTGATACGCCAGAACATAAGGCTTTCCTAGAGGCTTATCAAGCGAAGTTTAATGATTATCCCCGTCTCGGTAGTATTGTGGGCTATATGATGGTGCAGTCGCTTGAGGCGGGTTTAAAGAAAGCCAATGGTATGACTGACCCTGAGACACTGATTGAGGCTTTTAAGGGCTTGGAATTGAGCACACCTTTAGGTCCTATTACGTATCGCGATATTGACCATCAATCCACCATGGGCGCCTATGTGGGTCGTACGGATGTGCAAGATGGCAAGGGTGTGATGGTAGATATTCGCTACGTCGATGGCAAGGATGTACAGCCAAGTGACGAGTACGTACGTAAATTACGCCCAGCAGATAAATAAAGAATGGATATTTCAGGTTTAGTTGTACAACTCTTGAACGGGCTGGCTGAGGCCAGCTCCCTGTTTATGGTGGCCGCTGGCTTATCCTTAATCTTTGGGGTGAGTCGGATTGTCAACTTTGCCCATGGCTCTTTCTACATGTTGGGTATCTACCTGGCCTATTCCTTAACCAATTATTTTGGCCAAGGTGTCTTAGGTTTCTGGGGGGGGGTGCTCCTAGCGGCGCTGCTGACGGGCTTATTCGGCGCCCTTATCGAAATCACGCTCTTGCGGCGTATCTATCAAGCGCCTGAGTTATTCCAATTGCTGGCGACTTTCGCCCTGGTCTTAATTATCAGTGATTTCACCTTGTGGTTCTGGGGGCCAGAAGACTTGTTGGGCCCACAAGCGCCAGGCTTAGAAGGGGCGGTTGAGATTTTTGGCCGCTATTTCCCAAGTTATAACTTACTCCTGATTGCGGTGGGGCCTCTTGTCTTAATCTTGCTTTCCTTCTTACTCAGCCGTACGCGTTGGGGTATGTTTGTGCGTGCGGCCACGCAAGACAAAGAGATGCTCGGTGCGCTCGGGGTGAATCAAGCCTGGTTATTTACTGGCGTATTTACCCTAGGGGCTTTCTTAGCAGGCTTAGGGGCGGCTTTAGAGCTACCGAATGAACCTGCTAGCTTAAGCTTGGATTTGAGTTTAATTGGTGATGCGTTCGCCGTGGTAGTAATCGGTGGTATGGGCTCAATTCCTGGCGCCTTTGTCGCGGCCTTATTGATTGCCCAGGCTAAGGCACTTTGTGTCTGGTTAGGCACGGTGTCGATGTTCGGTGTACCTGTGAACTTCAGCCAATTAACGCTGGTCGTTGAGTTTGTCTTAATGGCTTTGGTTCTCATCTTCCGTCCGTGGGGGCTGCTCGGTAAGCCACAAGAAAAATCACGTAACTCAGCGCCGATTGAAGCCCCATTACGTAAAGCGGATATGCGCTTAAAACTAATCGCCCTTGCTGCTTTTGTCGTTTTGGCTGTGTTACCGCAACTAACAGATGGTTATACGATTGTGCTCTTGCAAGATGTCTTAGTGGCGATTTTATTTGCCGCGAGCTTGCACTTTATTTCAGGTCCTGCAGGTATGCATACCTTCGGTCATGCGGCTTATTTTGGCATTGGGGCTTATGCGTCTGCAGTATTCACCCAGCAGAATCTACCCATGGAGTTAAGCTTTGTCTTAGCCCCAATCGTAGCGGCTTTGGCGGCGCTGATTTTTGGCTGGTTTAGTGTGCGCTTAACGGGTATTTATCTGGCTATGCTGACGCTGGCTTTTGCCCAAATTGCCTGGTCTGTTATCTTCCAATGGGATGGGTTTACGGGTGGCTCGAATGGTTTAATTGGTATTTGGCCAAGTGCCTGGCTAGAAGACCCGAACCATTATTATTATTTCAGCTTAGCGGTGGTGGGGCTTAGCTTAATTGCCTTGCGTCATATCCTCTTCTCACCCTTCGGCTTTGCCATGCGGGCAGGGCGAGATTCTGAACCACGTGCCTTAGCGATTGGGATTCATGTGCGGCGTATACAGTGGCAAGCATTTATTATTGCTGGCTTATTCGCAGGCTTGGCAGGCACCTTATTTGTCTTCTCAAAAGGCAGTGTCTCGCCTGAAGAGCTGAGCGTAGCCCGCTCGGTTGATGGCTTAGTGATGGTCTTATTAGGCGGTATTCAATCCTTATTAGGGCCTGTGATTGGCGCCACGGCGTATACCTTATTGCATAACTATGTCTTAGGCATCACAGAATATTGGAAAGCCTTATTTGGCTGCATTATTTTACTCTTAGTCTTATTGTTCCCTATGGGGATTGCGGCGATTCCTGGGCAGATACGCGAGCGCTTTGCTTTGCGTTATGCGGCAAGCGACAAGGTGTAAATGATACGGCGCGAGACTAGGCGTATGTATATGTATACGGCATACATGGTAGCTATGATACAAAGCGCTGATGAAGCGCGGATTGTATGCGCGAGGCTAGGTGTAGATAATGAGCTTATTTATGCATGATGATGCAAGTAAAGCAAGACAACGATTGAGGAATGTACCCTAGATGAGCTTATTAATTGTTGATGATATTAGTAAAGCGTATGGTGACTTCTGGGCGGTGAGTCATGTCAGCTTTAACTTAGAGCCTGGTCAGATGTTGGCCTTGATCGGACCAAATGGCGCGGGCAAGACCACGACGTTCAATATGATTGGTGGTCAGACCAGCGCTAATAATGGTTCAGTTAAGTTTAAAGGTGTTGAGCTTTTAAATCTATCCGCACAAGAAATATGGGCCTTGGGGATTGGGCGCACCTTCCAGATTGCGGCGACCTTCTCCTCACTGACGGTGGTGGAGAATGTACAGCTTGCCTTGCAATCCCATGCGGGTCTGATTCATCGCTTAAGTGCTGATGCGCCGAGCGCTTTGCGAACTGAAGCCATGGCTTTATTAGCCCAAGTAGGCATGCAGGAGCAGGCCGACCGCCCAGCGAGCGAGATTGCCTATGGTGATGTAAAGCGCTTGGAACTGGCTGTGGCCTTAGCCAATCAACCGCAGTTATTACTAATGGATGAGCCCACGGCGGGCATGTCACCCAAGGAGCGGGTGCAGATGATGGCACTAACGCGAGATATCGCCAAGCAACGTAATATGGCAGTTTTATTTACTGAGCATAGTATGGACGTGGTATTTACCTATGCCGATCGCATTATTGTGATGGCAGCGGGAAGCTTGATTGCCCAAGGTACGCCTGAAGAAATCAAGCATAATCAAGCGGTCCGTGAGGTCTATTTGGGCAGTACACAGATTGCCGAAGGGGGCACCAATCGTCAAGAGTTAAGTGCTAAGCCTGCGAGTGCAGAACAAATCGCACAAGGGCAAGGGGGGGAGCATGAGCCAAGTTGATCAGGGCATGAGTCAAGATTCAAGTGCTATATCGGTGAGGAGTGGGCCGATAACAGACACACAAGGAGCACCACATGAGCCAAGTTGATACTTTATCAGCGCAGACAGAGCCGACGATAGCGCAAACTAACCAGGCCGAGCAGTTAACTCCTCAAACGCCTGATTTATTACATGTCGCGCAATTGAACGCTTGGTATGGCGCAGCGCATATCCTCTTTGATGTCAGTCTATCTGTTGCCAAGGGTGAGGTTGTGGCTTTAATGGGACGTAATGGCGCGGGTAAATCAAGCACCTTAAAGTCCATCATGGGCCTGATTGAGAAAACCCAAGGTAAGCGTCAGTTTATGGGGCAAGAGATTGGCCAGTGGCCCGCCTATAAGATTGCTCGCCTAGGCTTGGGTTATGTGCCTGAGGACCGTCGTATCTTTGCCAATTTGACGGTAGCAGAGAATCTTAGCGCAGGTCAGCAAAAGCCGCGCCAGTGGCCTGATGGTCAAGCCGCGCCGCATTGGACGGTAGAGCAGCTTGTGCGATTATTTCCGAACTTAGGGCATATGATGGATAGGCCTGGGACGCGAATGAGCGGTGGCGAGCAGCAGATGCTAAGCGTGGCCCGTACGCTGATGGGCAATCCCTACCTTATCCTCTTGGATGAGCCAAGTGAAGGCGTTGCGCCAATTATCGTTGAGCAGATGCGTGATATGGTTTTAAGCCTGAAAGAAAAAGGCGTAGGCGTCTTAATCTCTGAGCAGAACTTGGATTTCGCCTATGCCGTAGCGGACCGCGTGTATGTCTTGGAAAAAGGCCAAGTAAAGTTCTCTGGCACTATGCAAGCTTTACGTGAGAATACCCAAGTGCAAGAGAACTATTTGGCGATTTAGGTTTGTTAAGCCTTACTGTGCAGGCGCTGCATCGGCCTGAGGTGCAGCAGTTGCGTCGACTGCTTGATCAAAGAGTTTTAAGCATTCTTGATCATTAGGGGCGCAAAATAGCTTAGCAAGTTCAGCATCGCTCATCACCTGCTTATTGTTATTGAAGCTATCAATGCAGGCTTGGTCGCTTGGATCACATACCGATAAGGCAGGGTCAACAAGGTCTTGTTCTTGCTGTTGACGCTGCAGTTCCTTGATCGCTTCTTCCAATTCACGCCTCTCTTCAATGCACGCCTGATCATCAGGAGCGCACTCTAGCGATTCGATTGCAGCGGCCATGGCCTCGTCTGCAGCAGCTTGGGCAGCATCGTTGGCGTCATCAGACTCTTCAGATTCGTCAGGAATAGCCTCTTCGTATGTTGATTCGAACAGTGTCTCAATCGCCTCAGTAAAACCGTTCTCATCGAGGAGTTCGGTAGCTTTATCGGCACGCTCCATAAGTAGCGCTTGTGCCTCATCCAAACCGAGTTCTTCACCATTCACGCTGACTTTCTCTAAGGCACTAATACTTTGCTTTTCAGGGGCTTTAGCGAGAACTTGGAGCTTGATGCGTTGGCCTTCTTTTTTGAAGAGTTTGGATTCAACTAAGCCTTGCTCTAGGAGCTCACTGATGTTCTTAAAGTCGATCGTGCTTAAGTCCACAGGGTCAATCGTGTCATCATACTTATGGGTGAGGGCGACGAATTTGGGTAGGAATTCGGCAAACCATTCTGCATTACCGCTGATGTCCACCTTAACCCCATTAATCAAGCTCATAATATAGGCTTCAACGTCAAAGTTAGGGTCATTAAAACCAGAAAGCTTAGGCTGCAGGAAGTCTAACTTGACGCTCAGATCAGCTGAGCCCTTGTCATTAGTTAAGCGAATTGGGCCATACGTTAAACTTGGTCCATGATTAAAGATAGCTAAGGCTAAAGCACCAAGCTTAAGTGATTGTTGCTGGATTAATTCTTCGGCTTTGGCTTCATTAAAACCACTTGGATCGGCCATGACTTCTTTGACAATCTCAAATAGCGTGCTGAAAATCTGCTTGGCAGCAGGGGCATCAATGCGGTCATAGGAGGTGTCGTAGTCTAACCCCCCTAAATTCAGCTCGTCAATTTTGAATTCTTTGGCGCTGGCTTGGGTTAAGAAACTCATCAATTTGCCATCATCAACGATACTGTCGTTAACACTGAGTTGATTCAAATCAATGGCGATACCATCAAGAATATATTTCAAGGTCGCGGCTTGTGCTTTAGTGCTGCTATTGGTTTTACCATCGCTTAAATCATAATTGGCATCAATCAGCCAGTCGGTAGAGACCATTTCTAAATTACCATTCGGGTCGCTGACCTTCATTGTAAATTTAGGCATCTTGCTAATGCTTTCTAATTTAAAAGGCTCTAGCGCGTAGGTGTAGTCGCTATCAATACCACCAAAGTCAAAGACAATATGTGCCTCGTCAATCTTCTTATCAATCTTGAATGGCGCTACAAATTGCGTGCCCTTCTCGATACCGTCTAAGCCAACACTACCTGAAACATGGAAGGGATTCTCGGCTAAATCGAATAGCGGTTGGATGAGTTCATTCTTAAGTAGTTTGCTCTCAAAGCTATACTTCTTAAGGGCAAACTTACCTTGTCGCATATCGGCCCAAGGTAGGGGACCGTTCTGAATTTCGTAGGCGAAATCAATATGTTTATTAAAGTTCGGGAGCTTAAAGTTAACGCGTTGAATAAAGCTGCTGCTGAATAAGCCTGCCTTATAGTCTTCGATTGAGAAATAAACTGTATCGCCAATATACTTCTGTAGGTTGGCATTGTGCAGCTCGACGCTCTTCTGAATATGATCTTTCGCTGTGCCGCCAACGTACCAGGTGGAGCCTAGGTAGCCAGCGATGACGACAACACCAGCGATTGCTAGCTTCTTAAACATATTTTCTCCCTAATGTAAATATTGGCTTTTATTCAAGATAGTGATAATTATATAGGATTATTATTTCAGTTATTGATGAATTTTAACAATTAGCTGTCTAGAGCAATGAGCTTTATTAATTATTCAAGCGCTTTAAATATACCCAGACTTGTTTATTGCACCATTAAGTCATAAGCATCTGGCTGAGGGGAGGGGCAAGGATGTGGTATTTATTCCAAAAAGGGGCCTATGTTATGATGGAGATAAATTTAAGATTAAGGCCCAATTACTCATGACAAAACAAATTTATCTGGCTGGCTTTGATGTCTTTCGCCAGGATGCAATTGCGCATGGTCAGCATTTGCAGCAATTATGTGCCGAGTACGGTTTTAAGGGCTTGTACCCTTTAGACAATGCGGCGCCTTCTAATTTACGAGGAGAATTACTCGCAGAATGGATTTATCAGGCGAATATTGCCTTAATTGAGCAAGCCGATGCGGTGATTGCAAACTTGAATCCTTTTCGTGGCCATGAACCCGATTCGGGGACTGTCTTTGAAGTGGGGTATGCGATTGCCCGTCGTAAGGTAGTGGCGGTCTATACTGAGCAACAGGAGCAACTTATCCGTCAAATCCCCAATCAAGAACAGGGAATGTTTGCCCTGGATGAACAAGGCTTTGTGGTGGAGGATTTTGGCTTGAATTTAAATCTAATGTTGGCCTGTAGTGTGCAGGCCAATTGTGCATGCTTTGAAGAGTGTCTGCGCTTTTTGCAACAGCATTATGCGAAAGCTTGAAGAACTCTGTGTATAGGTGCAGCAACAGGAATGCGCTATAAACAACTTGTCTAGCTCGCTAAAATCTTCTATGGCGTGAATGTTAATACATGGCAAAAATAGGAAGATGACTATTCGTTTAGCTCAGTTTCAACTGTTGAATCTTCCTCAGCCGACGCTTCGTCTTCCACCTCGCCTTCTGCCGTCAAAGCAAGCATGGTACCTCGACATTGAGCACTGCCACAGAGACAACGATATTGTTGCTTTAGTGTCTCACTCATCTCTTCATCAATGATTAAGCCATAGTCATAGACCAACTCTTCACCCTTGGCAATATCGCGCAAGGCATGAACGAAGACGCGCTTACCGTGGCGCCCTTCTTGGGTTTCACAATTAGGTTCGCAACTATGATTAATCCAACGCGAGTCATTGCCACCTTGACCACCATCAATAATGCGACCGCTGCTTAAGGCAAAGAAGAAGGTGTGAAAAGGGTCATCAGGGTTGACAGGAAACATCTCATCCGCCTGTTCTGCACTGATGCGCTTGCCTTCATATTCAAAAATACGCGTGCCTGCTGGAATATTACGCTTGGCAAAGACGCCCGTACCATGAAGTTTCGATTTACGTACTTTATGCCACGGGGCTCCAGCAATGGGTTTGGCTTTTTTCGTCATAATTCACGCGTATTGATGAAAGGGGGGGTGTTACTTAGGTATTGCTCAGGTATTGCTTAGGTACGTCACCGTCACTCAACGTTCGTGAGGGCCTAATTTCTTAGGATCTTAGGACCAGTGAAGTGAGTGAAAGAGGCTAGAACAGCTTATTTCTTAGGCACGCCAAAGCAATTGTCGAGTGTCGGGAAAGTACCGCCGCGCACGCCTTCGGCATAAGCTTGTACACCTTCACGAATAACGCTTTGAACATCAACGAATTGCTTAGCGAACTTAGGAATTTTAGGACCACTTAAGTTTAAAATATCTTCGGTAACGAGGACTTGACCATCACAATCCGGTGAGGCACCAATACCGATGGTTGGAATCTTTAAGGCTTCAGTAATGCGACGGGCAAGTGGTTCGGCGCTACCTTCAATCACAACGGCGAAGGCGCCTGCTTGCTCTTGCGCAACAGCATCACGATAAATACGCTCAGCCATCTCAGGTTGTAGGCCTTGTGCTTTAAAGCCACCCATGGTGTTGAAGTATTGTGGCATGAGACCTACGTGAGCTAAGACGGGGATGCCGCGCTCGCTTAAGAACTGCGTGGTCTCAGCAAGAAATTCACCACCCTCAAGCTTGACAGCATCGGCACCGCTGGTTTTCAACATATAGGCGGCATTGCGAAACGCTACTTCCTTAGACTCTTGGAATGAGCTAAATGGCATATCCACAACCACCAGTGCGCGATGCGTAGAGCGAACCACAGCGCCCGCATGGGCGGCCATCTGCTCAACGGTGATGGCCAAGGTATTGTCCATATTGTAGCCAACCATGGCGGTTGAGTCGCCGACCAAGATAAGATCGACAAACTCATCAAGGATACGGGCAAATGGCGCTGTATAAGCGGTTAAACAGACGATTTTCTGCTGTCCCTTATAGGCTTTAATTTGTGGTACGGTGAGGCGTTTGATATCGGCATGTACGCTCATAATTGATTTCTCGCTGTGAGTTTGCTCATAATCTTCGCGTAGTGTAACGGGAAATTATGACAAAATGACCATTTTTAACATCTGCATAGTATAGCCCTAATGATGCAGCAAAGCTATGTTGCAATGAAGGTCGAAAAACTAATTTTGTGTCAGTAGGTAGTGTATGAAATATTATTAGTATTGCATAACGATTGATCACAGCCCTGATTTACAGCCCTGAATTACACAGTCGGGAGATAGCTGATGACAGATATGCCTAAATCACCGCCTTAAGTCAAAACGTTGAATCATAACGCTGAATCATAAAGCTGAATTACAGCGCCGAATTACAGCGCTGAATTGTTAAAGCGGCTTTAATATGCAAAGTGGTCTTTCAACGCCAGTAGATTGCATTGTTCAAGAATCGCCAGTTGACGTTCGCGCGCGCTCTTTTTAAAGCCGCCGACTTTTTTTGCGATAATTAGTTCATTTTTCATCGAGTGTTCCCAACCGACCAGTTCCGTAACCGTCACTTGATAACCACGTGCTTCAAGCTGCAAGCAACGTAACACATTGGTGATCTGACTGCCGAATTCTCGGGTATGCAAGGGGTGGCGCCAGAGCTCGGAGAGCGGTGTCATGCCAAGAGTTTGACCCTTATTGGCACGTAAGACTGAAGCCACCTGCGCTTGGCAGCAAGGGACAATCACCATATAGCGTGCGTTGCGTGCTAGGCCAAAGCGGATGGCATCGTCGGTGGCAGTATTACAGGCGTGCAGGGCCGTAACGATATCGATTTGCTCGGGTAAGTCAGTGGTAGCAATGGCTTCTTCAACCGTCATATGCTTAAACGACATGCCAGAGGTAAAGCCCAGGCGCTCAGCCAAGTCTTCTGATTTATGCACCAGATCTGCACGGGTTTCAATGCCGTACACATGGGCTTGTGAAAATTTCTTTAGATATAAATCATAAAGAATAAAGCCAAGATAAGATTTGCCGGCACCATGATCAACCAGACTGAGCGATTGCTTGTCTTGCAGGATATCGGCCATTAGAGGCTCGATAAACTGGTAGAGGTGATATACCTGTTTAAGCTTGCGACGGCTGTCCTGATTCAGTTTGCCATCGCGCGTGAGGATATGCAGCTCTTTGAGTAATTCAATACTTTGCTCGGCTTTAATTTCAGGAATTAGCGGTGTTTTATTCATGGTGTTTATAGGACGTGATTCGGATTTGATGAGAGTGGCGTTCATAGCCGCCTAGCGATTACCCGTAGATATTAAGTAATGACTACGCTTGCGATTTGGCTCGCTGATGAGACGAATTAATAATGCCAAAACTCTCTATACAGCTACCCTAGTCTGAACAGGGAAGCTATTGTTTCCTTTAAATAGTCATTGAGAAAATACGTGTCTCGGGTTGGTTACGTAGCATGCGTAAGTCAAAAGCCATACAGATATTTCGTGCAAACAGACGACCTGCATCGGTAATTTTTAGATAATCTGGACCAATTTCAATTAAACCATCGCTTTGCATCTCGGCTAAGCGCTCAAGTACTTCCGGTAGTTCTTTAAACTGTTGCTCAGGTTTATCCCAATGGGTTTCAAGTAAACACATTAAGTTTAAAATATGACGGCGAACAATCAAGTCTTCCTCGTTAAGAATATGGCCACGGAAAATCGGTAGCTCATTGGCTTCAAGACGCGCGTAGTAGTCCTCTAGGACTTTTTCATTCTGGGCAAAGCCATACCAAGAATCACCAATCGCTGAGACGCCAAGTCCCACCATCACTTGTGTTGAGGATGAGGTATAGCCCATAAAGTTACGGTGAATTTTCTTATTGAGCATAGATTGGTATAGCTTGTCGCTCGGTAGCGAGAAGTGATCCATACCAATTTCGACATAGCCGAGCTCTTCTAAGAGGGCTTTACCATTCTCGTAGAGCGCGCGCTTGACTTCGCCTGAAGGTAGGTCATTCTCGTCATAACCACGCTGTCCAGAACCCTTAATCCAAGGCACATGCGCGTAGGAATAGAAGGCCAGGCGATCTGGTTTCTGTCGAATGGTGCGGCGAATGGTCTGCTCCATCGATTGCCAAGTCTGGAAAGGCAGGCCAAAGATTAAGTCATGGCTAATGCTTTCATAGCCAATTTCACGTGCCGCATCGGTGACGCTTTGTACATTCTCGTAGGGTTGAATGCGGTGAATCGCTTTCTGCACAACTGGATCATAATCCTGTACACCAAAGCTCACACGGCGAAAACCTAAATCATAAAGTGTCTGGATGTGGGTGCGACGGGTATTGTTAGGGTGTCCCTCAAAGCTAAGCTCAGGCTCTTCGGCCAAATCAGCGCTGGCAAAGATGGTCTCTAAGAGGTGCTTTAGATTGGCTTCGCTAAAGAAAGTAGGAGTGCCACCGCCGAGATGGATTTCTTTAATCAAGGGACGACGACCAAAGACGTCAAGATACATCTGCCATTCTTTCAGTACGGCCTGAATATACGGTTCTTCAACACTGTGTTTCTTGGTGATGCGCTTATGACAGGCACAGAAAGTGCACAGGCTCTCACAGAAAGGCAAGTGAATATAGAGGCTAATGCCCTCGCTGTCATTGGACTCATCAAAACTGCGCTTAAGAGTCTGTAAATACTGGGTTTGGCTAAACTGGGCTTCATCCCAATATGGCACGGTAGGATAACTAGTATAACGAGGACCAGGGATATTGTACTTGTGGATTAAGGAGTTCATAAGGCATACCTCGTGCGCATGCATGTCACACGAATAAATTTAATTGACTTATGCATTCTACCAGTTTCAGTGCTCACAATCCTAGTGGATGGACTCGCGATAGGGAATGGGAGCGCGGCCACCCGCTCAAGCAGGGATTCAGTTTGCGATAGCGAAGCCACCCTCAAGTGAGGTAGTCTCAACAGTAGAGCAGATCTTTAAGTGATGTAGTCTCAACAGTAAGATTGCTGACTGAGACTATTTCACGGTTAGATGTTGGCTCGCTGCCGTCATCTTGGCAGCGGTCTTATTGGCAAATTAAGTGTTGGCTTTCTTCGCTGCGGTTTTCTTCGTAGCTGCTTTCTTGGCCGCTGTTTTCTTCACCGCCGTTTTTGTCGCGCCAGTTGTTGCCGTCTTTGCAGCAGTTTTGCTGGCACTCTTAGTGGCTTTCTTGGCAGCGGCTTTTTTCACCGGCCGCGGTTCAAACTCAAAACCCACCTTGCCCTTATTGTCCAGCACTAAGAAGGCTTTAAATTTACGGTTGGTGCGGTTGGAGACGAAGTTATCTAATAAATCCGTCTTGCCATCAGTGAGTAATTTACGCATCTGCTCATTCGAGATTTCTTGTTGCAGAATGACTTTGCCTGATTTAAAGTCGCAGGTTTTGTCTTTATTCGCGGCATGATTACAGATGTAGTTCATGCCCACATCATAGACTTGACCGTCACATTTCGGGCATTTGGCGAGCGGCTGCAATGCGCTAAAGTCGATTTCTTCAGTATCGTCCTCATCGTTCTGACCAAAGTCAAACTCAAGCTTGTTCTCATCGGTGAGACGTAAGATAGCGGAAAAAGGACGTCCGAGCTTACTAATAAAGCCTGATAAGGGGCCTAAAGTACGGTTTTGCAGCAGACTTTCGACTTCGTCCGTCTCAAAGTTGCGCCCACCTGGGTTCTTGGTAATGGAAAAGTCGCAGTGACTACAGGCAAAGCGGCGATAGTTCTCCTTGACCACGCCACCACACACAGGGCAGGGTGTTTGTAAGGTGACATAATCACCAGGGATGGTGTCGTGTTCGTATTCCTTAGCGCGCTTGACGATCACTTGCGTGCTTTGGGCCACTTCTTGCATAAAGGCCTTGCGATCAAGCTTGCCTTGTTCCATCTGCTTGAGCTTATGCTCCCATTCACCAGTGAGCTCAGGGGAGGTGAGCTCTTTCACATTCAGGCCATTCAGCAAGGTCATCAATTGACGCGTCTTGGTAGTCGGAATTAGGTCGCGCGCTTCACGACGCAGGTATTGATCGTTAATCAAGCCTTCGATAATCGTTGCGCGTGTGGCTGGCGTACCCAGACCACGCTCAGACATGGCCTCGCGTAATTCATCATCATCAATTAGTTTGCCTGCGCCTTCCATGGCACTTAACAGCGTCGCTTCCGTATAGTGTGGAGGTGGTTTGGTGACTAAAGCTTCCAGACGAACTTCATCGGTCTTCACTTGTTCATTCGGCTCGACCATGGCTAAGTTCGCTTCATCCCCAGCGGATTCACGACCATAAATCTCTAGCCAACCTGGTTTGACCAGAATCTTCCCTTCGGTTTTGAAGTGATGCGCGCTGACCGTTGTAATCCGTGTGGTCACGCGATATTCGGCGGGTGGGAAGAATACCGCCATAAAGCGCTTCGTGATGAGATCATAGATCTTGCTTTCGGCTTCACTCAGTTCCTTAGGTACTTGTGGCGTAGGAATAATCGCAAAGTGATCTGAGACTTTCTTATTGTCAAAGATACGTTTATTCGGTTTCACCCAGTGCTGTTCAAGAATACGCGCAGCAAAGGCTTTATGCAGGCGATTCTGATTTGATTCACTACGGCTAATTTCACCCAGGGTGCTATTGACGGTAGGTAAATAATCTTCAGGTAAGTAACGTGAGTCAGTACGTGGATAGGTAATCACTTTATGACGTTCGTACAGTGCTTGTGCGAGTGCCAAGGTGGTCTTCGCGGTAAAACCAAAGCGCGCGTTCGCCTCGCGTTGTAGACTGGTGAGGTCAAACAAGGCGGGTGAGTTTTGCATCAGTGGTTTCGACTCTTCCTGCACGGTGCCTGACTTACCACGACAGGCGATAACAATCGATTGTGCAGCGACCTGTGACCATAGACGATTGTCTTTGAGCTCAGGGTCATTCGGGTCTTTCTTGAAGTTTGGGTCAAACCAACGGCCTTCATACAGACCGCCAGCCGCCACAAAGCTCGCATGGACTTCCCAATAATCACGTGGTTTAAAGGCACGAATCGCTTCTTCACGCTTAAATACAATCGCTAAAGTCGGTGTCTGCACACGACCAATCGGAGTTTTGAAAAAGCCACCATCTTTACTATTGAAGGCGGTCATGGCGCGGGTACCGTTAATACCGACCAACCAGTCTGCTTCGGCACGAGAGCGTGCAGCGGCCTCGAGTGGCTTCATGCTTTCATCATCGCGTAGATTACTGAATGCATCAATAATCGCTTGCTTGGTCATAGATTGCAGCCAGAGACGCTGAATCGGTTTGTTGACCTTGGCATATTGCACAATATAACGGAAAATCAGTTCGCCTTCACGGCCTGCGTCACATGCGTTAATGACATCATCAATATCTTTGCGCTTGAGTAATTTAACCAAGAGTTTTAAGCGCTCAGTGGCTTTTTTATCAATCGGCTGAATATCAAATTCTTTCTTGGGGATGGCAGGTAGGTGGGTAAATGACCACTTACCGCGCACCACATCATCAGGATTCACCAAGGTCAATAGATGCCCCACGCTAGAAGAGAGCACGTATTGATCATTTTCAAAATAACCATCATGGCGTTCGAAACCTCCTAGGGCTCGGGATATATCCTGAGCAACAGAGGGTTTCTCGGCAATAATTAAGGTCTTGGTCATACAAATCCTGAAGTTTAAAATTTATCTCTTAGGTGCTTGTTCAGCCTTAAGGATATGAGATTATGTTGGTGATAATACGAGAGTGAAAACATAGTAGGCAAGCTTTAAAGGGTAAATACTTAATATGTTAAGCAGACTCGTGCCCTAATACTATACCTAGGACGTATCGATTTTTCTGCAATGTAGGTTAAAACTTATAAGTTTGTCAAGCATTGTGAGTGAAAAACTGTTTTCCAAGGGAAAACGCTTTGTTTTGGGCTAGGTCTGATGAGAGGGCGAGAGCGCTATTTTTTCAGAAGCTTTAATGTATGTCTGGCCGAAATGAATCTACGGTTTAGCGTAGACTTTGCGACAATTAATTGGAATGGCTTTTAGATACATAAGTTTACAGTCTATCGACTAACTCAGACGGTGGATAAGTTTGCGCATGGTAAGTTGCTATAAACTTCGAAATTACTTTACTATTAGCTAAGGTTTAAATTACGCGGTTCTATAAAATTCTGCTTTCTAGCTCTGAGGGCGTCAAGGCAGAGCACAGGCCGATGACTTAGAGCAGAACAAGTAGCAGAGCACAAAGCGATAAACACAAAGGGAAATCATATGCAACACGCTTTAGACACCAAGACTAAGGAATTTTTAGGTGCCTCATCATGGGCGAAGTACTTGTGCCTATTGGCTTTACTGATAGGCGCGGGTTTTCTATCCAGTGGGGTGGTCACTTGGTTAGCGGCTAATTGGGCTGGCTTTTCCAAATTTCAAAAGCTCTATGGCACTCAAGTGGTATTTGCCTTAACGCTCTTACTCAGCCTAGTTTTTTATTGGTATCAGAAGCGCAGATTGCAAAGCCAAAGCTATGCTTTGCCCAGTGCGGTGATGGCCTTTATCGGGGCGGTCTTAATCGGTGCTTTATTTGCCTTGATTGGACAGACTTATCAGACCGGTGCCGATCTGTGGCAATTGTTTGCCCTCTGGTCAGTCTTGCAGATCCCATTATTGCTGGCCTTGCCGAATGTAGCCTCTTTTAGCCTATTCATGCTGACGAGCCATGTGGGTTTGACGCTGTTTGCCAGCGACTCAAGCTTAAGTGCTATAGGGGCTTCGACAACAGGGTTTATGCATATTGGTTTGGCACTAGTTTTTCTCGTGCTGAGTGAATTGTGTTTGCCTCACTTGCGTGATCGACAATGGCGAATATCGCCTAAGCTAGCGGCTATCGGTGTGGCTGCATCGATTTTTCTCAGCATCATGTTTACGGGCTATGAATATGATATGGGCTATAGCTTATTAGGCCTCTCACTTGGTGCTCTAGGCATGTACTTCTATCGTCATTGGCGCTTTGACTTAGGCATCTTTGTTCTCAGCATGCTGATGATGGTGTTTTCTTTGCTGTATATAATTATCAGCCGCTCGCCAATGAGTGAATTCGGCATGTATATCATCGCTTTGCTTCTACTGATTATGGGTATTGCCGGTGTGATTTATGGTTTTAGTGCTTGGCGTCAACGGGTGCTTCAAGGCCAGACTCAGGGTGAAGAAATTCCTTGGTTATTACAGGTATTCTTCTTGATCCTAGTGATGGTGGCTTCTTTAATCTTTATCTTGCTTTTAGGTTTGAGTGCGGGACTCGAGCGACTCTATCTACCTGGCTTGCTATTGATGCTTATGGGCTTGGGGCTGAAGTATCGTCATCTTCTCGCAGGGCAGCGTGGTTCAGAATTGTCAGGCCGAGCCCAAGTAGTAGACGGGGCGAAAGTGGCTGATTCGGTAGCGAGCAGTGAGACTACAGAATCGACTAGCGAGAGGCATAAATCCCTCACTAGTGAGCCTGTGGCGGGTGTTAAAACCAATGGCTTGATTGTCAATTTATTAGCGCAAGCTTTTGTCGCTCTAGGCTTAGCAATGCTATTTGTGGATACCGTATTTTTAAGCATGGATGGCTTTAGTGTGTTCGGTGCCTTGATCGGAATGCAAGGGGACGAGCTGAGTTTCGGAGTACCACTGAATGTGTTGTTGTTTACGCTCTTGTGTGTGGCTATCTTCTTTTTAGTGAAAGCCGCATGGTTACGTATTTTCGCCGTGGTCTTATTTAGCTGGGCATTTTTTAGTCTTGTGCTACCGCCCTTATATGCGGAATATATCTTAGGCTATAGCTATGCCGCTCTGAATAGTGGCTTACGGTCTGACCAGGAAGTCTTTAGGCAGCTGATGTTTGTTCGCTCGCTGTGGCTTTTATTAGTGCCGATTTGTGTGTTCTTAGCCTATCGTTACCCTCAGCTTGGTCGCCGCAGACGTACTTTATTCTGGGCCTTAAGCCTGTATGCACTGGCCAGTTTTGTGTTTGAATACGCACGATTTTCTATGTTTTCTGCTTTTGGCGTGGGCTGGGGCGAGTTTAATGGTGTGGTATCTGAAAGAAGCCTGTGGTCTTACTTAGGCGGTGAGTTATTTGCCAATCCTTCGCTGTATAGTTTACCTCTTTATCTCACGGTTCTTAGCCCTACAATTATTGCCTGGTTTGTCGGACGCTCTTTACCATTCGTACCAAGACTGTTGAGTAGTCTTGTCGTCTTATTCATTAGCATCTTATGGTCTGGCAATACCGCGGTACTCTTCGCTCTCGCCTTATTGCTTGTGGCTTATCATATGCATAGCTATCTCTTATTTGCACTGGCCTTAGTGGCAGGTACGGGATTTTTGGCGTTGCATTATTTCTCAATGCATATTCCCTTAATCTATAAGTCATATATCTTATTGATTAGCGGCCTGATCTTATTTGCCTTATTGGCTTTGTGGTATGTATGGATGGAGCGTCGCCAAGTAGCGACACAGACTGTCTTAGGACATACAGCAACACTTAGCCCTAAGGCGTATTATCTACCCATAAGTTTGATTGCTTTAAGCTTGGTGATTGTTTTGGGTTTAAGTAATTTTAAAATTGCTGAGTATGAGCATATCTTAGACGATGGTGAACCCGTGATTCTGGAATTAGCTCCGGTAGATCCACGTTCACTGATGCAAGGCGACTATATGGAGTTACGCTTTGCGATTGCTGATGATATTAGAGAGGCTACGCCAAGGACATATAATGAGGGGGCAGCGAGTTACAACAATGTACCCTCTTGGTCAAAAGGCTTTGCCTTATTGCGTAAGGATGAGCGTGGGGTGGCGCAGCTATGTCACGTGAGTGAACATGTGCCTGAGGACTTTGGTGCGTGCACGCCAGGCATTCTAATGCCCTATAAATCTCACGCTTCTTGGCCTTATGTCAGCCTGCCCTCAGAACAATACTTCTTTGCCGAAGGGGCTGAGCCGTATTATGCCCAAGCGCGTTTTGGTGAGTTTAAAGTGACTAAGGATGGTGTCGCCTTACTCGTCGGTTTGCGTGATAAGGACTTGCAGCCTATGCAAGCACCAGCAGATATGCAAAAGTGGCTGCAAGAGCAAAGAGATACACAGCTTAACTCTGCGGAGGATTCCTTGAATGAAATTGAGCGTGCACAGAGAGAGGCTGAATTGCCTACTGCTGTCGACCCAAGCACGGACTCAGCGGTTGATCCAAGCACGGACTCAGCGGTTGATCCAAGCACGGACTCAGCAGTCGATCCAAGTGAGGAATCTGCGCTGAGTCCAGGCGTAGATTCAGCGCTAGATAATATTGATGGTCCTACGATTGATAGCACAGATACGAGTGCTATTAACGCTGCAGATATACCGGCCAGCACGCCGGCACCGCCTGCTCTGAATGCGCCGCCTGTAGTGGATGATATTTCTCCAGCGCCATCAGTAACAGAGCCAGTTGCGCCTCAATCTCGTGACGAAGAGGACGTGCAAAAAGCTGAACAGTCGGTGATAGAGACAGTACAGAAGGCTGAACAGGCTGCAATGGAGGCGCAGAGGGCTGCGAAGGAGGCGCTTATTAAGCCTTGATCTTAAACCGCTGCGCCCACAGTGCAGTGGCCTGAGTCCAAAAACTTTCTACGCTAGTCGCGACAAAAGGGGCAAACCCTAGCGCCTGCCAAGCGCCTGTCAGGCTACTTAAAGCATGCTTCGTATCAATCGGATGGGCGTGATTCTGCTTTGAGAGTTTACGGCCCTGTTCATCACAGACCAAAGGTACGTGCATATAGCGAGGTATTTTAAAGTCAAAATAGTTGGCGATGCAAATCTGTCGCTCTGTTGAGTCCATTAAGTCTTGGCCACGTACAATATCGGTGATGCCTTGAAAGGCATCATCGAGCACTACGACTAATTGATAGGCGAATAAGCCATCAGCGCGCTTAATAATAATATCACCCACTTCAGCCTGAGTATCTTGTTGCTGTAAGCCCAACCAACGGTCCTCAAAACTCAAGATGCCCTCTGGCATGCGTAAGCGCCATGCGCGGACAGGCTTATTAGTGCCTTGGCGGCATGTGCCCGTGTAGGGGTATTGGCCTTGCTCATGTAAACCGAGTGCAATAGCACTATCGGCAATCTCTTTGCGAGTGCATGAGCAACCATAAATTAAACCACGTGCTTGTAATTCATTAAATGCCTGCTCATAGCGTGATAAGCACTGTGATTGCCATATCGGCTCTTCATCCCAATGCATGCCAAGTTGCTGCAGTTGTTGCATGATCAGGGTATCGGCGCCAAGGATAACACGCGGGGTATCAATATCTTCAATACGCAGCAGCCAACGACCACGGTGAGCACGTGCATCCAGATAACTTGCCATGGCCGCGACTAAGGAGCCATTATGCAAGGAACCACTAGGGCTGGGCGCAAAGCGGCCAATATACTGCGTTGATTGCTTTAGATTTGCACTATCTTGTACAGCACTTAGGCTGGTTTCACAATCACCTAGGGGCGATTGTGAATTTACACGTTGAGTCTGGCGGATATCGGTGGGCGTACGAAGGCTGCCTGTACTTCGATTAAGTTTATTAGTCGAATTCGTTAGGAAGATATCAGGAGGCGTACAAGTACTGCCTGTACTTGATAAGGTATCAGTACAGGCAGTGTCGGTAGATGCAGTATCACACGAGGTGATTGCTATTGGTTTAGTGCAGGAGCTTGTCCTCATCATCAGTGAGTAATTCTTCAAGAATCAAATGATCAATTTGTGCCTCTTGACTCCATAATACCATTAAGGTGATGATTTTGACGTGCTCGAGCGAGATCGCGTCGGCTGGCATATCCAGACAACGATTAATCACAATTTCACGTAAGGGTGCAGGTAGAGCACCAGATTGGGATAGGAAACTTAAGTAGTTAATTGAATCGTCACCTAAGAATTCACGTTCAATAGGTGCGTACACGCGGGTGCTATCAACACTCATATTACTGAGTTCAAGCGACTGCTCTGTGGTCTCTGCAAGTTGGTATAACCAAGCTAGTGCCTCGTCGATTTCATCATCTTCAAAGCCAGCCGCCATTAGGCGCTTAGCCAATACATCGGCATCGGGGCAGGACTCGGGGGCATAGTAATTTTCGAAAAGATAAACTAAAACATCGAACATGATCATCCCCTTAAAATATGCTCATACACAGGTGTATCGATAAAAAAGGATTCTTGCGTTGCAAAAATCTATGCCGTGCATTAAATGTACGTGTTTTTTGTTAAATGAGCAAGTCTTTGCAAAATATTTACATTTCAGTTTGTAAATGATTTGTAATTTATTGATTTATAACTGAATTTTATCAAGTCTAAGATGAGCTGTGGTTTTTTCACCAAGTCATCAAAATGTCAAAAGAGGTAAATACGCTAAACGATTCACACACTTGGGTGAAAGCGCTTAAAATACTCAGATACATTGCTTTGCTGGAAAGGAAAAGAGAATGACGTTTAATGCACAAGCCGCTCAGGCTTTAATGGAAATTACCTCACGCCCTGATTTAACCTTCGTTAAGGGCGAGGGCTCATGGTTAGAAGATCATACCGGTAAACGTTACCTGGACGTCATCCAAGGTTGGGCGGTGAACTGCTTAGGGCACTGTCCTACAGAGATGGTGGAGGCGATTAATGCGCAAGCACGACTCTTAATTAATCCATCACCTGCTTTTTACAACCAACCTTCAATTGATCTCGCCAATCGCTTAGTTGAAGCCTCGGTGTTTGATCGTGTGTTTTTTGCCAATAGCGGCGCTGAAGCCAATGAAGGAGCGATTAAATTAGCCCGTAAATGGGGCCAGAAGATGCGTGCGGGTGCGTATAAAATCATTACCATGGACCACAGCTTCCATGGTCGTACAATTGCAACCATGTCAGCATCGGGCAAAGAGGGTTGGGATAAGAAATTCCCGCCACAAGTCGATGGTTTCCCGAAAGCGGATATCAATGATATTGAGTCTGTCCGTGCCTTGATTGATGATCAGACTGTGGCGGTCATGCTTGAGCCTGTGCAAGGTGAAGGTGGTGTGATTCCAGCGACGCAAGAGTTTATGCAAGAGTTACGCGCCTTGACCACGGAAAAAGGCATCTTATTAATTGTTGACGAAGTGCAAACTGGCATGGGTCGTTGCGGCACCATGTTCGCCTACCAACACTACAATATCGTGCCAGATATTATGACGCTTGGTAAGGGTATCGGCAGCGGTGTGCCCTTAGCTGCCTTATTGGCGACTGAGGCTGTATCAGTATTTGAGCATGGTGATCAAGGCGGTACCTATAACGGCAATCCACTGATGACAGCGGCAGGCGTGGCGGTATTTGATGTCTTGAATGCACCCGGCTTTATGCAGAGTGTGAATCAACGTGCCCAGGAACTCTCTGAAGGTCTCCTAGCTTTATCAGCGAAGTGGGGTATGCAAGGTGAACGTGGCGTGGGCTTATTACGCGCCTTAATGCTTGATCGTGATGATGGTAATGAAATCGTTCAAGCGGCGCGTGACCGAGCCCCTGAAGGAATGCTCTTGAACGCCCCACGTCCTAACTTATTGCGCTTTATGCCAGCTCTAAACATCACGGCCGAAGAAGTACAAACCATGCTGCAATGGTTAGATGAAGTGATTACACAGGTGCGTAAATAATTGAAATCGGCTGCAAGTCCACACCGATATTTAACGATGATTACCCAGGAGCATAATTAATCAGTCGTATTTCTAAGTTGAAATATTTCACCTAAGCCTATTTCACCGTATCAAGTGGTGGAGTAGGTTTTTTAATCCTTGGCGCCAAGTAAAGAAGTGCCTATTGCTTTAGGCTGCGTTATAGCGTGCGGGTGTGATATTGAATTGTATACGTTGACTGGCCTGCCAGAGGTCATAACTCGCTTGTAGCTTTAGCCAAACCTCAGGACTTGGATCGTGCTTGCCGAGCCATGCATTAAGACGCAAAGCCATCCTTGGGCTAAGGTCAATTTTGCCGTGATTAATGCAGTCCTACAAAATGCTGTTCAGCTTGTTGCGCAAGTTTAAGTAGTAAGGTCTTAGCGCGAGACTCGTCAACGCCTTCTTGCTTTAAGTTTTGAATATAAACGGCAAGAGAGTCTTTGGTGATTTCAACGGTACCATTCGGTGCCTTCTTAAATTCGGCTCCGCTGACATGCTGTAGGATGCCGTTGCTTAAGCGGCGCCAACCATTGGCACTAAATTTGGGTAGTTGACTCATAGATCCTCACATGATTTAACGATTATTATTGTAGAGATACTGAAGGCACATCGTAGATTTAAGTGCTGTTATCTATACTAGCATAACAATCAATCTCATCTTGTGATGTGCCTTCAGGGAGGCCGTTATCAGCATTAGGGACGGAGCTTAAAGACTAGGTTCAGAGTATAGGCCTCAAGTACAATTAAGCGCCGAACTCCAAGCAAGCTTAAGCGCCATTCAAATAAGCTTATGCCTCAATCTTAATCAATTCAGCGCCTTCGCTGACTTGATCACCAATATTATAGAAGATTTCTTCAACAGTACCTTCGGTAGAAGCGGTAATGGTGTGTTCCATCTTCATGGCTTCCATTACCAAGAGGGTCTGACCTGCGCTGACCTTGTCTCCGACGTTCACTGATAGGGCGATAATCTTACCTGGCATTGGGGCCACTAGACCGCCGCCATGGCCACCTTCCTCACCTGCTGCGTGTAGTTCATCAGGTAGATCAATCACGGTTACTACGCCATTCTGGAAGATGAATGCTTGGCTATCGTGGAAGATGACAGTTGCTTTATGGTTGCTACCATCTAAGATAATCTGACAGAGGTAGACATTATCTTCAAGCTGTACTGACCAGTGGAAGTCATAGCTTTGCTCACTGACCTTAAAGCGATACTTATCTTGATCACGGCTGAGTTGTAAGCGGTATTCAAGGTCTTGGTCAACGGCTTGCCATTGTTCAAGATGATGCGCACTTACGCGCCATGAGTCTTGATAGCCCCAAGGGTCGCTGCTTTGTTGGCTCTGGTGACGCACGGGACTGGTCTGGCCACGCTGGGCTAATAGAGCGGCGAGTAAGCACGCTAAGGTACTTTCTTTGGCAGCTTTATGCTCGGGTAGCAATTGCTCGGTATTCTTCTCAATTAAACCCGTGTCTAAGTCCGCTGCAACAAATGCAGGGTTGTTCATTAAGCGACCCAAGAAGGCCACGTTAGTATTCACACCGACCGCTTGTGTTTCGGCTAAGGCTTGACGCATCAAGGCAATCGCTTGTTCGCGATCTTCGCCCCAAACAATTAACTTAGCAATCATCGGGTCATAGAACGGTGAAATCGTGTCACCCTGGCGCACGCCACCATCGACGCGAATTGAGCCAATCTCAAACTTCACATGCTCAGGTAGACGTAGGTTGCGTAAGGTACCAATCGAAGGTAAGAAACCGTTCTCTGGGTTCTCCGCATAGATACGTACTTCCAGTGCATGACCTTCAATAAACAGTTCGTCTTGTGTAGCAGGGAGCGGCAGGCCAGCGGCCACACGCAATTGCCATTCCACCAAGTCAAAGCCGGTAATCATCTCAGTGACAGGGTGCTCAACTTGTAGGCGCGTATTCATCTCCATAAAGTAGAAGCGGCCATCGGGTTCAGCAATAAACTCTACCGTACCCGCACCGACATAGCCTACGGCTTTAGCGGCAGCGACAGCAGCCTCACCCATCTCTTGGCGACGCTCGGGTGTCATGCCAGGAGCGGGGGCTTCTTCAATCACTTTCTGGTGACGACGTTGTACCGAGCAGTCACGCTCGAATAAGTACACCGTATTACCTGCTTGGTCGGCAAATACCTGAATTTCGATATGGCGTGGCTTGGTCAAATAGCGCTCAATCAGCACGCGATCATCACTAAAGCTGCTAATGGCCTCACGCTTACATGAGCGTAAATTATCGAGGAATTCAGCAGAAGAGTTAACAATCCGCATGCCCTTACCACCACCACCTGCACTGGCTTTAATCAGTACAGGGTAGCCAATCTTATCGGCTTCTTGGTGCAGGAAGTTTTCGTCTTGATTGTCGCCATGATAACCAGGTACCAGTGGCACGCCGGCTTTTTCCATCAGGGCTTTGGCGGCAGATTTGCTACCCATGGCGGCAATTGAGCTCGCTGGTGGGCCAATAAAGACAATATTATTATCAGCACAACTTTGGGCGAAAGCTTCGTTCTCGGCAAGGAAGCCGTAGCCAGGGTGAATCGCTTGGGCACCAGTACGCTTGGCAGCATCTAAAATGGCGTCGGCGCGCAGGTAACTCTGGCGTGGCTCAGAACCACCGATATACACCGATTCGTCGCAAGCGGCAACGTGTGCAGCATTGGCGTCGGCATCAGAATAGACCGCCACTGTACGAATACCCATGCGACGGGCTGTGGCCGCAACGCGGCAGGCAATTTCACCGCGGTTAGCTATGAGAATTTTAGTAAACATGAGGACTCCTATTAGATGCGGAACACGCCAAAGCGGGTATCTTCGATTGGGGCGTTCAGGGCGGCAGATAAGCTTAAGGCAAGCACTCGGCGTGTATCGGCCGGCTGAATAATGCCATCATCCCATAGACGTGCAGTTGCATAATAAGGGTGCCCTTCGACTTCATACTGATTGCGAATTGGCGCTTTGAAGGCTTCTTCTTCCTCGGCACTCCACTGTTTGCCACTAGCTTCGAAAGCATCGCGCTTAATGGTTGAGAGCACACTCGCGGCTTGCTCACCACCCATTACTGAAATTCGTGCATTCGGCCAGGTATAGAGCATGCGTGGACCGAAAGCACGGCCACACATACCATAGTTACCGGCACCGAAAGAGCCACCAATTAAGACAGTGAATTTAGGTACCGCGGCCGTTGATACGGCGGTTACCATCTTGGCGCCATGACGGGCAATCCCTTCGTTCTCATACTTGCGACCGACCATAAAGCCGGTGATGTTTTGTAAAAAGACTAAGGGGATCTTACGCTGGCAGCACAACTCAATAAAGTGTGTGCCTTTTTGGGCGGCCTCAGAGAATAGGATGCCGTTATTCGCAATAATGCCCACAGGCATGCCGTGAATATGCGCAAAACCGGTGACTAATGTCGTACCAAAGCGCGCTTTGAATTCTTCAAATTCAGAACCATCAACAATACGAGCAATCACTTCGCGTACATCATAGGGCTTACGCGTGTCGACTGGGATAATACCATTTAGTTCGGCCGGATCGTAAAGTGGTTCACGTGGCGCGACTAAGCGTAAATCATGTTGTTTTTTGCGATTTAAGCGAGCTACGGCTTCACGAGCGAGCTCAAGCGCATGTAAATCATTATTCGCTAAGTGGTCTACCACACCTGATAAGCGAGTATGTACATCGCCACCGCCTAGGTCTTCAGCACTCACGACTTCACCTGTCGCGGCTTTCACCAGAGGAGGGCCGCCTAAGAAAATCGTGCCTTGGTCTTTGACGATAATTGACTCATCACTCATGGCAGGTACATAGGCACCACCCGCGGTACATGAGCCCATCACTACAGCGATTTGAGCGATGCCTTGAGAAGACATCTGCGCTTGGTTGTAGAAAATACGACCAAAGTGATCGCGGTCTGGGAAGACCTCATCTTGACGCGGTAGATTCGCACCACCTGAGTCAACCAGGTAAATACATGGTAAGCGATTCTGCTGCGCAATTTCTTGTGCGCGCAGATGCTTCTTAACGGTCATGGGATAGTAAGTGCCGCCTTTTACTGTGGCATCATTACAGACAATCATACACTCTACGCCTGATACGCGGCCGATGCCGGTAATCACACCTGCGCCAGGAGCTTCATTATCGTACATGCCATGAGCGGCCATGGGCGATAGTTCTAAAAAGGCACTACCTGGGTCAAGCAAGCGCTCAACGCGGTCACGTGGTAGTAATTTACCGCGTGCTGTGTGCTTATCTCTAGAAGACTGACTGCCTCCTAACGCGGTCTGTCCAAGCTGCTGTCGTAGCTCTTCGACTTGTGCTTGCATGCTTGCCGCATTGTCGATAAAGCCTTGTGAGCGCGTGTTGATTTTAGATTGAATAATCGGCATAAACCATCCCGATGAAAAAGGTTGTCTCTGCCCGTATGCCGCGTACGGCATACGGTTATTATTTTAAATGCTTAGAGAATTAGAGCATTTCAACTGCTAAGGCAACACCTTCACCACCACCAATACATAGTGAAGCGACGCCTTTTTTGCCATTGGTTTTGCGTAAAGCACCAATGAGGGTTGTGAGGATACGCGCACCAGAGGCACCGATTGGGTGACCTAAGGCAGTTGCACCACCGTGGATATTTACTTTGGCATGATCTAATTTCAGGTCATGCATAGCCGCCATTGTTACGCAAGCAAAGGCTTCGTTAATTTCATATAGGTCAACATCAGTTGTGCTCCAACCGGCTTTTTCTAAGCACTTCTCAATCGCACCGACTGGTGCAGTGGTGAACCACTCAGGGTCATGAGAGTGTTGCGCTTGTGAAACAACTTTGGCGATTGGTTTTACACCCAATTTTTCAGCGGTTGAAGCGCGCATTAAGACTAATGCTGCTGCACCGTCAGAAATTGAAGAGGCGTTAGCTGCTGTGACAGTACCATCTTTCTTGAAGGCTGGACGTAGAGAAGGGATTTTCTCTGGTTTGGCTTTGCCTGGAGCTTCGTCAGTGGCAATAACGGTGTCACCACCACGACCCGCGATAGTCACTGGGGTGATTTCCCACTCAAAGCTACCATCTTCGATGGCTTGCTTGGCGCGACGGAGAGACTCAATAGAGAAGTCATCTTGCTGCTCACGTGTAAAGCCATATTTCTCAACACACATTTCAGCGAATACGCCCATGGCTGTACCACGACTATAGGCATCTTCTAGGCCATCAAGAGCCATATGGTCGTACACGGTAGAGTGACCGTAGCGATAGCCTTGGCGACCTTTTGCTAATAGGTAAGGGGCGTTAGACATGCTTTCTTGACCACCAGCAACGACTACTTCGGCGCTACCAGAGTTCAGCATATCGCTTGCTAACATAACTGCTTTGAGGCCTGAGCCGCACACTTTATGAATAGTGAGTGCACCCACGCTTTTTGGGAGACCAGCACCGATAGTGGCTTGACGTGCAGGTGCTTGGCCTTGACCAGCTTGTAATACGTTACCCATGATAACGTCTTGAATAGCCTCGCCAGCGATGCCAGCGCGTTCAACCGCGCCTTTGATGGCAACCGCGCCGAGTTCATGAGCCGCTAAGCCAGAAAGACTACCTAACATAGCGCCCATAGGCGTACGAGTTGCGGATACAATTACGATAGGATCAGACATCTTGCTCTTCCTTAAGTGAAGTATTAATAGAATCTAAATTGATACGACTACTCGAGGGATATGGAAATATATCCTCGAGGCGGCCAGTGTTAATAGATTGTTGACACGACTGCCACCACTTGTAGTTTAGCAAATGAATGTGATGTTTTATGAACACTTGACGAATTCGTGCATCTCCGAGCAAAAAGCTATCAAATTCCTCGGGGAAAACATCATTGACATGGATGGGATACCATGGTTCACCTGATAGTTCCGCTTCCTCGTTAGGCGCGGGTGGTATAGGACGGAAGTTCATTTCACCCATCGGCTGAATCTCGTCATAGTCATAGAAAACCACGCGCCCAAGACGAGTAACACCGAAGTTTTTATACAACATATCGCCTGGGAAGATATTCGCTTGGGCCAATTCGGTAATCGCATCGCCATAACCAATAACGGCTTGTTCTAAAGCGGCATCATGAGCATTCAGTAGGTACAGATTTAACGGCGTCATGCGACGTTCAATATACGCATGCTTGATGATGATGGTATCTGGTGTCTCGGTTAGTAAACTGGGTACTTCTTGGCGTAGCTCTTTGAGCAGCGCCGGAGTGCAACGATTCTTCGGTAGGGCAACTTGTGAATATTCCCATGTGTCAGCCATGCGACCAATTCGATCATGCATCTTGACCATATGGTATTTCTTTTTGACAATGTCATGGGTCATGCCGTCTTTACGAATATTGTCGCGAATCAGCTTAAACACATAAGGGAAGGAAGGCAAATCAAACACCGCCATTACCATCCCCTTAATCCCTGGGGTAATGTCGAATTTATCGGTTGAGTTCTTAAGGTGACGTAGAAAATCACGATAGAACAAGGTCTTGCCCTGTTTGTGTAAGCCCAATGAGGTGTATAACTCAGCCTTCGCTTTATTCGGCATTAAGGTTGAGAGGAAATCCACATAGGCACTAGGTACGGGCATATCGACGAGGAAATAGGCACGGGTAAAGCTAAATAAGGTACTAATCTCATCGCGCGTAAATAAGAGCGCATCCAATTGCAGCTCATTACTCTTGGTATGCAAGATCGGGATGCTGAAGGGGTAAATCATATTATTATTGACTAAGCGGCCAACAATATAAGCGCCCTTATTACGATAGAAAAGCGAGTTCAAGACATGAACTTGGCAGTCTGGCGTGATGCGAAAGACATGGGTGCCAGGAATTAACTGCTGCAAAGAGCGCACGGCACGCTGCACAATCTTGCGAGCATCGCTATGCAAGTTCTTGAAAGGTAATTCAAGTTTAAAATCATTAACCAGTTGTTTAAGACAGTTAACGGGACCATTTTGTTGAGGGTAATACACACGATAGGCTTGACTCTCATAGTCCATATAGTCGGTTGCCACCGCAGGACGCACGAATAAGAAGTCATTGTGGTAGTAATTGTTATGCAAAATTCGGGTCGTGACGGAGTTGAAAAAAGACTCCGCTAGCTCTGGCTGCAAGTGATCACTTAATAGGCCGACGAACTCGCGCTTAATAGCTTGCCAGTACTCGGCCTGCTCAGGCGTGAGATCTTCAAACTTCTCAAGCTTTAAACCGTGTGTTTTCTCTAATAACTGGGCAATTTGATAAGTGGTTTCACGCACGCGTGTATCGTAGTATTCAATCCGCTCTTTGGAAAGGTATTGAATCGCATGCCAATCATGTGACTCATACAAGGTCTTAGCACGTTGTGCGCTAAAGCGAAACAAAGAGTAGTGGCGATCAAACCCCGCTAAAATCTTACGGGCAATCTCCAAAGGAGTCGGTAAGACCTTAACTTGTTGAATTTTCGTGTGATCTGCAGCACTTAAATTTTGCATATAGGTTTCCTCTGTAAGGCATTTGGGTGCATCAAGCCTAAGCAAGTTTATTTCTGGGGTCAAGGAGATTTGTCTAGCCTAGTACTTATACTAGGCTAAACTTAAATAATCATGCTTAACGAGGTTAGAAATAGTGCTTTGCGAGCTTCTCATGAGGTCATTTAGCCTTGTTCGACGCGCATGTAAAACTCAAAACGCTTGATTCATTGCACGTAATGCCTCTTACATGGGTTCTCTATAGGGTTTCGCTAAACAATTCACGGCCGATGAGCATACGGCGAATTTCGCTTGTGCCCGCACCAATTTCGTAGAGCTTGGCATCACGCCATAAGCGGCCAACTGGGTACTCGTTAATGTAGCCGTTACCACCTAAGATCTGTATACCTTCACCCGCCATCCAGGTGGCTTTCTCAGCACAATACAGAATCACTGCTGCGCAATCCTTACGAACTTCACGTACGTGGCCTGCGCCCAGACGATCTAAGTTCTTACCCACGGTATATAGGAAAGCACGTGAAGCTTGTAAGGTGGTGTACATATCGGCAATCTTGCCTTGGATTAATTGGAATTCACCGATAGA
Source organism: Pelistega sp. (assembly GCA_030538255.1). Classification (GTDB taxonomy): domain Bacteria; phylum Pseudomonadota; class Gammaproteobacteria; order Burkholderiales; family Burkholderiaceae_B; genus Taylorella. Next base: position 54,009 of record JAUNUI010000007.1, on the reverse strand, counting down.
TTGGCCAAATTGTTTACGGTCATGGATATACGGTACCACGTTATCCATCACGGCTTGCATAATGCCAATCGGGCCGCCTGTAAGAACTGCACGTTCATAGTCTAAGCCACTCATCAGTACCTTCACACCACCATTGACTTCACCGAGGACGTTCTCTACTGGTACTTCGCAGTCTTGGAACACGAGCTCGCCTGTGTGGCTGCCGCGCATACCTAATTTATCCAATTTCTGGGCGATAGAGAAACCAGGAAAGCCTTTTTCAATAATAAAGGCAGTGATGCCGCGTGCGTTCGCTTCAGGGTCGGTTTTCGCATAGACCACTAAGGTGTCGGCATCAGGACCATTGGTAATCCACATCTTGCTGCCGTTAAGCACGTAGCGGTCGCCCTTTTTCTCGGCGCGTAATTTCATGCTCACTACGTCAGACCCCGCGCCAGGTTCACTCATGGCCAAGGCACCGACATGCTCGCCACTGACGAGCTTTGGTAAATACTTGGCTTTCTGGGCGGCAGAGCCATTGCGGTGCAATTGGTTAACGCAGAGGTTAGAGTGGGCACCGTAAGACAAGCCAACGGATGCCGAGGCACGAGAGATTTCTTCCATGGCAATCATATGCGCTAAGTAACCTAACTCAGTGCCGCCATATTCGGCGCTGACGGTGAGGCCCAATAGGCCCATATCACCAAACTTCTTCCATAAGTCCATAGGAAATTGGTCTGTTTGATCGATTTCATGGGCACGTGGTGCAATTTCCGCTTCAGCAAAGGTGCGAATGGCGTCACGCAACATATCAATATCTTCGCCGAGTTCGAAATTTAAGCCTGGTAAGTTCATGGGGGAATCTCCGGGTTAGCAAGGGGATAATTAGCAGATTTAAGTGTATTGTAATTCCAAGTTTACGTTAACGTAAACCTAGGGATTTACCTAGGTAGTGGGGAAATGTTGAAAAACAACAGTGCTTCGATAGATGAGATGTCGCCGCTTTAGTGTAGTTGTCTTAGCGATGGTGTTGTTGAGTAACTCTTTGGCTTGATAACTAGGCGGGTATATTTTTTATCGGTTTATTTTTTACTAGGCAAGGCCTCGAGCAAAGCTTGGCAATGTTCTTCTTGCATTGTCAGTTCAGCCAACACCTGTTCTATATCGGCTTTCTGTTGGAGCAGCTGAGCCTTATGTTTATTCAAGACCGTGATGTAGGTGTTAAGCTGTGGCTCGGTGCTGCCAGGGCCTTCATACATATTAATCAGGGAGCAGATTTCGCTGAGCGAAAAGCCCAAGCGCTTACCCCGCAATGCTAGCTTTAGGCGTGTGCGATCGCGTTGTGAATAGATACGCTTCTGGCCGTCACGCTCGGGGCTGAGAATATCGTGCTGCTCATAAAAGCGCAGTGTCCGTGCGGTTAGTTGAAACTCGTCGGCCAGTTCTGAAATAGTCCAGGTAGTTTGGTTCATAGTCAAAAATATAATCTTTACGTTTACGTAAAGTTTGCTATAGTATAGGCATAGTTGTCAATTAAAAATAAATTGGGTGTGAGATGAATCAGAATGAAATGAAATTGGCTTATCCGTTTGGCGAGAAGAAACCTGAGCCGGGTTATGCGATTGAAGTGGCGCCAGGCGTGAAGTGGATTAATATGCCACTGCCTTTTGCCTTAGACCATATTAATTTATGGTTGTTGCGTGATCATTATCTCGGTCAAGAAGGCTGGGCCATTGTGGACTGTGGTATTGCGAAGGATCCCGTGAAGGAATTATGGGAAGAGGTCTTCAAGAATGAGTTAGACGGACTACCTGTTACGCGTGTGATTGTGACGCATATGCATCCAGACCATGTTGGCTTAGCAGGTTGGTTATGTGAGAAGCTGAATGTGCCGCTATTTATCAGCATGACGGATTACTATGTGTCTAAACTATGGGCCTCAATGCCTGCGGGTGGGGCGGGAACTGGTGGCGAAGTAGCGGTGCGTCACTTTGCGCGTCATGGCTTAGTGGATGCGGATTCGCAAGAGAAGATTCGTCAGCGCGCGACCTATTATCCTGGCTTGGTGAGTCCTCCCCCAAGCAGTTTTCATCGTCTACTGGATGGTGGCAGCTTAACGATTGGCAAGCATAGCTGGGAATTGATTAGCGGTTATGGCCATGCGCCTGAACATATTGCCCTATATTGCCCTAGTTTGAAAGTTCTTATCTCTGGTGATATGTTATTGCCGCGCATCTCAACCAATGTAAGCGTCTTCGATCATGAGCCTGAGGCCAATCCATTACCACTCTATCTGGACTCGATTAAGAAGTTTGAGCGCTTAGATGCAGAAACCTTGATTTTACCCTCACATGGCCGCCCATTTAAGGGCTTGCATGAGCGTATTCAGCAACAGTTTGAGCACCATGATGAACGCTTAGCGGAGTTGTTAGAGGCCTGTGATGAGCCCGTGACGGTGACTGAGGTGGTGCCGAAGATGTTCAAACGGCAACTTGATTTACATCAGCTGACATTCGCCATGGGCGAGGCTTTAGCGCACTTACATGCCCTATATTTCGCCGGTAAAGTGAGTCGTGAATTAGGTGATGATGGGGTGTATCGTTTTCAGAAAATCAGCTAATGGAGAGGGTGCCTAGCGCACCCCTTAACCGAGCAATAAGCGCAGGGCCAAGCCACAAAACACCACAATCGTAATCCAATTTAAGATAAGTTGCGCGCGTGGTGATTGGCGTAAAATACGGCCAAAATAAGCGCTAAAAATCACAATTGAATTAAAGACAACAAAAGTCGCCAAGACAAAAACGCCACTTAAACTTAGCATCTGTTGGCTGACAGGGATTTCTGTTGAATACGTAAACTGTGGGAAAAAGGCTAAGAAAAACAAGCTTACCTTAGGATTCGTGATATTCATAAAAATTCCACGGCGATAATACTGCCACAAGCTTAAGCGCGAGTTTGTTGGCTTGGAGCTTGGCACGGTATTAGGCAAGCTAATCGGCCGTGCTTTAAAGGTCAAGTAAGCGAGGTAAAGTAGGTAGGCGGCGCCAATAAATTTTAAGAGGGTGAACGCTGTCGCTGAGGCTTTTAACAAAGCAGCCACGCCTAATGTGACGAGTAAAGTATGAAAAATAATACCGCTCATTAAGCCTAGAACAATCACAAAGCCTACACGATAGCCATAAAGGGCAGTTTGCAGTAGCACGAAAATATTATCTGGACCGGGTGAAATCGCAATCAGGGCACAGATACTAAAAAAGCTCAGAAAGGTGTCGAGAGGCATGGAAGGTAGCGGCTAAGGGTTAATCTGTTATTATTAAAGCTTGCCGTAAAACCCCGTCCTTTAGGGCGGAGGATATAAGGCGTTATAATTGTAGCGCATCTGCTCGCGTCTAGCTTGCCCTTAGATTGTTCGTTTACTCTCATTTTATTCATAGGCACCCACATATGTCTCACTCAATCCTGACCAAACTTGCCCATCTTGGTACCGCTCCTTGCGATGCTGATCATCCTGTGGCCCCCGTGGCCTTACCTTCAATCCGTACCAGTACGGTGCGCTTTAATACGGTGGCTGATCTGCACGAAACCTATCGCCGTAAGAATGCTGGTGAGCGTATTGCAGGTTATGGGCGTGGCGGTATGGATACGCATGCCGCATTTGAAGAGATGATGTGCACGCTTGAGGGTGGTGAACGAGCCTTTCTCGCTCCTTCAGGCTTAGGCTCTATTTCTATGGTCTTGTTATCCCTATTGAGTGCAGGCGACCATATGTTGGTCGCTGATTGTGTGTATGGTCCCGTACGTGTGATGCAAGATACGGTACTTAAGCGCATGAATATTAGTTCTACATTCTGCTCTTTCAGTGATGTAGACAGCTTGGAACAGCACTTACAGCCAAGCACACGCATTCTCTATCTTGAATCACCAGGATCTTTATTATTTGAGATGCTTGATGTGCCCGCATTGGTGGCTTTTGCGAAAAAGCATAATCTGATTGTGGTGGCGGATAATACATGGGGTTCGGGAATGGCATATCGTCCGCTTGATTTAGGTGCGGATATTAGTCTTGTTGCGGTGACCAAGTATATCGGCGGACATTCTGATTTATTAATGGGTGCCGTGGTGGTCAAAGGCGAAGAACTCATTAAGCGAATCGACACCAATCAATATGCCTTAGGTTATTCAGTCAGCGCGGATGATGTATGGCTTGCTCTGCGTGGTGCTCGTACCCTTGATGTGCGTATGCAGCGTCATGCGCTGAATGCCTTGGCTGTATGCGATTTCTTTGCGCAGCAAGCTGAGACCTTACAAATTTATCATCCGGCTTATGCGCAAGACAAGAACCATGCCTTATGGCAGCGTGATGCGATTGGCTCGAATGGTATGATGTCCGTCGCCTTGAAGTTAAGTAAAAAGCAGACTGAAGAATTCGTGAACGCGCTTGAACTCTTTAGTATTGGTTACTCGTGGGGTGGCTATGAGAGTCTTGTTGAGATGGTCGGCACCGATTATATGCCGCAGCATGCGTATTGGAATGCAGAGTACCCTAACCTAGTGCGCCTGCACATCGGCATGGAGTACGTTGGTGATTTAATTGCTGATCTGGAACAAGCACTTCATAAGGCGCGTGCAGTTTCCGCTTAAGCACTGACTGCTTCAGGACTTCGTTGATACCCATAAAGAAGGACTCCTAGATATAGAATATATCTGGAGTCCTTCTTGTTGTGGCAAGTCAAATGCGGGCTACCTCGAGGAGAGGTGGTAGCCTTATTGTGCAGTTTCTTTAGCCACTAACTCTTTAATTAAGGTAATGGCGCTTTCATAAGTGCCTGTCATGCCCGGTGAGGTGAGGTATTTACCTGCAACGGCATAGGTTGGTGTTGAATTCACTTTGTATTGGTCGGTAAGTTCAGCGGCACGCTTGACCTTCGCGCCAACACCGAATGAATCATAGGTTGCGGTAAATTCTTGTTTATCAATTCCTTGCTTAACCGCCCAATCAATAATTTCATCACGGGTAAATAGGCGTTGTTTTTGTTTGTGGATAGCATCAAAGACTTTAAGGTGGAGGTCTTTGCGATCTAAAGCCACAAGAGAGTAGTACAGATGCTGCATAGGCACCATAGACGCGTTAAAGCTCACTGGTACATGCACAAGGGTAAATGACTCTGGCAACTCTGTGCTTAGCTTATCAGCCATAGGTGCCATCACAGCACAGTGACTACATGCATAAGAGAAAAATTCTAGTATCTCTTGCTTGCCTGCTGTTTCAGACGTGAATGGCGGATCTAAAGGGATAAATTGTGGCCCTTGTTGTGCCAATGCTGGTGAGGCAGCAGCAGACATCAGTGCTAAAGCAGGAACTACGCGGGCTAAAAACTTTCTTAAATTCATCATGTTTTTATCATCTCTAAGTGAGTCAATCAATAAGTATTAATGTAACGTATAAGCCCGCAGTTTGTTAAGCCTTTGGGTATCGTTTAAGGGGCAGAATAAGGGGAATTGGCTACAAATGATTACAAGAGAAGCCGTGCCTTTCGCTTAACTTCTCTTGTATATGCAATTGCGTTATAAGCTTACTCTTTAGTCTGTACAGGGCGCCAATTTTATCGCTGTTCTTAGGGGGCGATTTCCGATGATAGTGACACAGCGATAGACCCTAAACAAGCCCACCTAAATGGGGTGATAATCAGCGCACTACAGTTGACTGAATATTGGCTGATTGCAGCTTTTGCTGAGAGGTTTTTAAGGCCTGCTCATCATTGAAGGGGCCAATCCTCACACGATTAAACTCCGTATTATTGACACGAGTTTTCGAGATGCTCACATTATTAAAACCTAGGAGAAGCATACGAGCGCGCGTCGCATCCGCTTCTTGGTAGTTGGCGAAAGAACCCACTTGCAAGTATTGTGTGCTAATTTTCTTAGCGCTAGCACTGTTATTGGCTCCCGAAGCGGTGCTATTACTTGACGCAGAGGCACCGGTTGTTGCCTTATTGCTGTTTGACGCAGGCTTATTCGCATTTGCTGGTGCAGTATTTAAGTGCACGCCTTTATCTGTAGCAGCGATCGAGCTCGGCGCTTGAATTCGTAGTGGTGCGGAGGCAAGATTCTGGCTAATGGTAGGTGATTTGCGCTCTTCCGGGATGTTTTTAATTAACTGAGCGATTTGATCGCTTGAACCCGTGGTCGTTTTAGATTTAGTGCTTGATGCGGCGGCAGGCGTCGAACTCGTCGTAGCGGTTTGGCTCACTGTTGTGTTGGCGTTGCTGCTTGCTGTAGTGCCAGCGTTGGCGCTAGCAGTCGTGCTAGGGCTTTTCGCTGTTTCAGGTTTTTGTTTGATCAGGGCATCTGGATTAATTCGCGCGTTTGATTGCGCAACGGGGGCAGTCACCAAACCGGAATTTGGATCAATAATGGCGCCGATGGGATCCGCTGTGCTTGAGGCACTGGGCTGCTGAGTACTTTGATTGTTGGCCGTTTGTGCGGCAATGGAAGTGCTTGGTGCAGAGTTTGTTGTTGCGGATCCAGGTGAAGTCGTTGCTGGTTGCGGTGACACGTATCCTGGCGCAGTTTGGACAACAGCAGGCGCCTCAACGTTGCGCGTAGGCGCTTGTAGAGGAGGCTGCTGAGATGTGGGTACTGTTTGACGCGTCCCCGTACTCGTTTGGTTTGAGGTTTGTGCTGTTTGTTGGGTAAAAGGCAAAGGCGAGCTTTTAAGGTAGTAGCTTAAAAAAGCCGCTAGTGCTAAACCTAAAATTAGACCAAAAATCAGAAAGCCAAAAGGACTGCGCTTAGTGCTCTGTTTAGCAGGCGCTTTGCGGCTGCAAGTCGCGGGTTTGCGTCGAGTGGTGGCCATATTACATTTGCTCTGGAGAAGATACGCCTAATAGATCCAGGCCGTTAGCAATCACTTGGCGAGTGGCATCGGCTAGGGCAAGTCGGGCTAATTTAAGTTCTGGGTCTTCAATCATCATACGTTCTGCTGTGTACCAAGCATGGAAATCGGTCGCTAAGTCAAGTAGCCAGAAAGCAATATAGTGCGGCCCAAGCTCTTTAGTGGCGAGTTGGATCATATTCGGTAACTCGGCTAGGCGCTTTAAGAGCGTAAGCTCGGTTGGTGCGACTAAGAGAGCGGCATTGGCCTTTTGCAGGTCGGTAGTGGAGACGGCACTATCACGCAAGATCTTGCAGATACGAGCATGGGCATACTGAATATAGTAAACCGGATTGTCTGAACTCTTGGCCAGCGCTAGGTCAACGTCGAAAGTAAATTCCGTATCTGCACGACGCTGAATGAGGAAAAAGCGCACCGCATCTTGGCCTACCCAGTCAATTAAATCACGCATCGTGACATAAGAGCCTGCGCGCTTGGAAATCTTCACTTCCTCGCCATTACGCATCACGCGAACCATCTTATGCAAGATATACGCAGGGTAGTCTTTCGGTATGTTTAAATTTAAACCTTGTAGACCCGCACGTACACGAGCGACAGTACCATGGTGGTCACTGCCTTGGATATCAATTGCATGGTGATAGCCGCGTTGCCACTTAGTGATGTGATAAGCCACATCAGGGACGAAGTAGGTGTAGCTACCATCGGATTTACGCATCACGCGGTCTTTATCGTCACCGGTGCCTAACTCAGTGGTTTTAAGCCAGAGCGCACCTTCATGCTCATAGGTAAAACCATTATCGGTGAGTTGCTTAACCGTTTGTTCAACCTTGCCATCCGTATACAAAGAGCTTTCGAGATAATATTCATCAAAGATCAGATTGAAAGCTTTCAGGTCTAAATCTTGTTCGCGGCGTAAGTAAGCCACGGCAAAGCGGCGAATTTCATCAATGTTCTCGAGATCAGCAGCGCCCGTAATGAGTTGACCATCAGCTTCTACGGTCTTGCCAGCCATATAGTCATTGGCAATATCCAGAATGTAGTCTCCACGATATCCGTCGGCAGGGTAGCCCTCATCATCAGGAGATTGGCCGCGCGCACGTGCTTGCACGCTGGTGGCGAGGTTATTAATTTGGTTGCCGGCATCGTTATAGTAGAACTCTCGATGCACTTGATAGCCACTGGCACTAAACAAGCGACAGATACTATCGCCTAGCGCTGCTTGACGTGCATGACCTACGTGCAGAGGGCCGGTTGGGTTAGCAGAAACAAACTCGACAATCATTGATTCGCCATTCGGCGCACCCTTGGCGTAATTGACGCCTTGAGCTTGAATGGTTCCAATGATAGATTGATGCACCGAAGGTTTGAGGCGCAAATTAATAAAGCCAGGCCCCGCAATCTCTGCTGACTCAAGCAAGTCTTGAGCTTGCGGCAGACTCATTAAGGCGCTCACGATGTCCTGCGCAAGCTCGCGTGGAATGCGCTTGGCGGGTTTCGCTAATTGCATCGCAATATTGGTGGCAATATCCCCATGGTCCGCTTGTTTAGGACGCTCAAGTTTAATACTTGGGGCTTGGTCTGGAAGCAGTGAAGTGACTGCCTCAGCCAATAACTGGCTAAGTTGTGCTTGAAGCTCTGGGAGCATAGAATCTTGGTATCGTAAAGTGAATAAAACAAACAGGATTTCGCTAAAGCGAGTTTAGTCAAGCTAGAGCGCTGTTTTACAAGGATATATTGATAAGTAAAATAATAACATATCTAGGGCGTCGTTCTCATCTCTTGATGCAAATAGAGGGAGTTTACCGAGTAAACGAGTTAACGCTTCATACATACTGTGATTGCCCGTCAGCACACCTTAAAACAAGATAATCGCTATTTAAGAGTACAATGATTCCAGTGCAATTCTAAATCGATCATAGGGGATATTTATGCTGATTACATTTCGTTCGAAATCCAGTGGTGAAGTATTGATGTTAGGTAAAGACGCGCTGCAAGTATTGAAGGCCATGGGGCGTACCTATGAGACGATGCCAGAGCAGGGCGTGATTACGCATGAGCAATTAGCGGGTGCGATTGCTAGCTTAGAGCGCGCGATGCATCATGATAAGACTGAAAACCCGACGCCTAGCTACGAGGAAGAAGATCGACAGAAAGAGAATGATGAAGAGAAGCCTCATCCTGTGCAAGAGCCGGTTAATCTGGCGCGCCGTGCTTACCCTCTGTTGGAAATGCTGAAAGCGGCACAAGCAGATCCCGAGGATAGCGTGGTGTGGAATAGTTCTTCGGCTTGGTAATAGATGAGGCCTAGCTTTGAGTTTCACTTCAAAGCTAGGCCTTCATGTTGCTCCATCTATTGCTACTGCTGAGTCTAGACCTTAAGCGGCTTGCTCTTGTGCGGCTGCATTAATATGGCGGTTGACGGCACTTAATACCGCTTGGAATGAGGCGGTAACGATATCCACATGAATGCCGACACCAAAACCAGTTTGAGACTCGCCTAAGCGTAATTCAACATAACACACGGCCTTGGTTTTCTCACCACTACCTAAAGCATGCTCGTGATAGTCCATAAAACGAATCGGTAAGTTTAAGGCGTTGACAAAGGCAGAAAGCGCGCCATCGCCTTGGCCTTTGACTTTCTTAGTTACGCCATCATTGACCAACTCAGCCTCAAGTACGAAGGCATTGCCTTCAGCAGCATTCGGCACCGAAGTGATTTGGTGGCTGACTAAACTCCATGGGGCATTTTGGTTTAAATATTCACGGTTGAAAATATCGTAGACCGCATTGCCATTAACCTCGGTTCCTGTCTCGTCGGTAACGCGCTGGATAGCGCGGCTAAATTCGATTTGCAAGCGACGTGGTAAGTTAAAGCCATGCTCATTTTCAAGTAAGTACGAAACCCCACCCTTACCTGATTGGCTATTCACACGAATCACGGCATCATAGCTACGACCTAAGTCAGCGGGGTCAATTGGCAAGTAAGGAACTTCCCAAACTGCGTCTTCTTTCTGTTGTTGGAAACCTTTCTTGATGGCGTCTTGGTGTGAACCAGAGAAAGCGGTAAAGACTAAGTCGCCTACGTATGGATGACGTGGATGTACTGGTAATTGGTTACAGTACTCAGCAGTTAAACGAACAGAGTCAATATCAGAGAAATCTAAACCTGGATGAATACCTTGAGTGTATAAATTCAAGGCTAAGGTGACTAAGCAGACATTACCAGTACGCTCACCACTGCCGAATAAACAACCTTCAACACGATCAGCACCAGCCATCTGCGCCAACTCAGCGGCGGCTACGGCAGTACCGCGGTCATTGTGTGGGTGCACACTAACAATGACATTCTCACGATCGTTCACGTGTTTGCAGAACCATTCGATTTGGTCGGCATACATATTCGGCGTGGTGGCTTCAATCGTCGCTGGTAAGTTAAAGACGATCTTACGCTCAGGGCTTGTGCCCCATTCAGCGGCAACGGCATTACATACGTCAACGGCGAACTCAGGCTCGGTCGTACTAAAGACTTCAGGCGAGTATTCAAAGCGCCAGTTAACTTCAGGGTATTTCGCCATAGCTGCCTTGACCATGCGGGTGCCTTCAACAGCGAATTCGCGAACTTCATCTTGAGTCATATCAAAGACAATTTTGCGGAAGGCTGGAGCAGTGGCGTTATACATGTGAATCATGGCGTTCTTAACACCGCGGCATGACTCTGCTGTGCGCTCAATCAATTCCTCACGCGCTTGAGTCAAGACAATAATCGTCACATCGTCTGGAACCAGCTTGTCATTGATAAGCTTACGGACGAAATCGTAATCGGTCTGTGAAGCTGATGGAAAGCCCACTTCAATTTCTTTAAAACCAATTTGCACTAAGTGTTTAAAGAAACGTACTTTGCGTTCAACACTCATGGGTTCAATCAACGATTGGTTGCCATCACGTAAATCTGTACTCATCCAGATGGGTGGTTTAGTGATGGTTTTCGTTGGCCACGTACGCTCAGTGAAGTCCGTGACAAACGGTTTAAAAGGGATATATTTAGTAGCGGGGTTTTGTAACATCATGAATGCACCTATTATTTTCATGGTTCTCAGTGCATCAACTGGCTCCGCCTAGTTCATCGCACCGAGATTTAAATTATTAATAAATTCCGAGTGGCTGAATTACAGGCTGCCGAACTACCACCAAAGCTCTAGGCTCGGCAACCGATCGCTAGGTTCAGGAGGAGTAGTGAGAATGGCAAGCACGCAACAGTATCGCTGTGAGCTAAAGAATCAGCTGAGCGGAAGATTTCTACAGTAGAGAAAGTATGAGTTTGCGTGTCCATAGAATCTATTATTAGCGCAAATTATAAAAAAAATCAAGCCTCAATAGAGAGAATTTATCGTTTTTCCAACAAATTAATCAGATATGAGGCTTTTTTGCGGAACTTGCCAAGTTTATTTAAAGCAATCAAGACCAGGCTCGGAGTTGATTGCTTCAAACAGAGATCTCAATGATGCTATGGCGGCAGTATGGCCTTAGATACCCTTATATTCGCTGTCCTTAATGGAAGTCAGGGGGGCATTGCCTAGCCTGATTTTCCTAGTGCTTCATGGAGGTTGGGAGGCAAAGCATCGCCCGGCCTGATATTCCTTGTCCTTAATGGTGACTAATATCACTCATTGTGCGAAGACTTCAATATTATGGCCTCAATATTAAGGTTTCAAAGTCGGAATCTCTGGCGACTTGGCGGGTTCGCTTGCCGCTTGTGTTGGAGAATCTGTCAAGGTGTGCGTTGCAGACGACTTGAGTCCCTCAGATCCCACTAATTCTCTACCACCTAATTCCTCTTGTTGTGCATCTAATTGCAGATTTACATCGGCGAGCAGCGCATCAACACGTGCTTTAGTTTGTTCAGGCGCTTCAGTTTCGGGGGAGGCTGAACGTTGCAAGGCCTCTTTTGCCGATACAACCGGGATGGTTTTACCTTGTAGCGGTGCATTGCCAATGGCTGAAGGGGTAATACCTAAGAGGCGGCGTTGTTGGTCCACCTGCGCTAGGCGTTGGACACGGTCACCTTTTAATTGTTCACGGGTTTGATCTAATACACGAATCGTAATCGGCTCACGCTGATCTTGCCAAACCCAAGCAAGGACGTTCTTACCATCAGATGAGAGACCATTAATCAAATCACGCGTGACCTCGGGTTTTGGGACGATAGAGCCAGCGCGCTGGATGCTATTGCTAATCCAACTATAGAGCACGAAATAAAGGATTAAATTACCAATAAGAATAACGCCCCACCAAATATATTTGTTTATACTATTTAGGAAGCTGACAATCTGCGTGTTAAACTGATCAAGGAAAGCGTAGTCTTGTCGAGCGCCGAATTTCAATAGCCATTGGGCCACTAAAAACCAGAGGGCACAAGCGATAATAACGACAAGGATGCGCAAAATCAATCTAGGCTTTGCCAAGTCAAACAAGGTTTTATTTAACAGTGAGATATCTTTCTTTTTTAAAGCTGATGGTGTCATAAGATAATGTCAGTTAATATGCGTCAAGGAATTAGCGCTAGCCTATCACAGCAGTTAGTGATGAGTACTCAGTTGCAGCAATCGTTAAAATTGTTGCAGTGCTCAGGCGTAGAGCTTGAGGCCGAGCTTGCGCAGATGCTTAATGACAATCCCTTATTGGAATTGCATGAAGCGAATGAAATAGATCCACCTGAGTCGTTCGATAGCATAAATGATAATTATGCCGATACGATGACGGATGGTTCATCAGCTACACAACACTCTGATAATGATGAACATTATATGCCCGAAATGGCATACACTGCTAGTTTACAGGAATATTTGCTAGAGCAACTTGGAACCAGTCAGGCTGACGAAGAAGAAAGAACCCTGATTACCTATTTAATCGGGGATATTGATGAGAATGGCTATCTTGTCTCGAGTGTTGAAGAACTTAGCGCCTTATTAAGTGGGGTGTTGGATCAAGAGATTGCACCGCAACAGGTGGAAGATGCTTTATCAATTTTGCAGAGCTTTGAACCGCCAGGCATCGCCGCCCGCAGCTTGGCTGAATGCTTATTGTTGCAACTCGATTCAAGACGCTTAGCGGATGCTCCTGATAAGCAAGTATTAGCATGTGCACGACAAATATGCCAATATGATTTAGAAGCCCTAGCCAAGGCTGATTTAGAACGCCTCAAAGTGCTGACCCAGCAAAGCACGCATATTATTCGTCAGGCCCATCACTTAATTACCCAACTCGATCCACGTCCTGGCAAGGCATGGAGTACACCCACCGCAGACTTTGCTGTGCCTGATGTATTGGTGCGACGGCAAGAAGGCGAGTGGGTCTTAATACTTAATCCGCAAGTTTTACCGAAGCTACGAATCGTCCCTGAATATGAGCGGATTGTTAAGGTTTTGGATCGACAGACCCTGCGCCAAAGTCCGCAATTGCAGGAGCAACTTAAGCAGGCGCGTAGTTTCATGACACAATTAAAGCAACGCTTTGCCACGATTCTGATGGTGGCGCAAGCGATTATGAATCACCAAGAAGATTTTTTTGCTCAAGGCTTAGCAGGCTTGCGTCCCCTGACGCTCAAGGATATCGCGAATGATTTAGGTATGCACGAATCAACCGTATCTCGAGCAACGGTTCAGAAATTTATCGCAACCCCACATGGGGTGTTTGAACTCAAGCGATTCTTCAGTGCCGCGCTTTCAACCCAAGACGGAGAGCAAACTTCAGCGACGTCCACACAACAACTCCTACGCGAATTGATTGAGACAGAGAATACCGCCAAACCCTTATCAGATAATAAACTGTGTGAACTCTTGGCGCAAAAAGGCATTGTGATTGCGCGCCGCACTGTGACTAAATACCGCGAAGCCATGGGTTTGCCAGCAGCCTCACAACGCAAAGCGCAAGCAATATTGCGTGGAGAGGATTAGCAGGCTGTGTAGGCAAGTAGAATGGCTCAGGTAAGTTGGTCCAGATTAAGCAGACTAGGTGGTCCAGGCTAAGGAATGCGCTCGGGAAGGTGCTCTAAATAGACTAGACTAAGGTGTGAGCAAGGCCAAGGTTATCTAGGCCCAGACAGACAATTTGGGCTCGGGTAAGCGTGAAAGAACCAGTGAACAGAAAGCGGCTTGGCGTAAAACCTTAATTTTTATCAGGGTATTGCAGAAGATTCTTGACAAGAATCAAAATATTGATGATAATTATTCTCATTACGAATTGAATTTTATATAGGTGTACCATGTACGTGTGTATCTGTAATGCGATTAGCGAAAAATCTGTCAAAGAGGCGGTGGCTAATGGTGCGCGTACCTTAGCTGATTTACAAGCTCAGTTAGGCGTTGCAACAAGCTGTGGTTGCTGTGCGAGCTGTGCCGAGAGTTATTTAGAAGAGCCAGCGAATCCTGGTTTAATGCAAGCCATTGAGGTTACGCCGCCTTGGAAGAAAGCTAATTAAAGCAGACTTTGAATTAAGCGCACTGTCAAACCTCGCCTTATAGGGCGGGGGCGTCAAGAACAGCGGCGACGATCTGTCTGAGGATCCGCTTAGAGGTGACTCTCTTCCTTTTAGCGATCGACCATTAAGACAAGTCCTTGCAGTCATTAAGCAGCATAAAGCTCACTCACATACGAAATATGGGTGAGCTTTTTTGTGCTAAACTAAAATTCTTATAGATGGCTGACACCAGCACCAGCGGAGATTTATCATGAAAGCACCTAAAGACGTGAACAAGTTCCTTAACCAGGTACTCAAATTGGAGTTAACCTCAATTAACCAGTACTTTTTACATGCGCGTATGCTCAAGAATTGGGGCTTGAACGGTTTGGGTAAGGCGGAATATAAGAAATCGATTGAAGATATGAAGCATGCCGATGAGATTATTGAACGTGTTTTCTTATTAGAGGGTTTACCGAACTTACAAGAACTCGGCAAGATTCGTATTGGTGAAGATGTCGCCGATATTATCAAGTGCGATTTGGCCTTAGAGGAAGAGTTACATGCGAGCTTAGTCCAAGCGATTGCGCATATGGAAAGTGTCTCTGATTTTGTGACACGTGAACTCTTAGCGGAAATCCTTGAGGATAATGAAGAGCAGATCGACTGGCTTGAAACTCAGCAAGAACTCATGAAAACCATGGGTGAGAAGAACTATATTCAAAGCTGTATGGATCATGAATAAGACCACACATATCCCACACTTATAAGCCAGGCATATAATTAGCACCTAGAATCACAATAGTTTAAGTCGTTCAGCATCAATCAAAATTAAGCCCATTATCAGGTGATGATAATGGGCTTGTTTGTATTTTAAGGCCTGACGGGAGTTATGGTTTCTTAAGATGGATTCAAGACTTAATAGTCGGCTCAAGCTTTCATGGCGACCTCAAATCGTAATAACGAACTTTAATCGTAATAGCCGACGCAAGACATTATAACGGAGACCTAAACCGTAACAGTCTACTCAAGATTTAACGAGCAGGGCAGTCGCGCACTTGTCCCCAGGCCTTGTTCGGACCGCAATAGCGTTCACGCGTATTCGCCACACAATTAGCACGCTCAAAGAATCCCATCTGACGACAGGCCGCTAGCTCTCGATTGAAGGCCGCTTCCCAAGAGCCGCCAGCACTGCCACCACGACTCGGTGTCACAGCACCGCCTTGCCCGATTGGGCGCATATTACCTGATGGTGCTGTAGAACCACGTGTGACATTGTTGGTAATCGGTTTGGCGGCACCAGTACCCGTTGTGTTCATATCACTAGGTAGTCTTGCTGTGCTTGATGCGGTCTTGGCTGCACTCAAATTCTCGGCTTTGACTGCCCAGTCAATCGTGGTTTCGCGTTCGGGGAAACCTTGGTTGCCATTCATCAGCGGTTGCTGCGGACGACGAACCAGAGGGCGACCTTGTGCGTCCACAGGTGGCGGTGGATCCGCCTCCGTAATATCAGGTAAATTGGCTTGCACTGGCGCATGCTTAATCAGCCAATCACCCGCATATAGCCCACCTACCGTAGATAGGCCTGCAAATACTAATAAGGTAAATAATAATAAACGCCAAGACATAGAGCTCACGCCTTAATGTAAAACATATTCCATTTTAGCTGTTTTCATGGAATACTTGACCACCATGCTCACGCATGGAATGAAATTTAATATCCGGATTTAAATCCTCTGCGACTCGAAGTTGAGCCATAGAGCTGATTAAAAATGCCGGCGCCTCAACCACGTCATAAGCGATATGTTGGGCATTACTTGCCATAAACTTACGCAAAGCCGCAGGATTATCGCTGGTAAACCAGCGCGCCATCGTATAGCGCGACGGCATCATGCGCGCTTCAACCCCATACTCGGTTTTCAAGCGATGAGCGACCACTTCAAACTGTAGTTGACCCACGGCGCCTAATAAGAGCGCACCACCAGCGACTTCAGGACGAAACACCTGGATCGCTCCTTCTTCCCCAAGCTGCTTTAAACCAGTACGTAATTGCTTGCTACGTAGCGGGTCCTTCACCTCAACCTGTTGGAATAATTCAGGCGCGAAGAATGGCAAGCCTGTAAATTGTAGGCTTTCTCCTTCGGTGAGTACATCACCAAGATGTAACACTCCGTGATTTGGGATACCAATTACATCACCGGCATACGCTTCATCAAGAATTTCACGGCGTTGGGATAAAAAGGCCACCACGTTATTCGGACGAATTTCTTTATTGGTACGACTGACTTTAAGTCGCATACCACGCTCAAACTTACCTGAACTCACACGGACAAAGGCCACACGGTCACGGTGCGCAGGGTCCATATTTGCTTGCACTTTAAAAATCACCCCAGTGAATTTAGGCTCATCAGGTTCTACCACGCGTTGTAGCGCTTGGCGTGCGCCAGGCTTAGGCGCCCACTGTACTAAGGTGTCGAGAACTTCTTGGACACCAAAATTATTCACAGCAGAGCCAAAGAACATAGGCGTCTGATGCCCATCTAAGAAGGCTTGATGATCAAATTCAGGTGTGGCGTCTTGGATCAGATCAATCTCTTCTAGGGCCTTCTCATAATAAGAGCCGAACTTCTCTTTAATTAAGGGATTGTGCAGGCCTTCGATATATTCTGCAGCGTCCAAGCGTTCCTGACCCGGCTTAAATAAGCGCATACGATCTTGGCGCAAGTCAAATACCCCACCAAAGTGCTTACCCATACCAATTGGCCAAGAGAATGGAATCACATCCATACCGAGGTGCGACTCAATTTCTTCAAGTAGGTCTAGGGGCTCTTTCACCTCACGGTCTAGTTTATTGACGAAGGTAATAATCGGCGTATTACGGGCACGACAAACTTGCAATAGGCGCTCAGTCTGAGGCTCAATACCATTGGCCGCATCAACCACCATAATCGCCGCATCCACTGCCGTCAGCACACGATAGGTATCTTCCGAGAAGTCTTGGTGTCCAGGCGTATCTAAGAGATTAATCACGCAGCCCTTATACTCCATCTGCATCACTGAGGAAGCGACAGAAATTCCACGTTGCTTTTCAATTTCCATCCAGTCAGAGGCGGCATGGCGACTGGCTTTACGGGCTTTAACACTACCCGCAATTTGAATCGCACCTGAGAATAGTAAGAGCTTTTCAGTTAAGGTGGTTTTACCCGCGTCAGGGTGAGAAATAATAGCAAAAGTGCGGCGACGAGCCACTTCTTGTGCAATAGATAAATTGGACATAAACAAATTTGAAAAAAGGCCTTGCGCAACAATTCGCGCAGCAAACCTAGTATTTTAATCCCAATTTAGCAAAAAAAGTGAAAGAAATAAGCAAGTTAGCGAATCTGCACAACAGAATTAACACTTATTGTTGCAGTGCTTGAACGTACGGCTTATGCCTTTTGCTCCTTATCTCACCACCCACCGTTACCAGCGCTTGCAGTGCTTGAACGTACGGCTTATACCTTTTGCCCCATAAATGCCATCAGTAAGGCCGCCATGATAAATAGAATGCCAAATAGGCGATTGAGCGCCGCGGCACGGTGGGGGTTGCGCATGTATTTCATAATTCGTGAGGCCAAGCCCGTATAGCCCGCCATAATAATCAGGTCGGCGATGACCAAGGTGGCGCAGATAATCACATATTGCAGCAGCAAGGGGCCGTGGATATTCAAGAATTGGGGCGTGACGGCAATTAGGAATACGGCACCCTTAGGATTACTGAGATTGATTAAGATACCTTGCATGACTAATTTACGGCGTGACAACATATGCGTGGTGTCGTGATCTAATTTAATGATAGCCACAGGTGAGCGATATTGCTTATAGCCAAGATAGAGTAGGTAGAGGACACCGATCCACTTGACCACTTGGAAGGCGGTATCGGATGCGGCAAGAATGGCGCCCACCCCAATCACGCTAATCACGTATTGCGCACCGTAGCCAATGGCTAAACCAATTGCATTCCAATAGCCACGCCGCATACCAAAGCGCAGCCCCGATGAGAGGGAGGCAACAGCACCTGGACCAGGGGAGAGTGAAATAGCGAAAGCAGCTGCGCATAAGCTCAACCAGACGGACCAGGACATAGCAACCTTAAGGATTTGTAAATTAGTTAAGTGTGGCGAATATTCTTGGATATAATAAAGCATTCATTTTGTTTTTATCCTTATTTGGACTTTCTATGAAAAAACTACGCACCCTCTTGGTTTTACTAATGACTACCTTATTAGCAGGTTGTGGTTATAACCAAATTCAAACCTTGGATGAAAGCGTGAAAGCGGCTTGGTCTGAGACCTTAAACCAATATCAACGTCGTGCTGACTTGGTACCTCAAATTGTGGCTAGCGTGAATGCCTATATGGTACATGAGCGTGAAGTGATGACCGAAGTGGCGAATGCGCGCGCCCGTGTTGGCTCATTGCAATTGTCGGCCGATAAGATTCCAACCGAAGCAGAGTTAGCGCAATTCCAAGCAGCTCAGAGTCAGATGACCTCAGCCTTATCGCGCTTATTAGCAGTCTCAGAGAACTACCCACAACTTAAGGCTGATGCGGTATTCCGTGATTTGAACGTACAACTTGAAGGCACCGAGAACCGTATTGCCACCGCACGCGGTCGTTATATTAAGGAAGTTCAATCCTATAATACCTTTATCCGTCAATTCCCGACCTTGATTACGGCCTTTATCTTTGGCTACGACGTGAAACCTAATTTTGGCGTCGATAATCAAGCGGAAATTATGCGGGCACCAACCGTACAGTTCGATATTAATCGTCCTGCCACAGCGCCAGCTGCGCCAGCGGCACCTGCACCAGCTCCAGCACAGTAATGTTGAGACAAGGTCGCCGTCGCTCAACGCGGCAGAACGCAGAGGTATCCGCTAGGAGCTTTGTTGCGAGTCTGCCAGCTAAGTGCCATGCAAGTGCGGTAGATAATGAGGCTTCTCTGCTGAAGCTTCAAGCACAAAGTCGCTCTAGCATTAAGCACGTAAACTCAGGAGTATGTTCTAAGGGCGCTGCTGCGCTGCCTTTGGCGGAACGTCACTCTTGGCTATGGTTACTAGGGCTGCTCATAAGCCTCAGTATCTATTTGCTGAGTAGCTTTGCGCACGCGCAGACCCGTTCACCGACAGCAATCCCTGGTCCAGGACCCTCGGCGACCGTGACCTCTGATAGTGCGGCCTCAGGTTCAGTAGTTCCTTCGACGAATAGCCAATCCCGTTCGAGTGCTGGCGCTAATACGGATGCGCGTGCTACTGCGCAAGAATCGAGTAATGGCGAAGTCGCTGTGCCGCGTTTAACCGCACGTGTGACAGACTTAACGGGCACCTTCAGTCCTAGTGAGCAAGCGCAACTTGAATCTAAACTGAAAGCCTTAGAAGATGAAAAAGGGGCACAAGTTTTCGTCCTAATGGTGCCGACGGTGCAACCTGATACGGTAGAAACTTATGCCCGCCGCGTTTTTGACCAATGGAAGATTGGCCGTCAAAAAGTCGATGATGGGGTACTTTACTTAATTGCGAAGAACGACCGTCGTCAACGTATAGAGGTAGGCTACGGTCTTGAAGGCGCTATTCCCGATATTCTGGCCTCACGCATCTTAAACGATATCGTAGCACCGCACTTTCAACGTAATGATTACGTCACTGGCATTAATCGTGGCGTTGATAGCATGATTAGCCTGATTAATAAAGAGGCTCTCCCGGAAGTTAAGAAACCCACTGATGCGGATATGGCTGATGATGATATCGTTATTTTCCTAATGATGCTCCTATTTGGCGTCTTAGTGGCGGTGATTGCCCATCCCCTTCTCGGCGGCTTTATCGTCGCTCAAGCAGGTATGGGTTTAGTGAGTCCCGTCATGTTTGCCTTTATCGGTGCGTTTATCGTCTTTATCGTCGGCACGATTTTACGTCGTGTATTCCGTGAACCCTTAAGCCAAGTTAGTAAAAACACCCGCTCTACTCCTGCTCAGCGCTCTCGTGGCCGCAACCCATGGCGCGATGGCGGTGGTTTTGGTGGAGGCTTCGGCGGTGGTGGTTTTGGTGGTGGCGGCTTCGGTGGAGGCGGTGGCTTTGGCGGCGGTGGCGGTGGTTCAAGTGGTGGCGGAGGAGCTTCAGGTGGCTGGTAATTGGATGTATAAAGTTGGCTTAGGCCATTATCACGGTGCATACTTGCGACGGAAATATTTTCCTGATGAGTTCTTAGCACAATTGACTGAACGCATTCATACCAGCGAAAGCAAGCATGCGGGTGAGTTAGTGGTGGCGATTGAAGTCCATACGCACGATCCCGAACTGGATAACTGCGCTCGTGCCCATGAAGTCTTTGGTCGTCTACGTGTTTGGGATACCCCGCATGATACTGGTGTGCTGTTATATATTGGCCTAGATCGCCATGCGATTGAAATCATCTCTGATCGCGGTGTGGCGGTGAGTAATACCCAGTGGCAGAGCATCTGTAATGAACTTGGCCAAGCCTTCAGCGCTGATCGCTACCAAGAGGGTATTGAACAGGCAATTGTTCAAATTGAAACCTTATTAGCACAAGCATGTGGTGATTTACCTGTAGATGCCGAGAATATCTTGCCAAATGCACCTGTGATTTTATAAGCGCCCGTCATCTAAGCGCCTGTCATCTTATCAATCCTACCAGCGCCTCTTACTGTTCACGCAGTTGTTGCGCCAGAGATTTAATCGCCATATCGCGTTCGCGATCTCGCTCATAGTCCTCAGACAAGCTAGACCATTCAGGGTGACGCCGTGCTAGGCCAATTTCCTCAGGTAGATCCCCTTCTTTCAATTGCTTGATATGTGAATCACTGAGCTGAATCGCATGTTGGGCGGCATGACCACGACGCTCTAAGGCATCGAGCAGCTGTAGACCGCGTAGTGCAAGTAGGCGCAAGACCCCATCATCCACACTGAGCTCTTGATAGCCTTGAATGCGACCCATCAGGCGCTTGCCAAACTTATCCGCCCCTTGCCACACACTGCCCACAATACCACCAAGCAGGGCAGCTGTGCCCAGACTTAAGCCTGCAGTAAAGACATCCACGGCTGCGCCTGCCATCGCACCCGCCGCAAAGCCCTTGCCCACATGGATGCCCATATCCAGCAAGGCATCAGGATGGAATAAATCCATACCCCAGCGCTCACCTTGTATCGGTAAACTCTGCCCTGGATAGTCTTGCGCGGCAAAGCGATAATGCGTTAAGAGACTATTGATGCAAGCTTGTTCGCGTTGGCGCACCTTATCCTGCAAAACAGCCCATTGTTGTTGCATGCTTTGCTCATCGGTCTGGCTAGCTATCTTAAAAGCCGCCACATCAATTAATAGCTCGGCCACCATATTAAAGCCGATGGTACGGCGCAGGCTACGTTGCTGCTTAATATCGGCCGATAAAGCGCTAAGCTGGGGGGCATAGCTATCAAGCACTAAGGCCAACTTCTGATAGAGCTGCTCTTGTCCATCCAGAGCAGGTGCGACGGTATCAAACTCAATTGACATATGTAGCCCTAAGCGTGCCAGTGCATCACGCCATTGACTAAGGTAATTATGCTCACTATGGATAAAGTTGAGAATCGCCACCAGTGGCTTACCACAACGGGCCAGAATGGCTAACTCATCCTTGTGCTTACTGAGTACGGGGTCACGGATATCGACTACATACAGACCCGCATCACAGGCCAAGAGCTTGTTTAAGACACGCGCTTCTTGCTCAAAGCGGCGCTGACTTTCGGGGGATTCTAAGAAGACACGAATACTTTCTGGTCCATCTAAGCGTTGCCCCGCGTACTGAGCTAATTGCTCTAGATAATCCAATAAGCCAATACCATCTTCTAGCCCTGGCGTATCAAACAACTCAATCAATGCTTGACCATTGACGCGAATACGGGCGCCCTCCACATGACGGGTGGTGCCTGCTGAGTCCTTAACCTCACCGAAGTGACGGTCTTCGAGAAGCGTGCGTAAGAGGGATGTCTTACCCGTATTGGTATGGCCCACAACCGCTAGGCGTAGTAGACCTTTTTCACCTTGAGGGGTCGTCTTCGTAGGGAACTGCTGGCTTGATATATCTTGATTGCTCACCATTGAAGTGGGTTGCTGGCTCGGCTCTTCTTGAGAGGGAGTTTTGTTTAACGGGGCACTAGATGGCTGATTAGGCATTGTTTTGTCATGTATTGTATCGCCTTGAGATGGCTTAATCTCACTCATACCTGCCCCCAACTAGCGAGTTCTGCCACTTGTGTATAGATGGCGTTAGGTTTAAATCCAGCGGTTTTCAGCGCATCTTTCCATTGTTGTAGGCGATGGCTGGATGCCTCAGAGGCTTGGCTCAGATAGACTTGCGGGTTCTGGGCCTGGCTCGCTACCGCACTGATATAGTGGAGAACCCCGCGGTCTGGTGTCTGGCTGGCATCGCAGACCAGAAGGATATCGCGCACAGGATTAGCACTGATCTTGCCAAGTAAATCATGACGCTGTTCCCGTGACTCAATTATGCCAATATCCAACACACTAGGGGCTAGATTCAAGGGTGGCCAAGCCGTCTCCGCGGATAGTTCTATTCCAACCAGTAAGCGCTGCTCTTGCCAATTTAATGGCATATCGCGTGAGTCTAAGGTCGGTATTTTATACGCCGGTGCCGCGGCATCAATCCCAATCGACTCAGCACGAGGCTGCAAGCGATTAATCAGGCCTGCGTAGACAGGTAAGGTCGGGTCAATCTGGGTACGGGCTAAGGCGGAGCGCGCTTTATAGACACAGAATATAAAGCTGAGGAGACGCAGTAAAATCCCCCACACCACCACTTGACCGATTAGCCAGCTGGACCAAATGGCTTGCGCTCCAGCTTCTGGGGCGGTCGCATTACCACTAGCTTGTACCAGTTCAGCGCTCGGTTGGCTAAAGCCTAGCAGAGCAGGTAGTGCACCTAAGGCATGAGTCAGGCTGACAAAGTTCTGACTGGATAGAATCGTCGTCTCCCAGCCAAAGGTATAGCTCTTAGCCGCAAGCATGGCGAGTAGGGTGAGTGTGGCAACACAGAGAAGCACTAGCCAGAAGCCGTGACTTAGCGTGCTTAAGATCCAACGCATACTACCTTGTTGGTTGGCCGTATTGACCAAGGCCTGGGCCGCTAAACTCGCATCAGGACTACGCGCCAACTTCTTACTTAACCAGAGCCAGAGACTGCCTAGAACAGTATTGCTACGCCATGAGGTGAGTAAGGAGACCAGCCAAGCGATATAGCTGATGGCATGTAAACCGAGTAGCGCCACTAGCGCAAGTAGAATATTGACGTGATTGCGTTGCGTATCTAGCGCACTTAAACCTGAGGTAACGCCAGCAATAATCGCGAAAGCAAATAGCACGACAAGCGCAATCTTAGCAGCACTTAACCACTGTGCGGTATATTTATTCAGACCTTCACGACGGCTCAAAGCCAGTGCGCGCTGGCGAATCTTATCGGCCAAATCACCAGGCTGCTGACGAATATGATGCAAAATAGCACTATCGTCTAGGGGCCCCCAATGTTCCTCACGTTGTCGCACTGCTTCGGTTAGCCATAAATCGTTGAAGGTGTATTTGGCCATACTGACTAGATTGTTCCTATGGTTAATGAGGCGTTGCACGAGAATGGTTAATGAAACGTTGAATTGGAATTTATTTGTTTAAATAAAGACCATTATACTGTCAATATCGTGCCTGCGTCTCTCCCAGAGAGCACAGGCTGATACGCTCAGGGTTGAATCTCCTGGCCAAACCACTTGAGCAATTTAGCCCTAGCCTGCTCTTTAATCTCAGGCGTAATATAGTATGACACGGTTGCAAGCGCGGCCGCAATGACCGTGAAGTCGTCAGTGAAACCAACAGCAGGCAAGACATCAGGAATGGCATCAGTTGGTAAGACCAAGTAGGCTAAAGCACCATAAATTACACGACGCGCCCAAGCAGGAGTCTTCGGATGCTGCACGGCATAGAATAAGTAGAGCGCCTTCTCAATTAAAGGACGTCCTGCTTTACCCGCAAGCTTCGCCATTTTGGCAAATAAGCCAGTGGTAGATTGATCAGACTGTTGTGAAGAAACCATAATTGAATTCCCCCAAGAAAAAAGCGTGTCGCCTGAGGGACACGCTAAAGACAAGAAAAAAGGCGTGCCTACTACATAAAGGACGTGCCTATTAGAACGTGCCTATTAGATATAATGACGAGCCAAAATAATCGATGAGTAGCGATTATTGCTTAGCGCTTCTTAGCAATTAAACCGTAGAGGAATAATAAGATAATCGCACCAACGATAGAGCCAATCCATTGCGCTTCATCACCTGGACCATACCAACCTAAGAGCTTACCCAACTCTGTGCCCACGATAGAGCCTGCTACACCGAGTAGCGTGGTGAAAATAAAGCCCATTGATTGCGTGCCTGGCATAATCGCGCGCGCAATAAGACCTACAATAAAACCGATCACAATCGCAATAATAATTCCCATAAGGTTTCCTTCGAAAAAGTGTCTACGATACTACTATTATAAGTGCGGAACTTGTAGAATCAATGACAAAAATGTGAGCTAATGTTGCAGAAGGGTGGTTTAAACCTTAACAAGTGTAAAGTATTGCCCGTACGACGTGTTAGTGTGCTTTTTTAGCTTGAAGAGTACGGTTGAAAGGCAATACAGTCGATCGAAAAACTCGCGGACTTTATCCTGAGTATCGCACGAATGCTAATTTTTATAGCACTAACTTGTTCTTGCGTATAGCCTGAGCACTAAATTATGGCAGCGACTTTTTCGCCCAAATCGTACGAGCGAATTTTGGCCAGAGCGTATTAATCACTAAGGCCAACATCACGACGGCGACCCCAATCCATTGCCAGAAAGTCAGTGCCTCATTGAACATCCAAGCATTCGAGACCAGACCAATAATCGGCACCAATAAAGTCAAGGGAGCGATTAGGCTGACGGGGCGGGTACTGAGTAAGCGTCCCCAAATCACATAGCCGACCAAGGTCGACATCACGCTGCCATATAAGAAAGATAAGGTGCCGCGCCAGGTGAGGTGTTCTAAACTCTGTGCAATCAGCTCGGGGCCTTCCAGAAAAAAGCTCGCCATGCCAAAGGCAGGCACCGACACTAAGCCACCCCAGACCACTAGGCTCACCATATTTACATCTCGCATAATCTTAATCGTGATATTGCCTGTCGCCCAGCTCAAGGCCGCAAGAATAATGCAGATTAAACCCGCGATTGGCAGCGCGGTATTGGTATTGGCCGTCATAATGATTAAACCAATGCCGAATGCCGCCACAAAGAAAGCAAAAATACTGTGCTTGGGGACTTTCTCATGGAAATATAAAGCTGAAATTAAGATCGTAAAGAATACCTGTACTTGTAGTAAGAGCGAAGTGACGCCAGCCGCTAAGCCGAAGCCTAACGCGCTTAACATAAAGCCAAATTGGAAGAAATTAATTGTTAAACCATAAACCAATAGACGCGACCAGGTGGTCTTGGGTTTAGGAATAAAAAAGATCGCCGGAAAGAAGACAAAGACAAAACGACAAAAGCCGAAAAACAGCGGAGGTAACTCAGAGATACCGACCTTAGACACCAAGAAATTCAATCCCCATATGAGGATCGTGAGAAGCGCGAGAAGCCAGTCAATCAAGGGCATAACAAACCTTACAAAATCTCAGCCCCCGAGCATTGTGCTTATGCGTCACATCGAGAACATGGGAGAAACAAAACCTTACAAAATCAGTTTGATAGAAAATTGCTTAAACGGTTTGGTCGAACGATGGCTTATATAGGCGCAGACGAGAAGAATCGTCGCATAAGGCCCTAGGAGATAGGCGATCAGTATCTGGCTAAACACTGTTTTTGGTTCAATCACTATAGCACTGTGCTGGAGAACTGACAATATGGCTAGGGGGCGCTTGCTGTTGCAGTTTGGGACTTAGAGTCTATAGTGGTACTAAGCAGAGTCATGGCTCCTTGAAACTAAGCGGAATTCTGTCCGCAGGAAAGATAAATAAGCGTGTCGAGCTACATTAAGCTATCGTGGTGATGTTGATAGCAGAGGAATGAGCTAGCTTTGTACTAATAGTAAGAATGAGCTAGCTGTTGTACTAACAGTAAGAGTGAGCTGGCTTTGTACTAATAGTAAATTAGCGTATAAGACTGTCACAATCATGCAATAAATAGCAATTATGCTAGCATTATTTAATTCTTAGTGACGATTGTATTCCTATGTTGAAGAAAACCTTATTATTCGCCTCTTTAAGTCTTGGTTTGTTAGGTGCTGCTCAGGCACAAAACCTGGTTTTATACACATCGCAACCGGTGAGTGACGCACAGATGACGGTTGAGGCTTTTGAGAAAGCCAATCCTGGCGTGAAAGTTGAGTGGGTGCGTGATGGTACCACCAAATTAATGACAAAATTCCGTGCTGAATTAGCCGCAGGTGTGGTGAAACCAGACCTGCTACTGATTGCTGATAGCGTGACCTTAGAGCAGTTAAAGAAAGAAGGCTTATTAGCCAGTTATGACTCAGCAGAGAAGGGTCAATACGATGCTTCATTATTTGATGCTGAAGGCTTCTACTATGGCACGAAATTAATTACAACGGGTCTTGCTTACAACACTAGCGCACCGAACAAGCCAAGCTCTTGGAAAGACCTCTTAAAGCCTGAGTATAAAGACTTAGCGGCGATGCCTAGCCCCTTATATTCGGGTGCGGCATTAATTCATCTCTCTGCCTTGACGACTAACCCAGAATTCGGCTGGAAGTACTATGAGGACCTTAAAGCGAACGGTATGGCACCACAGAAAGGCAATGGAAGCGTGTTGACCGCGATTACCTCGGGTGCTAAGCCATACGGTGTTTTGGTGGATTACATGGCGATTCGTGAAAAAGCCAAAGGTGCGCCGATTGACTTCGTCTTTCCTGAAGAGGGCGTGAGCATGGTAACTGAACCTGTGGCGATTTTAAAAGATGCGAAGAACCAAGAGTTAGCCCGTAAATTTGTGGACTTTGTCCTGTCTGAAGAAGGTCAGAAATTGGTATTAGCACAAGGTTACTTACCTGCACGTAACGGAATTGACTCACCTGAGGGCTTCCCTGCACGTGATAAAATCAAGCTATTGCCTTTTGATGCTGCGAAATCTTTAGAAAATGCTGAAACCGATAAAGAGCAGTTCGCCAAGTTATTCGAATAATTATTTAGGTTTAAATTTGTTTGAGTTTATTTGAATTGGTTTGAATGTAGTGTATTAGGCATTTACTAAATTCTTATGTACTAAAAACTATTGTTCAGCCTGGTGCTCTTATCGACATCAGGCTGATTTATTTAATGCTTTACAAGCAAACCGAACATGAAAAACTTCTCATGCCCAGGCTACTACTAATAATCCCCCTTACTGCACATGTTGACTGTAAACCCTGCGTACAATAGCCACCGTATCTCAAGGCCCTTAATGTATGGCTTACTCAGCATCATTATTCTCTTGAGCGTGCTGCCGACGATGCGCTTGCTCAGTCAAGCCTTAATGGATATGAGTTGGACCGAACCTTCGTCCTTGAGTAAGGTATTAAGTCAAAGTAGTACTTGGCGAGCATTCTGGCATAGTATTTATACTTCCTTTATGGCCATGTGGGTATCTTTAGCTTTAGGGGCGGCATTGGCTTTCTTTATTGGCTTGACGGATATTCGTGCGAAAGCGATCTGGGTATTTTTATTCATGTTACCCATGATGATTCCACCGCAAGTAATGGCCTTAAGTTGGTTGCAATTGATGGGACCGAATAGTGTATTGCTGAAGTCTATCGGTATGGCACCGCCCTTAGGCAGCAAGCAGCCCTTATATTCCGCTTGGGGGATTATTTTACTCATGGGTGTGCAGCATGCCCCCTTGGTCTTTCTCACCCTCAGAGCGAACTTGCTCAATCTGCCCAAAGAGTTGATTGAGGCCGCACGCTTGAGCGGTGCTAGTCAATATCGTGTCATGGTCGATATGATTCTGCCCTTATGTAAGAACGGTCTCTTGGCAGCAGCCGCATTGGCTTTTATCTCAGCGTTAGGCAATTTCGGTATTCCTGCTATGTTGGGCATTCCAGTCTCCTACTATGTGCTACCGACCTTGATTTACCAAAAGATGTCAGACTTCGGTCCCGGCATGATTAATGAAGTTTCGAACCTCTCGCTCCTCATCGCTATCTTAGCGGTGGTTGTGGTCTGGGTGCAGCATCATTTTCAAGCGCGTATGGCCTTAACTGGTTTACCTGGTCGGCCTTTAGCGTTTGGCCTAGGCAAGTGGCGTAAGCCGAGCGAACTGGCAATGCTGCTGATCTTATTGGCGATCTTGCTGATCCCACTCTTGGCTTTAGTGAGTAGCTCATTAGTAAGAGCACAAGGTGTTGCCTTAACATGGGATACCTTAAGCTGGCAAGGCTATGGGCAGATTTTTATGTCGCAGAGCGTGACGTGGCGTGCGTTTAAAAATAGTTTTCTACTTGCAGGTAGTGCGGCCTTGATCATTAGTGCTATCTCCATACCGCTGGTTTATTGGTTTAATCGTGAACCGAGTCGCTTAAGCACCTTGGCTAAAATCCTCATGGATGTGCCGTATGCCTTGCCTGGCGTAGTCTTATCGATCGCCTGTATTCTACTCTTCGCCAAACCTATTCCTGTGATTGATTACACCCTATATGGCACCTTATGGATTATCCTCTTCGCCTATTTGTCGCGTTTTTTAAGCGTGGGCTTTAAACCGATTCATAGCAGTATGATGCAGATAGATATGGCCTTGGAAGAGGCAGCACAGCTCTGTGGGGCGAATCTATGGCGCCGCTTGAGCGATATTATCTTACCTTTATTAGCGCCAGCCGCATTTGCTGGATTTATTTTGGTGTTTTTAATTGCCTTCAATGAGCTCACCGTGTCTGCTTTATTATGGAGTGCGCGCAATGAGACGATTGGTGTACTGATTTTTAATATGGAAGAGAGCGGTGATGTGATTATGGCCGCCGCCGTCTCGGTAGTGGTTGTCTTGTTGGTGATTTTGTTGATGTTAAGTTTAAGTCTGGTAGGCCGTCGCCTACCTAAGGGAGTGATACCGTGGCAGAGTTAATTTTAGATGCGGTCACTAAGCGATTTGCCCAGACACCTGTCGTAAATGAAGTCAGCCTAAAGATTGAGCCCGGTACATTCGTAGCTCTCTTAGGCCCTAGTGGCTGTGGTAAAACCACGGTATTACGCATGATTGCGGGTTTTGAGCGCGTGGATGCGGGACGTATCCTATTAGATGGACAAGTCCTGTCATCAGCACAGCACTATACTCCCCCAGAGCAGCGACAGATGAGTATGGTGTTTCAGTCTTATGCACTGTGGCCTCATATGAATGTGGCAGACAATATTGGCTATGCTTTAAAACTAAAGAAAATATCAGGGCGAGCTTATGAGGACCAAGTGAATGAGGCTTTAGAGGCGGTGAATATGCAAGGCTTAGCTAAGCGTATGCCATCAGAACTTAGTGGTGGGCAGCGTCAACGTGTGGCCTTAGCACGCTGCTTAGTCTCAGCACCTAAAGTGGTTCTGCTTGATGAACCACTCGCCAATCTTGACCAGCATCTGCGCGCATCAATGGAGCAGACATTCCGCGAGTTTCATCAACGTACCGGTGCAATATTTATCTATGTCACGCATGACCAGGCCGAGGCGATGGCCTTAGCGGACAAGATTGCCGTGATGCATCAAGGGAAAATCGTGCAATACGATACTCCTGAAAATCTCTATCGCCAGCCTGAGACTGAATGGACTGCGCGTTTTATTGGGCAAGGGTCAATTCTATATAGTACGACAGAGCCCGTGCGTAGTGAGCCAGCAAGCTATTTAAGAGGCGATCAAGCCTGTATAACTAGCGAATACGAGCATGATGAGTGTGTAACTGGTTTAAGTGAGAAGCAAGCTCATGAGTCTACCGAGCAAGAGCCATACTATCAAGAAATTTGCTTAAATAAGAAGCAATCTTATGCATTAACTGAACCAGAGCCCGTGCGTAGTGAGCGGGAGTTGGTCGGCACGGAATTAATGGCTATGCTTAAAGTGGCGGCCTCACCGTCTAGCTATACGCATAGTATTCTCGTGCGACCACAGCATATCCGTGTCATTGCGCATGATAGCGTCGAGTCGAAACACAGCCTACACGCCACCATTCGCGAGCGCAGCTTTAAGGGAGAGCGCTATCACTATCAAGCGGATGTTTTGGGCAATCAAACTATTGCTTTCTATAACGAGCATAAGATTGCTATCGGTGAGAGCGTGCAGCTCTTGTTGGAACGTGGGTATTTATTGCGGGGGTAAAAGTCAGTATTCAGGTAAAACTTGATAGTTGGTTCTCTCTTAACATGTTGTTTTAATTGTGCTTTTTAAGTGTTATGCACAGGGTCATAAGAATTATCCACAGGGGTGGCAATTTTTCTCTAAGTGTGTTTTACCTAAAATATTGCTTTGATTTTCCCCGCTCAATAATGTCAAGAAAGCTTCTGGCCAATAGGAAATCGTCAGAAGCTTTCTTGTATTAATCCTAAAGGAAAAGGTAAAAGGTTTATTAGAACTCGCTGTAAAACCCCGTCCTTTAGGGCGGGGCGGGTGTCAAGACCATTCCCTTTAGAAGAAGCCGAGTTTATTCGGCGTATAGCTAGTCAACATACACTTAGTTTGTTGATAATGCGCCAACATCATCTTATGGTTTTCACGGCCAATGCCTGACTTCTTATAGCCGCCGAAGGCCGCATGGGCTGGGTAGAGGTGATAGCAGTTAACCCAGACACGGCCTGCTTGAATACCACGAGCTAAGCGATAGGATTGATTCTGGTCGCGCGACCATACGGCGGAACCCAGTCCGAACATGGTGTCATTGGCAATCGCTAGGGCTTCTTCCATGGTCTTGAACTTGGTGACAGCGACGACTGGACCAAAAATCTCCTCTTGGAAAATGCGCATGGTGTTATCACCAGCGAAAATGGTCGGCTCAATAAAGTAACCCTTATCCATGCCCGCTTCTTGGCGCTGTACGCCGCCTGTCAGTACCTGTGCGCCTTCTTGCTTACCAATTTCTAAGTAGCTCAAGATTTTATCCATCTGCTCTTGGCTTGCTTGAGCACCAATCATGGTGTCAGTATCTAATGGGTCACCGGTTTTGATGGCTTTCACCCGAGCGACGGCTTTCTCCATAAAGCGATCATAAATCGATTCATGGATGAGGACACGAGAAGGGCAGGTGCAGACTTCACCTTGGTTTAGGGCGAACATCGCAAAGCCCTCTAAACACTTATCCAAGAACTCATCATCTTTGTCCATCACGTCAGCGCAGAAGATACTTGGGCTCTTACCGCCTAGCTCTAAGGTAACTGGAATAATATTTTCCGTGGCGTACTGCATGATTAATTGCCCCGTGCTAGTCTCACCAGTGAAGGCAATCTTCGCAATACGTGGGTTCTGAGCGAGTGGTTTACCTGCTTCGACACCAAAGCCATTAATAATATTCAGTACGCCGGGTGGAATGAGATCGCCTACTAACTCCATTAAATATAAGATAGAGACGGGCGTCTGCTCGGCAGGCTTCATCACAATGCAGTTACCTGCAGCAAGCGCTGGGGCAATTTTCCAGATGGCCATCAAGAGCGGGAAGTTCCAAGGAATAATCTGCCCGACCACACCTAGCGGCTCTTGGAAATGATAGGCGACCGTATTCTCATCAATCTCACTAATACCACCTTCTTGCGTGCGAATGGCCGAGGCAAAATAGCGTAGGTGATCGATGGCTAAGGGAATGTCTGCAGCAAGGGTTTCACGTACGGGCTTACCATTCTCCCAGGTTTCGCAGACCGCAATTTTCTCTAAGTTCTGTTCCATGCGGTCAGCGACTTTTAAGAGCACACTGGCGCGTTCAGCAGGCGAACTACGGTTCCAGCTGGCCTTCGCCGCATGCGCAGCGTCTAAGGCTTTTTCCACATCAGCGGCGGTAGAACGTGCGACTTTGGCTAGGACTTCGCCAGTAATCGGTGCAATATCCTCAAAATATTGCCCTTCAACAGGGGGGACCCACTGGCCACCAATATAGTTTTCATATTGTGCTTTAAGTTGTACTAGGCTACCAGGGGTATTGGGTGCAGCATATTTCATAAAATCCTCCTTTTAAAAAGTTTATGAAAAGCATCCCTCACAAAGTAACGCACATCAACAGAATTAACTATGCGCAACGCAACATAAATTCTGATGAGTATCAGAGAATCTAGGGTAATTGCTTAGCATATAGAAGACAGAAATTATGCTACCTGTTGTTTTAAAGGTTTGTCATCTCCAATAACTGGTGATGGCAGTGAATAGTTGAAACTTAGAGCAGATTCATAAATTTAATAAGGTGGCAGGGTTTTTCTGTAGCGATAAGCGATTTGAAACTTAGAGCCAACTTAATAAGAATGCTAGCCAGAAGGGGACAATAAGGCTAAGGATGGCACCGATATAAATCGCTTGGGCAATATAGGTATTCCCTGATGCGCGCTTAATAATCGGTAGGGTTGTGTCCATGGCGGTGGCGCCTGCCGTGGCGATACCAATTTCAGGATAGCGACGACCTACAAAGAAGATAATTAAGATAGAGAATAACTCACGAAACAGTTCGTTAAGTAGGGCGATAGCGCCATAGAATTCACCGAGACGGTGGGTGACCATCACTCCCGTTAAAGAGAACCAACCATAGCCGCCTGAGAATACTAAGCCTAAGCGTAGATCAATACCGAGCAGCCAAGCAATCAATACACCGCCAATGGTTGAGCCCAGCATAATTAAGAGGGGCAGCCCGATTAAGGTACGTTTATTTAGGAGCTTTAAATTGACGGGAGCATTGATGATGTCTACCCCGATGACAAATAAGAGGATATACAAAAAAACATCAATCGATGGCATAAAACCTGTATTCCAGCCCATATATAAAAGGCCCTGTGCCACTAAACCACCGACGATAATTGAGCCAAAGGCATAACTGCATTCAAGTAAAACGTGAGCAATGCCTAGGTTATGCTGCACAGCTTGCTGCGCCGGTTTTGATTTGAGATTTAAACCAAAATACACGCTGATAGCAACGCAAATACTCAAACCCACGGAGAAGGTGGTAGCGAGGAATAAGATCTCAGTGATATTGTGTAGCTTCTCAAGTACGAGACCAAACTTAAAGCCGATAACAAACAATAAAACCCAGACGAAGGGCCCAATCATACGGGCAATCGGGTAAGAGATTTTCGTGGGCAAGTGCTTGCCTGCGAACATCCCGATGAGTAAAGCTAAACAGATCGGAACAATAGAGAGTAGAGAGTCAATCATGAGTAGAGCGGAGTATTCTTTTTATTTAGTGGTTTGAGCGAATAGGGTGTGGGTAATAAGGTGATTTATTGTCTTGTCTAGAAAGTTGCCTATATGAATGCAGAGCGGAATTACCCTAATTATAGGGGATGAACCTTGCCGAAAGCTCTGCAAGCTTTATAATTTGGCTATTTTCAAGGCTTGTTACAAGGGAATGACATGAAATTTAAGATATTAATCAGCGCACTGGCGCTCGCATCAATGACAGCGATGGGTGCAGCCGTGCATGCACAACAGAAAGAGATTCGCATTGGTACTGAAACAGGCTATGCGCCTTTTGAATATAAGAATGCTCAGGGTGAGTTAGTTGGTTTTGATATTGATGTAGGGAATGCGATTTGTGAGAAATTACAGGCTAAGTGTGTCTGGGTTGATCAGCCTTTTGACTCCCTCATTCCAGGTTTACAAGCGCGCAAGTTTGATTTAATCCATGCTAGCATCACACGTACTGAAGCACGGGCCAAGGTGATTAACTTTACCGAAGACCTGTATGCCATTCCGACTCAATTAGTGGCGAAAAAAGGCAGTGATTTGCTGCCAAGCGTTGAGTCTTTGAAAGGCAAGAAGGTGGGTGTATTACAAGGCTCAGTGCAAGAAGCCTACGCGCGTAAAGCTTGGGGTAAAGAGGGCGTGACAATTGTTTCTTACCAGGATCAAGAGCAAACCTATGGTGATTTACCCGCTAATCGCTTGGATGCGATTCTCTCAGAGAAGCCGAATGCCATTGCAGGCTTTTTAAGTAAACCTGAGGGTAAGGACTATGATTTTGTCGGTGAGCCTATTGATAATGATCCTTTAGTTGCCAATCAGATTGCTATGGGTGTACGTAAAGCAGATACACAGCTTAAAGCCGATGTGGACCAAGCCATTCTGCAATTGCGTCAAGAGGGTGTGATTGAGAAATTAGCCGAGAAATACTTTCAGCCAGGTGAGCTGACACTTTTTAAAGCGCAGTAGTTGGCTGTTTCTAGGTGGGTGACTTTTAGTAAGAAAGTGGTGCGTGCCCAGTGGTGGTGGCTTTTTGCAAAGAGTGGGGCTGGTAACTAGTCTCGGTGACCTTTACTAAGAAAGTGGCTTATTCCTGGGTGCAGCGGCTTTTTACAAAGTGTTTTGCTATATTCTTGAGTTAGGCGCTTGTGATAAATTGCGTCGCTAATATGAAATAGCTCCTGTTAAGACGGTCATTGGCTTTATAATTTAGCTATTTTCCACGTATTCTACAGGGGCATTACATGAAATTAACAAGGCTTTTATGTACTTTGCTGATATCTTCATTAACAGCGATTGGTACAGCACAAGCACAAGAAAAAAAACTCCGTATTGGTACTGAGGCTGGCTACGCACCGTTCGAGTATAAGAATGCGCAAGGCGAGATTGTCGGTTTTGACGTTGATGTGGCGAATGCTATTTGTGAGAAATTACAGGCCCAGTGTGAGTGGATTGATCAGCCTTTTGACTCATTAATCCCTGGCTTACAAGCGCGTAAATTCGATATTATTCATGCGGGGATTACGCGCTCTGAAGCGCGTGAACGTGTAATTGCATTCTCAGCGGATTTATATGCGATTCCGACTCAGCTGATTGCCAAGAAAGACAGCGGTATTTTACCGACAGTTGATTCGCTTAAGGGTAAGCGTGTTGGTGTACTTCAAGGCTCAACCCAAGAAGCCTATGCACGCAAAGCTTGGAGTAAAGAGGGTGTAACGATTGTCTCTTACCAGGAACAAGAGCAAACTTATGGTGACTTACAAGCCAATCGCTTAGATGCTGTGCTGGCCGAGAAACCGAATGCGATTGCTGGTTTTTTAAGTAAAACCGAAGGCAAGGCGTATGATTTTGTGGGTGAGCCGATTAGTAACGACCCACTCGTTGAAAATCACATTGCCATGGGTATGCGTAAAGCCGATAAGCAGCTGAAAGCGGATGTTGATGAGGCGATTATGCAATTACGCAAAGAAGGTGTGATTGAGAAATTGTCGAAAGACTATTTCCAAGAAGGTGAAATAGGCCTATTTAAAGCCGAATAGGAGCCATGGAATAGTTTTTTGCACAATGCTTATGCAGGGTGTTTGTCATCATTGCATTCGTTGCAGTCTGTGCAAGGTATTTTTCTCGCTGTTTTGCAGAAATACTTTTAACGGAATATTTTAATTTAGCTTTCAAATACTTAAGAGGTGCTTTCGTTAGGGAGCACCTTTTGCGGTATTTATAGCCTAGCCACAATGGCTAAGGATAGATATGTTTTTAGAAGGGTATGGGGAACAGATTCTAAATGGAACCTGGCTCAGCGTTAAGTTGGCTACGTTCTCTTTATTGTTTGCCCTTGTCTTAGGTTTATTAGGTGCGCTCGCCAAACTATTTGGTAATGGTTTTTTTCGTGCCTGTGCACAAGCGTACACGACATTGATTCGTAGTGTGCCTGATTTGGTGCTGATGCTGCTGATCTTCTTTGGTATTCAACAGATGCTAAATAGCCTGACCGATGCTTTAGGATTTGGGCAAATTGATTTAGATCCCTTTGTTACGGGTGTCTTAACTATTGGTTTTATTTATGGTGCATATTTTGCCGAGACCTTCCGTGGGGCTTTTTTAGCCGTGCCTAAGGGGCAACTTGAGGCAGGTAAGGCTTATGGCATGAGCAATGGGCAAGTCTTTAAGCGCGTCTTGTTTCCGCAGATGATGCGTTTTGCTTTACCAGGTATTGGTAATAACTGGTTGGTGGTGTTAAAAGCCACCGCTTTAGTCTCGATTATTGGCTTAAGTGATCTGGTGCAGGTGGTTCAAAGCGCAGGTCGTGCCACGGGCAAGATGTTCTTTTTCATCTTAGTGGCGGGCCTAATTTATTTAGCGTTGACGACAATCTCGAATATTCTCTTATGGTACTTATCGCGCCGCTATTCTGCTGGTGTGCGGGAGGCCAAGCTATGAGCGAGATTTTAGATAACTACCTCTTAGTGTTGAATGAGTATTGGCAGCCCTTTATATTCTGGGATGGAACGCAATTCTCAGGTTTGGCGGTGACTTTATGGATCTTGGTGCTTTCCTTATTGTTAGGCTTCCTGTTGGCACTACCATTATCAGTAGCGCGTATCTCGAAGAATAAGTGGCTAAGTGTTCCGGTCTGGTTATTTACCTATGTGTTTCGTGGTACGCCACTATATATACAGATACTCTTAATTTATAGTGGATTGATTAGCCTAGACATCGTGCGTGATAACGTTGCGCTAAATAGTTTTTTTATCAGCGGTTATAATTGTGTTGTTTTGGCCTTGATGCTGAATACCTTGGCTTACACGATTGAGATTTTTGCTGGGTTTATCCGTGCGACACCGCATGGCGAGGTTGAGGCCGCGTATGCTTATGGTATGTCCACTTGGCAGGTATACCGTCGTGTGATTATGCCGTCGGCGATTCGACGGGCGATTCCTGCGTATAGCAATGAAGTGATTCTGATGCTGCATTCAACATCATTGGCATTTACCGCGACCGTACCTGATATTTTAAAAGTTGCCCGCGATGCGAATGCGGCAACCTACCTCACTTTCGCCTCCTATGGAACTGCGGCGGTGTTGTATATGGTTATTTCTTTTATCATTGTCGCTTTGTTTAGACGTATCGAGCGACGAGCCCTAGCCTTCTTGGCATACGAAAAAAAATAGGAATATGATGATTAAGTTGGATGTAAAAGATATTCACAAATCATACGGTAGCAACGAGGTCCTTAAGGGAGTATCTCTGCAAGCAAAAGCCGGTGATGTGATTGCGATGATTGGTTCAAGTGGCTCGGGCAAGAGTACTTTTCTACGTTGTATTAACTTCTTAGAAAGTCCTGATAGTGGCTCTATCTCATTGAATGGTCAGACTATTGAGGTGTTGAAAGATAAGGCGGGGCGTGGTCGTGTTTCGGACCCGAAACAGTTGCAGCGCTTTCGCACAAAGTTAGCCATGGTGTTTCAGCACTTTAATCTCTGGGCGCATATGACAGCCTTAGAGAATATTATTGAAGCGCCGATTCATGTGCTAGGCCTAAGTAAGGCCGAGGCCACTGAACGTGCGCGTCATTACTTGCAGAAAGTGGGTCTGCCAGAGACCGTTGAAACACAATACCCTTCGCAGATGTCGGGTGGGCAGCAGCAACGTGTGGCGATCGCCCGTGCCTTGGCGATGGAGCCTGAGGTCATGTTATTTGATGAGCCGACATCGGCATTAGACCCAGAACTCGTTGGTGAAGTCTTGAAGGTCATGCAGAAATTAGCCGAAGAGGGCCGTACCATGATTGTCGTGACCCATGAGATGGGTTTTGCACGTAACTTAGCCAATCACGTAATGTTCTTACATAAGGGTTGTGTTGAGGAAGAGGGGCCGCCTGATGAAGTCTTTAATCGTCCTAAGAGTCCGCGCTTACAACAGTTCTTATCAGGTAATTTAAAGTAAGCCATGACCATTCTTAGCGCGTTTATGTTCCTAGGCCTAGGCATCTTCGGTGGCTTTATGGCGGGTCTACTGGGTGTCGGTGGTGGCATGATTCTGGTGCCTTTTATCAGTATGATCCTAGCCTGGCAGAAAGTGATTCCAGCTGAGTTGGCGGTGCATGCAGCGGTAGCCACCTCGATGTCGATGATTATGTTTACCTCGCTCTCGAGTATGCGCGCTCATCATAAGCAGGGAGCCGTACGCTGGCCGATCGTCCTGAAATTGGTGCCAGGTATTCTCTTCGGTGGTTTATTAGCAGGTGGATTCCTATTCTCAGTCATCAATATGGCGTGGTTGGCTTTGATTTTTGCCTGCTTTGTGGGCTATTCAGCCTATAGCATGTTGCGGAATAAGAAACCTAAGCCTACACGTGAATTGCCTGGATGGCCTGGTATGCTTGCCGCTGGAACAGGGATCGGTACGATCTCGGGTCTGGTGGGTGCAGGCGGAGGCTTTCTTTCTGTGCCATTTATGGTCTGGTCGAATGTGCCGATTCGTAATGCCGTGGCCACCTCAGCAGCCTTGGGTTTCCCAATTGCGGTGGCCAATAGTATTGGCTACATTAGCTCGGGCATTAAAGAAGTCGGTATACAGGGCGGCATGCTAGGGTATATCTATTGGCCTGGTTTGCTCTTGTTGATTAGTATGAGTATGATGTTTGCGCCGATTGGTGCCAAATATGCGCATACCCTGCCCGTGGATAAGCTTAAGCGTATCTTTGCACTTTTGCTCTTTAGCATTAGTGGCTATATGTTCTATAAGGCACTGCTGGCTTTTGGCTATTTATAAGGCAGGGTTGTTAAGCCATTTATACCTAGGCGCTCTTTAGGGAATGAGAACCACGACTGATGATAGACGTCGTGGTTTTTTATGCTTGAATGGTTTTGGCTGACGTTCGTGGTGGGCGAAAGACCTGCTTATCCTCATAGAAGTTAGCCTGCTCTTGCTCCTTGCTCCAGCCAGGAATACCAAAAATTTGAATGGGAATATACGGTTTAGTCAGTAGCCGCTCTTGGCTGAGATACTCGCGGAGAAAGTCGTCGAGTATTGACAAGTCTTGTCTCTGGAAAATCTGCGTAGACTCCTGGGTTAGGCTTTCTCTGGTCTCCCTACAGGAGGCCTCAGTACTAAGTGTACCGGCATCAATTAGCGCACCTGAGATTTTGCTCTGTGGACGCTCATCCTGTTGGGAATATAGCTTAATATCATTCGGGATTCTCAGAGCATGCGCCGTAATGGCTTTATAGGGGCTAACAAGCTTTTCTAATAAGGCATGACCGAACACCATCACACGAGTGTCTTGCCAGAGTGGACGCAACTGCACAAAAGCGTTGTACCATTGTTTTGCTTGTAATGCTTCCCATAAGGGGTCGGGAGCCTGAATCAGAAAGCCGTTCTCATCAAGCACAGTCAACATGTCACGGATTCGCCCACGTGCTTGCGTACCTAAGCGCGCAATTTGCTCTTGATGTAGCTGATTAAAGTGGGCTTTAGTATGTGGGAAAGCAAACCAACAGAGGCCATTAAAGAAATCGTGCAGTCCATCGCGGGTGGGAATCCGATCTTCAACGGCAATATAGGACTCATACGCCATCGCACTCGGTAAATCATCCTGAGGTACAAAGCGCTTGGCTAGCGTATCGGGCTTTAGGCGATTGAGATACTCAGCCACCTGACCTGTAGGCTCAAGCGCTAGATTCGGTACAGGATTAAACCATTGTTGCCATGGCTGCCAGTAGGGAGCGGATAAGTCTGCTTCTTGTAATAAGCGTAGTGACATGAGCCTTATTTATTATTAAATAAGACCATAGGCGCTTGTGTGCCCCATGGCATTAAGGGGACCGAGGAGATGCTATTAAAAGGCGAACCATCAATAATCTTCTCACTAATCACTAAGTAGACAATACTATTATTCGCTCGATCAATAAGACGGTTTACATTCAAATCTTTAAATAAGAAACTCATCCGTTGCGTAAAGATTTTCTCTTGTTTTAAAGGGATACCTTTAGCTGATTTCAAGGGGCCGACTTGACGACATGAGAGAGAGAAATTGGAAGGGTTCTCCGCAAAACCCAAAGCACCAGAAACTCCGCCTGTCTTGGCATGTGATAGATGGCAAACAATCCCTTCAATATCGGGATCATGGAAAGCCTGCACGCACACTTTGTCATTATTCACGACACGCCAAGTGGTGCTAACACAAGCAACCTCTTGTGCTTGAGCCGGAGTTGTCGTGCTAAGTATGAACAGTGACGTGAGTAAGAGTTTCTTCATGGTATGCTTATCCAGTAAGAGTGCTAGGGGAGAGTGTTAACGTGCTCACCTATACGCTTGTGTGCCAGTAGGTCGAGCAGAAAGACGATAAGGTTATTTTACCATTAGGGCTTGGGGACTTCTCTTTTGCTAGCCGCTTTCGCAAAGTGTTGTGCCACGCTAGGATATAAAGTGGATTACAGCGTGGAATATTAGCCACTAATATTCTGTTCTCAAGACGGTAATATGGTTGTGTTAGTTTATTAAAGGCCCATTGAGGTTTAAGGCTCTTTATTTGGTTTAGGTTTGTTAAACATACAGGAGATTGTGGTGGATGAACTAAGCTTAGAACAGCAATTTATTGATAGGGGATTGGCGAATTTTTTTTCGGTGGCAAAGCCTTTTTTAAAACAAGCTATATATATCAAACCCGTGAAAATTAATGAAGATGCTTTAGCCGTTGGAAAAAGCAAATTTGGAAGTCCCTTTTTATCCAAGTGATTTATTTGATTATGAGATGAGTGCTGAAGAGGAAAATGCCTATTACTATGATTGGTGTTGGCTACTGCCTGACCCTATCAATAAGATGCTGGGCCATTCGAATGACATACAAAATCCACAACAAATAGAGTGTCAAATGTATGCAAACGGTTTTGACGCTGACGATCCCCGTCAATACGAAGAACCGCTTCGATCTGAACTGAGGAAGAGTGCTACCAATTGGCATCTTTTACTACAAATTGATAGCAATTTGGGTGAATGCAATATGGTTTGGGGTGATTGTGGTCGGCTTTATCTATGGATAACAGATGAAGATTTACGAGCACAGCGGTTGGAGAATGCTTTACTCTTGACTCAGTGCAGCTAATAGCGCAAGTGATTGATGCAACTTTACCCTGTTATGCTTTAATATTGAATCGATTTAAAGCAGGTTGCCAAGGATAAGAAGCACACCCCCACGGATCCACCCAACTCAGTGGATTCGGTGCATACTGATACAGGTTCCAACCGCCCGCTAAACCAATCGGATCGGGTTGTGTAAAACGTACTTGGCTAGTATATAATCAGTTGAAGCCATGGTCTTCATGGTATTGCTTTAGAGCATAAGCCAATACTGTTACCGATAGGCTTATTGAGATTCACATTCGGGTAGGCTTTACATATGAGTGCACTGGATAAAATTCGTTTAGACAAGTGGTTATGGGCGGCGCGGTTTTATAAAACGCGCTCCTTGGCTGCGGACGAAATTGGTAAGGGTAGGGTCTTGGTGAATCAACAAACTGCTAAGCCTGCACGTGAGGTGAAGGTCGGTGATCAGATTTATATTCGTCAGGAGCAGATGGAACGCACGGTTGATGTTGTGGCCTTAAGTAATGTTCGCGGTCCAGCTGTAGTGGCTCAGACCTTATATCAAGAAACACAAGAGAGCCAAGATAAAAGGGAAGCGGAGCGTGAGCGTAGGCGCTTAGCGAAAGAACCCGCCATGGACTATAAGCAAGGCCGACCGACAAAACGCGAGCGTCGCGAACTTGAAAACTGGCGTCGATTTGACTAATTTTTTTGCTCTTATAAAGCTGATTCCCACCTTATAATGCGGCAACGATTCTTTATATGGCTTAACTTGTTGATGCAAGATGCTACAATTTGAGGATTCTATTTTGAGATCTAAGTAATGCGTGTCTTGCGATTTTCGATGGTATTAACCGTCTTCCTATTTGCTCTCTTGCCTGCCCTAGTTGGCTTAGTCTTAGGCGCATTGTTTTATGCGCAGTATATCTTTACCCATCTATTTGGTGCCCAAGCTGATCAGCCCATTGAGTGGCAGAATGCGACGAATACATTTCTGTTGACAATCATGCATGGTGGGGTGATGTATGGTGCCTTATCCTTGATCATAGGTATCGTTGCTGCATTTCTCTTAGACAAGGGTATGGATCACGCCAAGCGCTTACTCTTTAGCGTAGGTGCGGCTGGCTTAACGGCCATCTGGGCCGATGTAACGGTTGGTTTTACAGGCAGTGTCACATTTATCTTTACTATTGCTTTATTTAGCTATTATCTGGCTGTTATGTGGTGGTCGGTGCCGATTGAGCAGCGTACTGTGCCACGCATTTTCGCGGAAAAAGACTCACCTAAGCAATCCGACGATTTATAAGTACAGACTAGCCAAGCTTATACTAATCAAGCAACTACCAAGTATCAGAACTCGCCGTAAAATCCCGTCCCCAGGGCGGGTAAGGCATCAAGTAAGCAGCAAATCGTCAAATTCATCATACTCTTGCTCAGGCATATTCTCTTGAGAACGATTTTGCTTGGTTTTCAGTAATTGGAAGCGCTGTTCGTAGTCGATAATCAAATCATGCGCATCCCCTTGTTTAACGGAGCGCTTACCAAGCCAACTTGATAAGCCTAGAGGAATTGCCTGGCCTAATTGAATGCCAGGCACTTCTTCCTGTTTAAGGTAAAGAATCGCATCCCAACTTAGTTCCACACCTGTGTATTGGTGAACCCAGTCAAGTAATTGTTGACTTTTTTTCGTGCCAGGTAATAAGCCTTGGTATTGCTCATGAGTAAGTGGCCCTAAGACGAGGCGGAACTTAGAATGGGCATCGCGCACGGCGCGACCTAGAAGCGTTGTTTGGCCAAGTCTTTGATCCCCTCCTAATTGACTCTGATGCATAGGATCAATATTCAACCAATGCACCACAAATTCTTGTACTTGAACAGGAATATTAAAAAACTTACTTAGGATGTTGCTCAGGCCTTCGGGATTGCGAGTTTCACGTAGAAAATGACCTGCAAAATGTAATTTGGCATGATCGGATACGCTGTCTCTATTTTTTAATGACTCATCACCGAAATGCATCAAACTACCGATAAAACGTGAAAAATCTTCGTTCGGTGAGTCTAAGCTGACACTGATCTGCACATTAGCCCAAGCTCTATAGAAAAGGCTGAGCAGGCGGTGGTGAAATATATCAGCGAAGGCAGATAAGGTAGGGTCACGATGATGAATTAAGCGTTCACGCGCTAATTCAGTCAGATGCAGCGGCAGAGGACCATTCGGTCCAAACAGGCCAAAGTGTAGGAATGAAACCTCGGGCACTCTTCCAGCAGGGCGCGAAGCCTTGCTAATTGTCGACGTTGCAAAAGCCAATGAGGGTTCCTGTTTGAGACGAACTGACTCGTGCTTGGGTGAGCTGCTACGACCTAAGGGATGAGGCGTTGAAGTGCGCGCATCAATCCAGCGCAACAAATTATAAAAACCGTGCTTATAGGGGGCGTCTTCAAGACGAGACCAAAATTCGGGAGGTAGAGTGGGTTTCTGATTCATAGTGGCTAAAGTCGAACATGAGACAAGGTTCAACCACATGGTTTTAAAAATAAGTGCTGAGCAATGTCTAGACAGCAATTTAGCAAGTATAACGTGAACTCTTTTACAAAAATATGACAATACAAATAAATCCACAGGTTACTGGAGAATGCACAGCGTAGAAGTAATCTCTGTGATTATTGTAAAACCTAATAAGCACGGTAAACTCAAGGAGAAAGACAGACAAAAACTGCCGAGTCTAATTGAAAGAAAATATTTCAGTCATTAAATAGTAATAATTCCAATACTACAATGCGGGATGCAGCGCAATTTATTGATGTTTATATTATTTAAATAAAAATTAAATTACTTTTTTAAGTCTGAAATTATGTCTGAAATTAATCGTACCGACCTCTTTGGTAAACTCAACCCATTACTCTATCGTAGCCTTGAGGGCGCGACC
The DNA here is from genome assembly GCA_030538255.1 of Pelistega sp. Classification (GTDB taxonomy): domain Bacteria; phylum Pseudomonadota; class Gammaproteobacteria; order Burkholderiales; family Burkholderiaceae_B; genus Taylorella. The sequence continues at coordinate 9,721 of JAUNUI010000007.1, read as the reverse complement.
TCATTCTGTAAATTACGTGGTAATCCTTACGTGGAGCTCGTGCATTGGTTTCACCAGATTATGCATGAGCATGATAGTGATCTGCAGAAAATCATTCGTTATTTTGACCTTAAGCTTGATGATCTGGAGCGCGGTATTGTGGCTGCTCTTGATGAGCTTCCGCGTGGCGCTAGCTCTGTTTCTGACTTATCAGAGCATATTGATAATGCCACCGAGCGTGCATGGGTGTATGGGTCCTTAAAATACGGTGATGCTCGCATCCGCAGTGCTTATTTGCTGGTCGGTATCTTAAAAACCACAGCACTGAAGAATGTTTTGTATGGGATGAGTGCGGAATTTAAGAAGATTACGCCTGATGTTTTAGCCGATAATTTATTGGACATTGTTGCAGGTTCGGCTGAGGAACAAGAACGAAGTGCCTTAAGTGAAACTGCTGGTGCGAGTTCAGGTGGTACTAAAGGAAAATCAGCTTTAGCGCAATACGCTGTCGACATGACTGCCCGTGCCCGTAATAATGAAATCGACCCTGTCTCTGGGCGTGATGAAGAAATTCGTCAGATTGTCGATATTCTGATGCGCCGCCGCCAGAACAATCCGCTTTTAACGGGTGAGGCGGGAGTTGGTAAAACTGCAGTGGTTGAAGGCTTAGCACTGCGCCTAGCACAAGGTGATGTACCCGCCTCATTACGTGAGGTGAGCCTGTATCTCTTGGATATAGGTTTGCTACAAGCGGGGGCGAGCATGAAGGGTGAGTTTGAGTCCCGCCTGCGCGCCGTGATCGATGAAGTACAGGCTAGTGAGAAGCCAATTGTTTTGTTTATTGATGAGATTCATACCTTGGTTGGCGCAGGTGGGCAAGCAGGGACTGGGGATGCCGCCAATCTCTTAAAGCCTGCTTTGGCGCGAGGTTTGTTACGTACCATTGGTGCCACTACATGGGCGGAGTATAAGAAATACATTGAGAAAGACCCCGCCTTAACTCGTCGCTTTCAAGTGGTACAAGTGCACGAGCCAGATGAGCGTAAGGCATTAATCATGTTGCGTGGCATTGCAGCGCCATTAGAGGCACACCATAAAGTTTTACTGCTTGATGAAGCGATTGAAGCTGCAGTGCGACTCTCACATCGCTATATTCCAGCTCGCCAATTACCCGATAAAGCGGTTGCCTTATTAGATACAGCCTGCGCGCGAGTTGCTGTTAGCCAATATGCTCAGCCTGCGGCTTTAGAAGATACACGCCGCAAAATTGAACATCTAGGTATTGAGCGAGAGATTACTGAGCGTGAGCTTCGTCTTGGAATTGGTGAGCCCTCGCGCCTTGAGCAGATAGATCAAGCCTTAGCTGAGAGTCATGAACGTTTGCAACTTTTGCAAAACGATTGGCAGGTTGAGCAAGCCTTAACAGAGCGCTTATTTGCCTTACGCCACACTTTGCGTGATGAGCAGAGCAGTGAAGAGGAGCGTGCGCTGGCTTTAGAAGAGCTGAGACAAGTGCAGCAGCAACTGAATGAGCAACAAGGCGAACACCCCTTGATTTTCCCATCGGTGGATGCGAATGCCGTAGCCGCTGTGGTTGCTGATTGGACTGGTATTCCCGTAGGTCGCATGGTAAAAGACGAAGCCAATTCTGTCTTAAACCTTGCGGATACCTTAGAGAAGCGTGTTATTGGCCAGCGTCATGGCCTAGAGGCCATTACCCGTCGGATCCAAACCTCACGTGCCAAATTAACTGACCCGAACAAACCTGTAGGAGTGTTTATGTTGGCTGGCCCCTCAGGGGTCGGTAAGACAGAAACTGCTTTAGCATTAGCCGAGTCCTTATATGGTGGCGAACAAAACCTGATCACCATCAATATGAGTGAGTTCCAAGAAGCGCATACTGTCTCTACCCTGAAAGGGGCGCCTCCGGGCTATGTGGGTTATGGTGAGGGCGGTGTTTTAACCGAGGCTGTGCGTCGTCGTCCTTATAGTGTCGTATTATTGGACGAGGTGGAGAAAGCCCACTCTGATGTACATGAGATTTTTTTCCAAGTGTTTGATAAGGGCTGGATGGAGGATGGTGAAGGTCGTTATATCGATTTTAAGAATACCGTTATTATTCTAACGTCTAATGTTGGGACTGAGAGAATTGTAGACCTCTGCAAAGATCCCGATCTTATGCCGGCCAGTGAGGGCTTAGCTACATCCCTACGCGAGCCTATGCTTAAAGTTTTCCCAGCAGCGCTATTGGGCCGTCTCGTCGTGGTGCCGTATTACCCATTATCTGACGATATGTTAGGGAAAATTGTTGAACTTCAGCTTGGCCGAATTCGTCAGCGCTTACAAGATAACCATGGTATTGCCTTCAGTGTTAGTGATGCAGCGGTTAAATTGATCGTTAGCCGTTGCACTGAAGTTGAGTCTGGTGGTCGTATGGTCGATGCAATCTTGACTAATACGGTATTGCCACATGTCAGCCAGAAACTATTAGAGAGTACGATTGCGGGCGAGACTATCGCTGCGCTTAATTTAGATGTGAAGGATGGTGAGTTTATCTATCAGTACAGCGAATAGAACTTATACAATATCTTACATCTCTTTCAAGATAGATACACTACAAGTTAGTAGCTGTCATATGGATGTCATGTGGTTAATTTAAAGTTAATATAAATTACTTAAAAATTAATTATATTGATACCGATACTATGTTGTCGAGTCAGATTTTCAGTTTGTCAGTCTCTTATTAGAGCGCGAAGGGCTGTACTATTACTTTAGGTATGAGGAAGATAAGCAGATATTAGTGCTGAGTGATTATGTGCCCGTGCACCGTGAGGTGGAGATTTGGGCAGTACCCTAGCACTACCAAGCATTCAAGCGAGGATTTGTACAGGTTCACCTGACACCTGGATTAATAGTAAACCTGCTGCGCGTGCGGCAGGTGATGACTTTTCGCTACGACCCCTTAGGCCGACGCATTCAGAAGACAGTCACCACCGAACAATGGCAAGCAGCACCCAAGCCCATACCGCCACGGACGTACCGGCCGAAGTTTCGTGGGGATACCTCAGCCGATTGGGTCTCACTTGAGCCTGAACCCACACCACCGCTGATTCCCCCTGAACCCTTCACGCCGTACTGGGATGTGCTTGAGGACAAGACCCAAGTCACTGACTTTCTCTGGTCAGGGATGCAGATGGTGCAGGAGTATCGGCAAGGCATCGAGAGCCGCCATCAGGTACAGCAGTATCAGCAGATTTGTCATACCTATGTCTATGAGTTAGGCAGTTACGCTCCCATCGCCCGACTCACCCATAAGGGGCGGTATGCACCACCCCAACGATGGGGTGACAGTCCCCACCTTGAGAAAACCGCCCAAACTTGGCGCTATTACCATAATGATGTGAATGGGGCGCCGAGCTATATTACGAATCAGGCGGGCGAATTAGTCTGGCAGGATGACGTTACCCTGAGTGGTTTCTCTTTGAGCTGCCTCTCCCCAGAGCACCCCGAGGGGTTTAGTGAGCAGCCGACGTCCAAACATCTTGATTGGCGTCAGATGGAAACCTTACGTTATCAGGGTCAATACCGTGACCACGAGAGTGGACTGCATTACAATACCTTTAGGTATTTTGACCCGAGTTTAGGCCGATTTACACAACCCGATCCGATTGGTTTAGCAGGCGGTTGGAACCTGTATCAGTATGCCCCGAATCCGCTCAGTTGGGTGGATCCTTGGGGGTGGTGTCGTAGCTTAGGATTACCGTCAAAACGAAGGGATGGTGGTACTGGTACAGGTCGCTATAATAGTAAAACAGGGCAAGGTCTATACGTACTAAGAGATACACATACAGGTAAAGTGAAATACGTGGGTCGAGGGGATGCACCTGAACGAGGTAAGGCACATAGACAGTCAACAGACAAAAGGCATTTGGAACAAGATATTATTTTTGATAATAACCTAACGAAGGCAGAAGCCAAATATTTAGAGCAGCGCTTAATGGATTATTTTGGTGGAGCACAGTCAACGAATCCTACAACAAATTTACTGAATAAAATTCGAGGCTATCATCCGCGGGGTACAAACGCCTCGACCTATTCCCGAGCAGGTGATACGAAAGGATGGGGCAATGAGATTTTCCAAGATGCCTTAACTAAACTTGGTCTACCGTAATGCCATAGTTTTGATTTGATGATAACGGATGAATAAAGGATGCCGATATGGGTACATGGAGTATTAAGAATTTAGATAATGACGATGCAGGCGATTGGTTTAATGCCTTGCTTGCGTATTCACGCAAGAAATCAATTTATCCATATTTAAACAAGATATTAACCACAGAGGCTTATATTGAGTCGGAAGATAGTAGTAGTGTTCTTGCGCTCTTAGAGGTACTTAATGACTATATTAAAGGACATGAAGTATTTGAGGAGACAGATAAGTTTGCGCGAATTCCAGACGAAGAGTTTCGTGAAATTATTCAACTGACGCTACAGGCAAGTGAGAAGATATTAAACCACGAAGCAGGCTCTGAAATCGTAGCGCTTTGGCAAGAATCTAAGGAATATGAGGCCTGGTTAGGCTATCAACATGAATTGATGCAATTCTTGCAGGCTTATCTTAAGGGCGAGGTGGAGAAAATCAAACCGCCGAAGCGCAAGCGGATTCGCGTGAAAGAAGGCGATATCTTCTTTGTTGAGGATGTCAATTCCTTTGGCGAGTTATTAACATTGGGGGAGAGAAAGCGCTTTGGCAAGGTGATATTTGTGTCAAAACGATACCGAGACATGATTATTTACTTGCCCTCAGAACAGTGTTTTAGTGAGCGGCCAGAGAGTATTGAGGGACTACGATTTATGGCAAAGCCTCACTACACCTACGATGATGAGATTAAGTGGGGAAACTGGCCTATTGTAGCCAATCAAACCGTGAGTGAAGCAGAGAGCCAGCTGACAATGCGTAGAGTAGGAGGGTGGTTGAAGTATAAAGATGATGTTATCCGACTTTGTACGCCTGAAGATGATAAGGGCTATCCTAAACAATTGCTTTCAGGAATTGGCGCAGCCTATTACAGATTAAACCAACTATAATGCTTTTTTTATAGCCAAAACGAAAGCAGCTGATCTCGTGGAACTTGTCTGACAAGATCTATAGAGTAAGCGTCCTGTCGAAGAAAAACTGGCTACTCCCATGCATCTCACTTTGAGTACGATGATTTAGGACGCTTACGCTATAAGAAGAGCTATACCTATGGTGAGCAGTGGTTTTATTATGATGCGGAGCAGCGCTTAAGCCGAATTGAGAGCGTAGCAGGCGAGCCGAAACCATCACACTCCTTAGCGCAAACCAGAGAACCGATCACGCGGCAGGTGATGACTTTTCGCTACGACCCCTTAGGCCGACGCATTCAGAAGACAGTCACCACCGAACAATGGCAAGCAGCACCCAAGCCCATACCGCCACGGACGTACCGGCCGAAGTTTCGTGGGGATACCTCAGCCGATTGGGTCTCACTTGAGCCTGAACCCACACCACCGCTGATTCCCCCTGAACCCTTCACGCCGTACTGGGATGTGCTTGAGGACAAGACCCAAGTCACTGACTTTCTCTGGTCAGGGATGCAGATGGTGCAGGAGTATCGGCAAGGCATCGAGAGCCGCCATCAGGTACAGCAGTATCAGCAGATTTGTCATACCTATGTCTATGAGTTAGGCAGTTACGCTCCCATCGCCCGACTCACCCATAAGGGGCGGTATGCACCACCCCAACGATGGGGTGACAGTCCCCACCTTGAGAAAACCGCCCAAACTTGGCGCTATTACCATAATGATGTGAATGGGGCGCCGAGCTATATTACGAATCAGGCGGGCGAATTAGTCTGGCAGGATGACGTTACCCTGAGTGGTTTCTCTTTGAGCTGCCTCTCCCCAGAGCACCCCGAGGGGTTTAGTGAGCAGCCGACGTCCAAACATCTTGATTGGCGTCAGATGGAAACCTTACGTTATCAGGGTCAATACCGTGACCACGAGAGTGGACTGCATTACAATACCTTTAGGTATTTTGACCCGAGTTTAGGCAGATTTACACAACCCGATCCGATTGGTTTGGCAGGGGGTTGGAACCTGTATCAGTATGCGCCGAATCCACTGAGTTGGGTGGATCCGTGGGGGTGGTGTCGCCGTGGTAATACGGCCACTAAAAAGCATATGGATGGGGTGAGGGATGTTTTTTTAAAAGCGAATCCAGGCTCTCAACATACCTTTGGTGGGCGTCGTCAAAATACAGGCAAAGAACTGCCAGAAACGTATTTACCACCTTTAGTTAAAGGAACTCGTAAAGGTGGCTCTTATACGGATATGACGTTTATCGATCCTAAGCAGAGAACAGTGCATATACAGACTGTGGACAGAGGAAGACATAAACACCAAGGCCTAAGTACAGGGATGAGTCGACGGGAGTGGACGAATGCGCAGCGCATTCAGCAACAGGATTCCAATGCCATTATTATTACTGTTCGTAAAGGCACTACCGTGGCACCAGGACAGTTAGATACGAGCAAGATGGCTGCAGGACAACTATATAATTTTTAAGGTAATACAATGGATAAGATGCCAGTTATTGACGTATTTATGACCGCTGAAGATGAACGTATGATATCTGAAGAGATTAAAGCGGAGTTTGGAGATAAGGTCGTGTTTATAGACTGCTATGCTTGGCCTAACCGTGATCTTAAGTCTTATCTTCGTTCCTCATTAGATTTATGCCATGGCGCTTTAAATTCTGGTGGTGCAATTCTTAATACAAATATTACGAGTCTTGATTTCTATGAGAAAAATTATATCGCCCAGATTGGTGACCGTGAAGAATATCATGCAGCTGATGTGGGACCAGGCTTAATTCAAGTTTTGCACTCTCCAATATCGCAATATTCTCCAGGTGGTCTACGAGGGGGGCGTTTTGCCGCCTCATACGATTCTATAGAAGAAGCAGATACTGGTGATTTTGTTAAACAAGTCTACAAAATCATTAAGAAACACTTTAAAAAAGTCTACCGTATGGATCCTGTTACCAAAGACCTTGAGGCGAAACCTGATTCCCGTCTTTTAGCAGGGCCTGATGCCATTGAAAAATATGATCAAATGAATGGTTTGTATTTGACGCTTCAACATTATGCATATTACACAAGTAAAAAATAACTTAAGCGGCCGCATTAAATTGAAAATTGACCAGTCTCATGCATTAAGTAGTTTGATTGCACAGCTACTTAGCCCATTTTGATGAAGAAATATATTTATTAGTCACTTATTCTTAATAAGGAGTTGAATCATGTCACGCTTAAGTTATAAAGACTCTTGCTTGAAGTTACAGCCCGACTATATAGAGGAGGGTTGTATTCTGCCCATGCCTGATAGCATGCCTCGCTTTGACGATGGTGATGAGGATGAAGATGAACAACTTGGCTTTAGCCTATTTCGAGAATGTATTGAAGAGGCCGACTTTAGCCACTTAACCTTATGCCGTACATTTTTCGGGCGCTCTGAAATCGTTGAGAGTACCTTTCATAATACCGATCTGACTGAGTCAAATATGACATGGAATGATTTTATTGAGGTTGATTTTTCCCACGCAGTTTTAGTGAATTGTGATATGCGAGCCTCACTTTATGAAGAGGTTAATTTTGCAAGGGCAGACTTAAGTGGATCAGACCTTCGTTTATCAAGTTTTGAAGAATGTGATTTTAGTGAGGCCATTATGCAAGGTACCATTCTGACGCATAAACAGGGTGTGGATCTTGAGTTATCTCCTCAGCAACGTGCAGAGATTGCGTGGACAAGCGAGGAAGGTGAGGAGCCTGAGGGTGGATGATTCATTATGTTTGCGTCGTGAGAATATCGGCAAGGCATCGAGAGCCGCCATCAGGTACAGCAGTATCAGCAGATTTGTCATACCTATGTCTATGAGTTAGGCAGTTACGCTCCCATCGCCCGACTCACCCATAAGGGGCGGTATGCACCACCCCAACGATGGGGTGACAGTCCCCACCTTGAGAAAACCGCCCAAACTTGGCGCTATTACCATAATGATGTGAATGGGGCGCCGAGCTATATTACGAATCAGGCGGGCGAATTAGTCTGGCAGGATGACGTTACCCTGAGTGGTTTCTCTTTGAGCTGCCTCTCCCCAGAGCACCCCGAGGGGTTTAGTGAGCAGCCGACGTCCAAACATCTTGATTGGCGTCAGATGGAAACCTTACGTTATCAGGGTCAATACCGTGACCACGAGAGTGGACTGCATTACAATACCTTTAGGTATTTTGACCCGAGTTTAGGCCGATTTACACAACCCGATCCGATTGGTTTGGCAGGGGGTTGGAACCTGTATCAGTATGCGCCGAATCCACTGAGTTGGGTGGATCCGTGGGGGTGGTGTGCTCGTTCACGCACGGTAGGTAGAACACCAGGGAAGAACTCTCGAACAGGAAAAGACGTCATTGCCCGTATGCGTGCCGAAGGTAAAATTATAGGCAATGGTAAACAGATGAGGTTTTACAGTACGCGAGACAATAAGTGGCATAGGATGGAATATGCTGATATGTCACATAAAACAGCGGCTGTGCATTATTGGAATAGTCGGGGCAAATATTTTGGCGCTAAGTCTAAAGAGGTGCGAAGTTGGATGAAAGATCCTGATAACTATTACCTTGAACATCGCTCGTATAATAGGAGCGACGGTGCGAAGCTCAAGACGACTTATGAGGAAACACCAGCCATTGGCCCACCTGAATTACCTTTTTATTAATGTTTGAATAGGAGCAATCAATGTCGACAAACCAAGAAGTTTTCTCATTAATGGATCAGTCTAATTTGCTATCAGAACAAAAGAAATATGATGACGCAATTACACTAGCTATGCAAGCATGGAATTTATTACCTGCCCCAAAAGAGTCAAGTGAGTATTTTGGGTGGGTTGTAAATTCCTTGATAAATGATTATTTTGATCAGAAGAAATATGCTCAAGCCCATGAGTGGGCGCTGGAGTTCGTAAAGGGGAAAAAATATCGACAAGTAACCGATGGGGAATATTTCTGGTTAGCCATAATCAACTATGAAATGGGCAATTATGATGAGGCCTTTGAGTATTTTCAAAAAGAATTGAGGGAAGATAAATATGCTTTCGAGAATGCGCCAAAGAAATATGTGAAGTTTTTTAATGAACGCAAACAATGAGAAGGTTAGTCTGCTGCTCAGACGCCCTCCCGAAACAGACAAATGCCTGTATTTAATGAACTTATGATGGTTGAATAAAAGGCACAATTGCTTTTAAATATTTGGGATCCTCGTCAGCAAACATCTCCTCGCCTTCTAAGAGGTAACTTTTCATTAGGTAGTCAATGGCTTTTTCATTATCTGAGCCATTGAGTTCATAAAAACACTGACCCAGACGCATAAGGATAAAAGGGTTATAAGCGCCCTCAGGCCCATTCATTGCATCGAAGGCTTCTTCCTGTGCTTTTTGAAAATCATTGAGAAAAAAGTAAGCGTCACAAGTGCCTGCCTTAAGCCAAGTATAAGCTTCCCACTTGGTTTTTGGTTCAGGCAAGAGCATCAATCCTTCCGCAAAAGCCTGAGCCGCACTGGTGTAATCTTGATTATCCATGAAGTCATTGCCGTCTTCGGAAAGCTCAACAATCTTCAGATAAATATCATCATCAAGTTCATCATCATCATTAAGGTCATCATCATT
>JAUNUI010000047.1 GCA_030538255.1 Pelistega sp. | reverse complement strand
AACGCCTGATTAGCTGAGCATGGACGGCTTGGGACTGCCATGCAGTCCGCGCCTTATATCTCCGCCGTGAACGGCGAAGTTTTACGGCGCAACTTGATAAATCAAATCGCTTAAAAATCACTTTATCAACGCCCTGCTCGGCTAGTAAATCTAAGCCAAGCAGGGAATTTAAGCACTTAGATGATTAAGTAATTAAGACACTAATGAATTAAGGCGTTAACGAATTAAGACCTTATGAATTAAGACTTTATGAATTAAGGCGCTTTAGACTTAGAGCCATCTTTGTGCCATTCGAACACATCGAACTCAAAGCTTGTTAAGTCACCAGAGTCTTGCCAGCTTAACTCACCAATTACGGTAGGTACTTTATTGCTATGTAACCACTCAGAAATTTTCTCAGTGTCCGTACCACCTGTTTCTTTAATACCGGCGAAAATAGCTTGAGCAGCCGCATAAGACGTTAATTGGAACGCACCAGAAGCATCACGCCCTTTATCCTTAAAGAGTTTAACAATTTCAGCATTCTCTGGAAGCGCTGAGTGGTCTGCTGGGAAGGTTAATAACATGCCTTCTACTGCATCACCTGCGATCGCATTAATGTCCACGTTACCTACACCCTCTGGGCCCATGTATTTCGCATTAAAACCTTGCTCTTTAGATTGGCGTAGCAATAAGCCTAACTCTGGGTGGTAACCACCGTAGTAGACAAAGTCAACGCCCGCTGCTTTAAGCTTGGTAATCACTGATGAGTAATCAGACTCACCGGCATTAATACCTTCGAATAATTCAACCTTGATACCTAGCTTCTCAAGATTGTCACGCGTAGATGCTGCAACGCCTTGACCATACGATTGCTTATCGTGCAATACAGCTACTTTGCTAGGCTTGACCTTCGCGATATATTCAGCAGCTGGAGGACCTTGTTGGTCATCACGACCAATCGTACGGAAGACGTAATCATAATCCTTACCATCAGTAATCGTTGGTGAAGTACCAGACGGTGTAATCATGATGATACCTTGCTCATCAAAAATTGGCGCACTACCTAGAATTGCACCTGAGCAGACGGGGCCCACAACAAATTTGATTTTTTGATTAACAACGCTATTCGCTGAGGTAGGACCTTGCTTAGGTTCACATGCGTCATCCACAAGAACCATCTCGAAGGTATTACCATTGATACCGCCTTCAGCATTCACTTTCTCGATGGCCGTTGTAAGGCCTTCACGCACCATATCGCCATATTGTGTGAGCGGGCCAGTCACGGGTCCCACTGCAGCGATTTTAATAACTTCAGCCTGTGCTGCTGAAGCAATAACAAAGCTAGCGCCTAGTGTGGCAACTAGTGTGGATAAACGAAAAGCCTTCATGCATATCTCCAAATCATTGTATAAAAGACATTAATTAGAATAACTGAAGCATTATTTTTTGTATAGCACTCATCACTAGTGATTTACCCTAAACAAGCGTTTGATTACGTATCAAAATAAGGTCATTCACTCACCCTATGCGTAGAGCCGACATGCTAGGTACCGCTATCCTTAGCGGTGCGTTAGCTCACTCACCCTATACTTAGTGGCGACATATCAGCGATACGATTCGCCATAAAAAAAGCAGCTCCCTACTGCTAGAGAGCTGCTTTAAAGTCAGAGTAGACTCTAGAGCGGTCAGATCTTCATACTTATTCTAGAGTCGCAATCGCTTACCAACGTACTTGTAAGGTAGCCGAAGCATTCTGACCAGTGTAACCCTTGCGCAGATTAACCCCATAACGACCAATCAGCTCCACATTCTTCGCTGGGCGGTAAACCACACCAACCCCCACATTCCCTACTAGACGACCATAATCGGTAGAACGTGTGGTGAAGGCTAAGCCTGGCGCTCCCGCAAACTCTGCCGTTATCGGTGTATCACGATCCAAGCTCTCAACGCCAACGGACGCTGTGCCTAATAAAGCCAAGCTATCGGCCACTTGATGTTCAGCACGCACACCAGCACGCCAGACTAAGGAGTCATAGGTTTGGCGCTTCACGTTCAGGTTCAAAGTTCCTGCCCCAGACTCCTTATACGCACTGCTTTTCACATGGGTATAGTCAAGCCGTGCAAAAGGCGTAATATGGCTCTTCTCATCACCGATACGATAGCTTAGACCTGTACCGGCTTGCACAATCGTTGCATGGTAATCTGACTTCGCTGTCTTATTCGCAAAGCCAATATGGCGCTTACCCTCAATACTTGAACGACCCAAGCCGACTTGAGCATCAATACCGAAAGCCTCGTCAATGGCATAATCACCATAGAAGATCGCTTGCCATGTATCGGCTTTAAGACTGTGCTGCGCCACCGAACCACGGCTATCCGCATCCGAATGGGTATAGGCGAGAGCACCGCCCAGACGCAGGCGCTGATTGATATCCGTATCCGCACCAATGATTAGGCCCGCATGGTCAGTACGATAACCCATCGCGCCTTGACGACTGTTTTGCTTATCCCAAGCCCCCATAGCGGTACCCCAGACGTGAGTATGCTGACTACGCGCCTCATCCTCAGACAAGAGCGCTGCCCCTAAAGTACCCTGACTACGTGCCTGAACATACTGCATCGCCCCTTGCGCCGCATCAGCCACAATACGATTACCCGCACCATGCATCAGTGGTAAGGTTTCAGTCGCCGCATCGGACACCGCTTTCTGGCTATTCAAACCAATAAACTCCTTAGCCAAATCACTCGTCGTCTGCTGCTGAATCACCGTATCCAGGACATGGGCTACCGGTAAGGCCTGCTCATTACTCTCTGCTGTTACACATGCCACTACCGTGGTGCAAGGACCAACAGGTTTAGGCGGTTTGACGGGATCAACTGGATCAACTGG
>JAUNUI010000035.1 GCA_030538255.1 Pelistega sp. | reverse complement strand
TGCTTGGCTTTCAGTAACCGATCTCAACGAGATTCACTACCTACTGAACGACTTGTTTTCACTGACTTCGCTTGGCCTTGTTGGCGTTGCGGTGACCGCGAAAGATTTGAATTATGACGGAGTTCTCGGAACTTGGCAAGTCTTTGCTAGTAAAAACCCTAGGAAACCGTGCAAAACCTGTCACAAAAACGCAACAAAAGATTACAAGCCATTGATTTATAATCGTTAATATAATTTCGGTGTTTTTGTTGCTTTTTGTGAACAGTGGAACTCTTAGCTCTCTTGTTTTATTTTAATAATAATAACTACTCCCCTTCCTTGCTATTCACTTAGACTCGACTTATAGTCTCTTATGGCCATTAAAAATAATGATTAAATATACTGTTGTAAACATGCACCTACTCTTTCGAGAATAGCTTATGAAAAAACTTGATTTTGTTACCTTAGAAATTTTTATCGCGACAGTAGAAGAAAAGAGTCTTTCAAAAGCTGCAGAACGAGAAAACTTAGTAACCTCTGCCGTTAGTAAGCGAATTACCGAGCTTGAAAACCATCTAGGCAAAGCTCTTTTATCGCGACATGGTCGTGGCGTAGAACCAACTCAAGCTGGCGTCCTACTGTATCAACATGCTAAATCGCTGATCCGTAACCTGAGATTAACAGAAGATCTTCTTTTTGAGTTTGACTCTGATGGCACTGCAAAAATTCGGTTATTAGCGAATCCCTCTGCTATCTTGCAGTTTTTGCCCCAACAAATGGCTCAGTTTCTAAATACACATGACAAAACTAGCATAGATTTAGTCGAATGCCATAGCTTTGATATCCCACGCCTCATTGCTGATGATAATGGTGACATCGGTATATATCATGCTGACCAACCAGCCACAGGCGTAATTTCCTATTTATATAAAAAAGACAGAGTCGGCTTAATTGTTCCCAATGGGCATCCACTTAGCCAGAAAAGATCCTTATATATGGAAGAAGCACTTGATTATGATTTGCTTGGCTATTTTCCACGCCATTCACTTGAGTCCTTCTTATCTTATATAGGTCCTTCAATATCGCGCCCGCCTAATGTCAAACTACAAGTCTCCAATTTCGAGACTCGTTGCCGCATGATTCGTGAAGGATTAGGTATTGGTGTTGTCCCTGAAGCCATCGCTGCTAACTATCTTCAACAGATGGGTTTGCAGTGTCTGACGCTATTAGATAGCTGGGCCGAACGACAGTTTTATGTTTGTGTAAATCATGAATCGGAAAAAAAGCCTATTATCCAAAAGCTCCTTTCCTTAATGTTACCAAGTGTATAACAGGCAATTGTGATGCTCACAAATTGCCTGTTGTCTAACTAAACTAGTAATATCTTACTTAAATCCAGATTTAACCATTATAAAATAGGCCTTCTACAATATAATATCCAACTCTTTCGTAAACGCTTTCCACTTATCGCTTTCACTTTTAACAAAATCCGTAAAGAACTCAACAGTTCCTCCAATAGGCTCCGCACCCTCTCTAGACAACTTAGCTTTTAAGTCAGGCTCTTGGATAACCGCATTAATGTCTTTATTTATCTTATCAATAATTGCTCGAGGTGTTTTAGCTGGTGCAAAATAGCCAAACCATGCACTCATCTCAAACCCCTTAAATCCTGCTTCCTGCATTGTTGGAACATCTTTTAGTGCAGCTGAACGATTCGCCGTTGATACCGCTAAAGGAATTAATTTACCTGAAGCGATATGAGAACTTACTGAAGGTAATGTTGCAAACATAAACTGCACCCGTCCAGAAAGCACATCATTTAAAGCATCAGCGCCCTTATAAGGGATATGTGTTAATTTTAAATTACCTGTCCTAGCCATCAGTTCACAAGATAAGTGGGAGCCAGTGCCAACACCCGTCGAGGCACAGTTATACTCTTCTGGTTTATCTCGTACTAATTCTCCTAATTGCTCTGCAGTCTTAATATTCAACGATGAGGCAACGACGAGTACATTAGGCACATCAGCAATAAGAATTATTGGCTGAAGATCTTTAACCGTATCAAAATCAGTTTTAGTATAAATATGCGGATTAATAGCGATTGGACCTACGGAATTCACCAAGAGCGTATAACCATCTGGAGCAGCACGAACCACCGACTGTGTGCCAATATTACCTGCCGCCCCAGGGCGATTCTCAACCACTACGCTTTGATTCCACAGCTTTCCTAATCCAACACCTATCTCTCTAGCAATAATGTCTGTTGTTCCTCCTGCTGAAAACGAAACAACTGTTTTTACCGTTTGAGTAGGCCAATTTTCTTGGGCTTGCGCCATCGAGGCACAGGCCATAATACCCAAGCACAACATTCCGATTGATTGCATTTTTTTTGACATTTATGATCTCCTCCATTACCCATGTAGCTTTCTCAATCACTACCTTTAGATTGGTTCTAAAACAATTTAATTAGTTATTTAGCGCGCTGTGAAAACGTACGTTCAAATACACCTTCAGCAATACGATTTTTAAGAATCTCAATGGATCCGCCAGCAATCATCCAACCACGGCAACGGCGTACGCAATACTCAACTAAAGATTCGCGACTATATCCCATACCACCCATCACTTGCAGTGCTTCATTAGCGATATCAAAGCCAATTTGATTACAATAGGCTTTAGCAATAGCAGTTTCCATTGGTGATGGGAAACCTGTATCTGCACCCATGGCAGCTTTATATAACAGCAGTTGTGCGGCATCTAATTTAATTTTCATATCGGCGAACTTCCATTGGATCCCTTGAAACTCACAAAGCAATTTGCCAAATTGTTTACGTTGTAGAGCCCAACCTTTAGCCTCCTCGTAAGCGTAACGACCAAGCGCTAAAGAGCGTGATGTATTGCCTAAACGTTCTACATTGAATCCTGCAATTTGTTTTTTGAAGCCACCCTCACCTAGTACGACTTGATCGTCAGGGATGTAAACATTATCAAAAAAGATCTCAACCCATTCTTCATCGGACATAAACGACGAACGATTGCCTAAGCGTACTCCTTCCGTAGTTGTTTCGATCATGACTGAACCGATACCACCTACACCAGGACCAAAACGAACATAAGTCAAAATAAAATCAGCATGCGGTCCATGCGTCGTAAAAATTTTCGAACCATTAATTCGCCAACCATTACCATCTTTAGTGGCCGAAGTCTTAAGCTCTGTCACGGCTGAACCTGCATCAGGCTCAGTCATACCCACTGAAATAAGCGCCTCTCCACGTAATAAGGGTTGTAAATATTTTTCTTTTTGGTAGTCCGAGCCATATTCTGCCAGCACACGAATCGCACCAAAATTACCTGCCTGTACAACATCAGCACTACGAGGGCATACCGAAGCGATTGTTTGAATTGCAATGACGGCATCCATCAAAGATCCTCCAATACCACCATCTTTTTCTGCGACGGTAATACCTAACAAGCCTTGATTAGCCATACTCTTAGCAACATCCCACGGGTAGTCCAAAGAATGAGCACGCTCGACAGCCCCTGCGCGTAGTTCTTTATCGGCAAATTTATACACCGCTGATTCAAAATCTTTTTGTTCTGAAGATAATTGAAAGTCCATGTTTACATTACTCCTGTTCTCATATAATTTAAGTTTTTATTAATTAGCACTGCTTTCAGTCAAGCGCACCACTCCATCAACAGCCACCACTCTGTCTTGCTGGATAAATAAGGGATTAATTTCTGCTTCACTGATCTCAGCTTGTACTAATGCGAGTTGTGAAAAGCGTACGATCGCTTCGGCAAGTCCTTTGCTATCACCAAACGGCAAGTTACGATAGCCACGAATTAATTTGGTATAGTGCACTTCCTCGATCATGGCATTCGCCTCAGCCAAGCTGACAGGAGCCATACGAATTGCAAAATCAGGATTCAGTTCTGCTGTAATACCACCAGCACTTAACACGATCGTCGGACCAACTAGGGGGTCATGTCGATAGCCCAACATTAATTCAATTAAGCGTCCTTCCATTGCCTGAATCAAGAAACCATCTATCTTGGCTTGGGGCACATTTTGTGCCACTAAAGCGGCCATCTGCTTAACAGCCTCTGCCAGTTCCTCATCACTTTGAATACCGACTTGCACTCCACCCACATCTGTCTTATGCAAGATATCGCGCGACAAAACTTTCAAAACAATCGGGTAAGCAATCTCATGACGAAGATCATTCACTTGCACCACAGCATTTTGCGCATGTGAAATACCTAAATCAGCAAACAAAGCCGTTGATTCTAATTCAGTCAAATTACCTGTACGCGGGAAGCTTTCTGGTAACTCAATTGGTTTATATTCCGTCTGATCACGAGAGATCATAGGTTTAAAGAATGCTGCTAATGCATCTGCACAACTCTCTGGTGTCCGAAAGGCTGCAATATTTGCCTCTTGTAAAAGTTGTAGAGACTCTGGTGCATCAGGGGCTAAGAAAGTCACTAATGGCTTTGCATCCGCTTTGCCTTGTGCAAACGTGTCTAAAATAGGCTTAATCGCTAATTGCGGATGAAACTGTGCAGATGAACCCACGACACTCAGCACCACATCACACCAATCTGCTTGTAGCAATTCATGCAATAAGGTTTGATATTGCTCACTGGTCGCTGCTAAGGTTAGATCAATAACGGGTGTTTGACGGATCGTGACACCACGCTGGGCCATATGGGCAATAAACTCAGTAGGCGGCACCACAGCTTCCATACCACTGAGGCCAAGATTATCCACGACAGTGGCAGCTCCACCACCTGTAGTCGTAATAACCGCAACCCGCACAGGACGATTCAAATAAGCGAGAGGACGCAAGGAGGCATAGCGCGAAACCAATGGAGCAATCTCAAATAAGGTTTCTAAGCAATCTACTCGCATAACACCTTGTGCATGAAAATACGCATCAACCGCCGCATTATTCCCTGCAATAGCACCAGTATGTGATTGCGATAAGGCATCACCTTGCTTTGAACGTCCTAGCTTATACGCAATAACTGGTTTTCCTACTGCTCGCGCCCGCGCAAGCGCATAGTTCAATTTTTCAATATCACGTAAAGTTTCTAAGAACAAAAGAATGACCTTAGTTGATTCATCGTCTACTAGAGCATCTAAGAGCTCGCCCACCGACACATCACTTTCATTACCAACGGATATTGTTTTTGAAAAACCATAGCCACGAGACATCGCACGCGACATCAATGACCCCATCATGGAACCACTTTGCGAAATAAAGCTAATATCACCTGGAATCAGGTGCTCCATTTCGAACACCGCATTAACCGACATAATGGCGCCACTATCGACGTTCGCGGCTCCAATACTATTGGGCCCTAATAACCGTACGCCAAGCTGCTTCGCCCGCTCAAGCAAACGCTGTTGCTTGATTACACCCTCTTCTCCTGACTCAGCAAAGCCATCCGAATATATCGTCGCAACAGGAATGCCTTTCTCGGCACACTGCTCAACCGCCTCAAGAACTGAAGCACTATCAATCATGATAAATGCATGCTCCACATGATCAGGTAAACTCTTTACCGAGGGATAGGCGTCAAGCCCCATCACCTGAGGACTACCTGGATTAACTGGGTAGATATCGCCTTTAAAGCCATGCTTTTGCATAAAGCGCAAAGGGCGTGCCGTATTTTTTTTGATATTACCAGAGGCCCCTACTAAGGCAATTGAGGATGGATTAAGGAGTGCCTTATTAAAAGTCGTTGTATTTAATGATTTAAATTGTAAATTTTTCATAATCTCTTCACACTATATTTTATTTATAAAATTTATCCCAAGCACAATTCTCGTACTTGTAAATTTTCAAGCACCTGTATTTGCTGTTTAAGTAAACTGGCTGGTTCATGTCCAATCACAGGAATAACCAGCTCATCAAACTTATTATTAAGTTCTTCATCTGTGAGGGGCCATTCAGGATCGCCTTTACGGTCCGGCGCATAGTGCTGAATTGTCTGACCACTTACTAGGGTCATCGTGACTCTCGAAGAGCGGTGATTAGGAAACTGATCGCTTAAGCTTGGGTCTTCTGTAACATGAATTTTGCTCATTACTTGACGTAAGCTTGTATCGAATAAGCGCTTATCATCAAATGCATTCAAGCGAACAGAACCAAAACACAAGGCATGCGCAACAACGTAGGGCAAACTAAACTTCCCTTCAAAAGCAGTCTTAGGATTTGCATTGCCTGTCACATTAATGGCTACACGGTACGTTTCAATTTGAATGGATTGAATATCATTTAAGCTAAAACCGTATTTCTTCTGCAGTTCAAGAACCGCATCAATTGAGGCAAAGGTATGGCCACAACAAGCATGATTTTTCTGTGTAATTTTGCCAATGTTATAATCTGAGCCCAAACCATTTAGTGCAATGGATAAATCTATCCCCTCAGCAAGCGCTTGCGCAAAGCCAACCTCTCCTTCCAGAATATCCTCAACCCCAATGACTCCTGCTGCTGCCGCCATTGCTGAGCGCACACCAACCGAGGCTGCATTCCCAGCATGTAGAGCTTTAGTCATGGCGTCAGAGCGGAATGCCTGCTGTAAGCCTGAGGCAAATGTTGTGGCCGTTGCAATAGCATGTTTCATCACCGTGGCATCACCAGGCGCATATAGTGCAGCCGCTGCTGCTGCCGCACCCATACAACCGACGGTTCCCGTTGTATGAAAATAGTGATAGTGAGAAGGCTGGATAGCTGCTCCTATCCTTGTTGAGATTTCATAACCGACGACAATGGCATTAATTAATGCTGTGCCATTGACATTTAATGTTTCAGCAGCTGCAATAGCGGCAGCAATGACAGGGCAGCCAGGATGGTATACAGCATCACGATAGATATCATCGAATTCCACAGCATGCGAAACGCTGCCATTGATCCACGCTGCCGTTGCAGGGAACGTAGTTTTGCCATAACCAATTAGGCGAGCATGTCCTACCCCCATCTCATCAGCATGTGCACGCATGAGTTCAATACCTGGCGATACTTGTGTACCTGGAAACAATGCAGCAAGCCAATCTAATAGCGCGCGTTTGGCATGATGCGTCACCTCAGCTGGTAATTGCTGATTAACACTTTCATTGGCACCATAGCTTGCTAATTTTTGTAAAAGCATGTCTAACTCCCGTTTTATTATTTCTAATTCTAGGGAGTTTAAGAAAGCCAGCTTTGACGTTTCATCAAGGCTGCTATCTTATTTCATCACGACTACGCCCCTCCAAGACTAATTGCCCACCCTCCAATCTATAAACTCGCTCAACCGCTCCTGATGGTAAGGCGGCATGACTCACCATTATTACGGTTCGCCCTTGCGTGGCCGCCATCAAATCTTCCAAGAATTCCTGTTCGGTCTCTCGGTCTAAGCCTCGGGTCGGCTCATCTAATACTAAAACTTGGGCAGGTGATAATAAAGCACGTGCTAGACATAAGCGCCGGGCTTGGCCAGCAGATAAGGTGCGTCCTGTTTCTCCCGTCCAGGTATCTAAACCCTCAGGCAAACTACGCACAAACTCGGCTAATCGCGCATTTTCCAGTGCTTGCCAAAGCATGGTCTCATCGGCCTGCGCCGAGCCAATTAATAGATTACTTCGTATCGTCCCTAGAAATACAGGGGCATCTTGTGCCAATAAAGCCATCCGTTGATGAACTTGTGCCAGACGTGCATCGCGCAGATTCACCCCCGCATAATAAATAGCACCCGCCGTGGGATCATCTAAGCGCATCAATAGATTAAGTAAACTCGTCTTACCAGCCCCGCTTCTACCTACTATAGCAATCCGCTCACCCGCCCGAACTCTTAAATTAATGCCTTTTAAAACTTCACGACTACCATGATTTAGCCCAGTCTCTTTTATTGTCACCCCTCGATGTGCCCCTGCTTGAAGTGCGCCTAACTGTGACTCACCTAGGTGCCGCTCCTCTTGATTCAGCCCATTGGGATAGGCATAGCGCACCTCACGGCCTTTTTCCTCATTCACTTCATGTCGCCCATTGGGATAGGCATAGCGCACCTCACTCAAGACAAGCTCGCCAGTCGTGGGTAACTCTACAGGAGACGTTGGGTCTACTATACTGGCTTGCATCTGACTTAAGGCCTCGATACGCTCAGCCGCTGCCGCCGCACTACCCAAACGAGAGGCACCGCGCATAATCGGCCCCATCACTTCAAAGAGCCCCAAGCTAGCAAGCAGTAAACCTGCCCACACCGGACCATTGATTTCACCTCGTGCCAGAGACTCACTGCCCCAATACAAGATGGCAACGACACTCACGCCGGATAAAATCTGTACCTCCGCCTTACCATTCGCGGCCAATAACACCTGACGGCGACGCGCAAGAGCCACACGCAGACATTGCTCCGCAAATTCACGCCGTGCTTTTTCTTGCACACCCAATGCACGTAAATCCGCATGAGCCACCACGGTTTGCATAATATGATCACGCATCTCACCCACGGCTTCTTGCACCATCACACCCGGCTGCCGAGCTTGGCGCGCTAGATAGAATGGCACGAGTAAAGTACTGAGCAAAAGGCAGAGCAACAGCACTAAGCCAGCCGCAGGCAACCACGCCCCGATGACGCACGATAAAATAACACCTATCACCAGGCCCGTTACGACAGGCGCAATCGCGAATAAATACACTGTATCTAAAGCATCTACATCGCCTGTGAGCCGCGCCACCAAATCACCATCACGATATCTGGCTAACTGCGCGGCATCTAATGGCAGTAAGCGCTTAAACACCGCAGCCCTTAAGTCGGCCAACAAACGCAAAGTCGCCTCATGCCCAACAAGGCGCTCGGCATAACGGCTGACAATTCGGATAAAGGAAAAACCGCGCACCAAAGCCGAGGGTGCGAATAAATTAAAGGTTTCCCATGAGGCAACAAGTGCCGCCCCTGTCAAAAACCAACCCGACACGCCTAATAGACTGACACCCGCCGCTAAGGTAATAATGGCTAAGAACAAGGCTAAGGCTAAGCCGCCGATACGCTGACGGTATAAGGGGGATAAAAGGCGCCAAATTGACTTCATCGCTCTGACTCCTCTGAGGACTTACTTACTTTATGCGGCCCTTGAGGAGCATCACGTAAACTAGCTCGCTCCGACGTCCTGATTTCAGCTTGCTTATTATGAGTGGCTTCAGTCTCAGAAACCCTCATTCTCACCTCAGCCTGCATTACAGCTTGCTTGTCGACAGGGACAATGATGCCTTCACGCAGAGCCCAGACGATATCAGCGCGTTGCGCTACCATTGGATCATGGCTGACGATAAGCACTGCTCTATCTGCTGCATCTGTTCTATCCGCTCTATCTACTACACCTGCTCTATCTGCTCTATCTCTTCTATCTTGAACAAAACTCAACAAGCCATCTAACACACGATCTCGTGTGGCAGGGTCTAAATTAGCGGTCGGTTCATCTAGTAGAATTACTTTTGGATCACGTAGGTACAGACGTGCCAGAGCGATACGCTGTAATTGCCCGCCCGATAAACCATAGCCACGTGTACCTACACGGGTTGCCAATCCATCAGGAAGCTCAGCTAAAAACTCATCCATGCAGGCCAAGCTGGCGGCTTTATAGAGCTGCTCATCACTTGCCAGAGGAGCGGCTATGCGTAAATTATCCGCAATTGAACCAGTGTGCACATAAGGATGCTGCCCTATTAATAATAGGCACTCACGCAAATCTGACTCGCCCCAGGCCTGAATCTCTCGACCCGCCAAGTACACACTACCATCAGCATAACTCCCATCGATGGGACGTAAGCCTGCCAAGGTTTCTAATAATGAGGTCTTACCACTGCCACTCTCACCCATTAGCACCACCACTTGACCTGCTTTAAGTTCAAATGATAAATCGTGTACTAATGCTCTATCGCTGCCAGGAACTTTAATATTCAAACTCTTTACCGACAAACCGTGTAAATCAAGCTCATCGCTCTTTACAAGATCGTCAGGCTGACTCACACCCCGCCCATCCATACTCTGCTTTGGCGGCTCCTCAACCACAGGCAAGCCCCCAAACAATTCAGGTCGCTCTTCAACCACAGGCAAAGCCCCAAACAATTCACTCATCTGCGCCACTGCCGCACGCGCTGCTGCTCGGTCATGGTAATGCACAGCAAATTGCCGCAAGGGGTTATAGACTTCAGGGGCCATCAATAGACAGAACATCCCCGCTTGCAGCGTTAGCACATCCTCACCCCGCAAATTCACAAAACCAAGATAGGTCAAACCGATATATAAAGCTGTGCCTGCCACACCAAGCGCGGCAAAGAATTCCAAGGTGGCGGAAGACAGAAACGCAATGCGCAATACCGACATGGTTTTATCACGTAAGGTCTCACTGGCTTGATAGACCCTTTGGGCCTCTATCTCGGCTTGCCCATATAATTTAAACGTAGACAATCCACGAACTCGGTCTGCAAAGAAACCCGATAAGCGCGCGAAAGCTTCTAAATGACGTCGGCTTGCGGCTTCAGCACCCCAACCGACTAAAGCCATAAAAACAGGAATCAGTGGCGCTGTCAGCAAGAGCAAGAGACCCGCTACCCAATCAATCGGCAGCACCACCAGGGCAAACACGACGGGCAAGAACACGCCCGTAATCATCGCCGGTAAATAATGCGCGAAAAAACCATCGAAAGCTTCGACCTGCTCTACCAAGACACTCGCCAATGAACCTGAAGCTTGTTGTCGCGTCCATTGCGGTCCGGCATCTAACATCTGCGCATACAATGCCTGACGTACAAGATATTTGATTTTCTCGGAAGCTTTAGTACCTGCCCGCTCACCCTGCCAGATTAAGAAAGCACGCAACGCAATCAAGCCCGCTATTAGCCCGATATCTAATAGCAAAGCCTCTTTACTCAGCCCTTGAACAATCGCTTTGTCTAGTACACCAGCAAGCAGCCAGGCCTGCAACAAAAGCAACAAGCCTGACAATACAGGGGCAGCAATCGCCAGTGCCAACAAACCCTTAGCCTGCCGCGCTAAACCCGATAACCACTGAGTTTGTTCACGCGGCAAGCGTAATAAGGTAGCGGCTGGATCGTGCTCAGTGCTCGCCATGAAACCTCGCTCTCACGACTAAGCTCGTCCTCACAACTAGCATTACACCGAACAAGAGATCAACCTCGTCATTCGACCTCGCTCTTATCATGCAAAGAGTCCGTTCTGGCCATTCATTACTTGCACTTTTTCATAAAACATACACACCAAGCATTACACTTCTCGCTCGCGCTTAGCTTGGCTCGCCTGATGAATCTCAACACTGCCCAGACTCACTATACCAAGCTCTGCGGTCTCAGTATTTGAAGCATCAAGTTTTTGCTGATGCAATTCATACCAGAGTCCTACAGCAACGGCAACGCCACAAGCCATTGATGTCCCTAACAACCAGGTTAAATACCACATACATGACTCCTTCGTATTTAGTAAGAGTTAGGCGTTTCGCCCAGTGACTTTTCCGATACCTTGCCGCGCATAATATAATACACATATGAAGTATATGACAAGACAATCGGCAAGAATATAACCGTGGCAATCAACATCACCCATAAGGTGAGATGGCTTGATGAAGCATCCCAGGCTGTTAAACCAATATTCGGATTGGCCGAGGAAGGCAAGATGAATGGAAATAAGGCAAAGCCCACGGTCAGAATAATTCCCGCAATGCTGAGTGCCGAGGCGAAGAAGGCCAACACAGGACGGCGCATCAGCAAGCACAAACTCACCGCTAAGGCAGCAACAACACCTAATACAGGCGCTGCCCACATCCAGCCCCAGCGCTCGAAATTTGCCAGCCAAGCGCCCTGCTCAAGCACCACTGCTTTATTCAAGGGGTTCGAGGGACCTGCGGTGTCCATCACGCTGGTAATCACATGCCCATCCAAATTCGCCACCCAGACACCACCAAGCGCAAACACAATCGCCACCAAGAGCGCACTAAACACCCCAAGCTTACGAGCCCGCTCAGCTACAGGATTCACCACGCGCCAGGCCAGAATGGCTGCACCATGCGTCACTAGCATCAAGAGACTTAGGACCCCACAGAGTAAGGCAAAGGGAGAAAACAAAGCCCAGAAGCTGCCGTGATACAAGGGACGCAAGGTATCCAGCTCCACTGCAAATGGCACGCCCAAAATCACATTGCCAAATGCCACACCGAAGACCACAGGCGCCACGACACCCGTAAACGTCACCACACCATCCCAAGTATTGCGCCAAGGCGTATTTTCGTATTTGCTGCGATACTTAAAACCGACCGGACGTAAGATAAGCGCCACCAATAACAACATCATGGCCAGATAAAAACCTGAAAAAGACGCGGCATATAAGGCTGGCCAAGCGGCAAAAATTGCCCCCCCCTGCGGTAATCAACCAAACCTGATTACCTTCCCATACAGGACCCACCAAGTTAAACATAATCCGACGCTCGGTGTCTTTACGTCCTAGCACGGGCAAGAGTGCTGCGACGCCTAAGTCAAAGCCATCCATCACCGCAAAGCCAATCAAGAGCACGCCCATCAGCAACCACCAGATGACCCGCAACGTTTCATAATCTAATAAAATCATTGAATTTTCCATCGTCGTCTCCGTCCTTAACGCGTCTGAGGTGTTTGCGGTGTTTGTGGTGTTTGAGTATGGGGCCCACGCGGAACCACTATCTCAGAACTCAGCACACTCAACTCATCATGAGCTGGCTTTGGCACGAAGTGTTCAGGGCCCTTCTTAATCGCACTTAACATCACTTTCGTCCCCACAATAAATAAGATGGTGTACAAGGTGACATAGATCGATAAGCTAATCACTAAGGACGTGACTGACAATTGCGAGGCCGCATAAGCAGTCGGCAAGATACCGTCAATCACCCAAGGTTGGCGACCATACTCTGCCACGAACCAACCACATTCGATGGCAATCCAGGGCGCAAATATAGTCCAGACGGCTAACTTCAGCACACGCGGACTTTTTTCCAATCGCCCCTTCACACTGAGCCAGAACACCACGGAGAAAAAGAGCACAAAGTAGAATCCAAGCGCCACCATAATGCGGAAGGTATAGAATAGCGGCGTAACATCAGGCACGGTATCAATGGCCGCCTGCTGAATCTGTTCAGGCGTAGCATTCTGAATATCATCACGATATTTCTTTAGCAAGAGACCATAGCCTAAGTCGTGCCAATTCGCCATGAAGTAGTCCTTGGCCGCGGTGTCATTCGGGTCCGCCTTGGCCTTTTTCAAGGCATCATAAACCTCGATACCATGCGCAATGCGTACCTTGTTGCGCTCCACTAAGTCAATAATGCCAGGCATCACTTGGTCGAAAGAGCGCGTCCCAATCAGGCCCATGACCCAAGGAATATGGATGGCAAAATCATTCTTCATTTCCGCTTGATTCGGGATGGCGATAATATTAAATGAAGCAGGCGCAGGCTCCGTATCCCACATCGCCTCGAGCGCGGCAATCTTCATCTTTTGATGCTCGCCAGCGATATAACCGCTCTCATCGCCTAGCGTAATCGCCCCAATCGAGACCAACACGCCAAACGCCGAAGCCACGGCAATCGAGCGCTTCGCTAAGTCCTGATGACGCTGACGTAAGAGATACCAAGCACTCACCGCAATCACGAACACCGCTCCCGTGATATAGCCTGAAATCACCGTGTGCAAGAACTTCGCCTGTGCCACAGGATTTAAGACCACCTCCAGAAAGCTCGTCATCTCCATGCGCATCGTATCGGGATTAAAAACCGCACCAACGGGATATTGCATCCAACCATTCGCAATCAAGATCCACAGTGCAGAGAAGTTAGTCCCTATCGCTACCAACCAAGTCACCGCCAAGTGTGCTCTCTTGGACATGCGATTCCAACCGAAGAAGAACAGACCGATGAATGAGGCTTCCAAAAAGAAGGCCATTAGCCCTTCAATTGCCAATGGCGCACCAAAGATATCGCCCACATAGTGACTGTAATACGACCAGTTCATGCCGAACTGGAACTCCATCACCACACCCGTGCCCACACCAATGGCAAAATTAATACCAAAAAGGGCACCCCAGAATAAGGTCATACGACGCCAAATATCACGCCCAGAAACCACATAAATTGTTTCCATTATCGCCAGCATAAAGGACAAGCCCAAGGTCAGTGGCACAAAGATAAAATGGAACATCGCCGTTGTGGCAAACTGTAGACGCGATAAACCTACCACATCAAATTCAAACATAAAGTTCTCCGTTGAGATTAAGCACACAGATACCAAGACCCGCGCCTTATCAAACAGCACTCGTTGAAAAGTAATTCCCTAAGCATCTTTATAAACCAAACAGTGAGGTTTCATTGGGGTTTGCGCAGAATATTTACATATTGCAACAATATGATATGTTAAATAGGCGCTTGTAGAGCCTTGTAATGATTTTCTTAGCTCTTTGCAAAAATTCACTTGATTGTATAGGGATAATCTTCATATAGTGCTTACTATTCTTTCTTTTTCGGATACCGCCACTTCATGTCCAGAACCACCCCATTAGACACCGCCGAATCATTTCGCAAGGGCCTGATTACCCAATTGCAGCCGCGCATGTTATTTGCCGTGGCGATCCCTTTTGTCGTTGGCCTTTTGTCTATTATTGTTTTATTAATGTATGCCTGGGACCCCTTAGACACTTGGTTCTACAGCAGTGCCGCTGAATGGGCTTGGTTCCAGAAAGTCCAAGCAAGCCTAGGGGGCTGGGGCTTTTCGACCATGAGCGGTTGGATAGCTTGGCTCTTGTCCTTAATCGCTTTGACGGCGATTGGCGGCGTGATTGGCTTAGCGGCGGCGGCCATTGTGGTCACACCACTGGCGGTGAAATACATTAGCAAGAATTACTTCCCGAACTTAGAGCGCCGTGGCGAGAATGCCAATACCGTGAGTATTATCAATGCCGTGAAAGTCTCAAGCATCTTTATTATCGGTTGGCTCATCACCCTGCCCCTGTGGTTTATCCCCTTTATGTCAATTGCATTGAGCTTATTTTGGGGTGCCTATGCGTTCTCCCATATGTGTCAAGTGGATGCGATTGTTGAGCATGCTACCGCCGAAGAGCGCAAATACATTCTGAGCCGCAATAAGAAAGGCTTCTGGACCATTGGTTTAGTGTGTGCGGCCTTAACCCTAATCCCTTTTATGGGTTTAGTGATGCCAGTCTTTTCAATTATTGTCTGCACCCACTACGGCTTAAATTCCTTGCAGCAGTTGCGTGCGGAGCGAGCCAATGGCGGCGTTACAACACGCCTTCCGCAGAACGGAAATAATGCTCATCTATCATGAGATCGATAAGGTGACGCACTAAATTATGAAATACCTATGTCGTGGTTAATAGTAAACAATTTAACGTGCATTCAATAGAAAGCTATATTCAATTTATGCAAAGATAAAACATCAATCGTAATATAGAAGACATATTTATGCTTTAAAATAAACTTACTTTAAGTATTAATAGTTTCAAAAAGGGAGCTGAAATGTCTAGACCAACTTTTGCAAAAGCATGGGCCGCCGCAATTCGTATATATTCACCTATAGATTCAGGAGCCAAAGTTGCAAAAATAATTGGCGGTAAGGTTGATTTGAATATTGCTCCCAAAGGAAAATGGACTAATACTTGCGCCGTTAGGATGAGTTATATTTTAAATCAAAGTGGACATTTAATTCCATTCTCTCCATCCAAAACAGTATCTGGCTCCAATGGTCAATGGCACTATTATTACGTGCAAGACCTAATAACCTATTTACAACGCGTTTGGGGGAAACCCGATAAAGTCATCAATTACCCTGTTACTAATACTGAACTGAAAAACAAAAAAGGCCTTATACTTTTCAGTGTCACTGGGTGGATTGGCGCTTCTGGACATGCTACGCTATGGAACGGAAGCGAATGTTATGATTCATGTTATTTTGCAAGCCCTGAAACAAATTACCGTACTGACCAAGCCCTTTTCTGGGAGTTAAAATAAATGCCTTTTTTATCAACTTATTCACACCTTGGTTTCTCTACACAGTTTTATCGCAAATCTTTATTACCAACGTTGGTACTTTGCCTAGGCTTATCTGCTCCGTTATGTTACGCTCAAAGCAGCTCCCCCCCTGCCCTACCTGAGGCGGCACACCGCACCTACGCACAAAACTACAAAGACTCTGCTTTAGCTTATTGCATCTCTATTGCTTATAAGAATGAGGCCAAAGCAAGTCTTGATGCGAGTCATACTGCAGGGGCAATTGACGTGTGGGGACAATATGACCTAGAAAATAGCACTACTAAGATTCCCGCACTAGTAAACCAATATCTAAGCAGAACTTACCACTCAAAGCACGATAATGATATTAATTATAATTTGATGAAGTGCATTGATCTATACCACGGACCTGAGCTTGAAGAGCTTGTTAGACTCTATGTACCCGAACCCAACGGCAGCTATAAGATAGATAATTCTGATACACTAAAAAAACAAGATTAAGGCCTTCGCAAACTAGAACAAGCGATCGTTGCTCTTAATTTTTATCTGGATTAGCAATCAGGACGCTGTTAATTAGCATCAAATAGCTAGGGAATTTGTTTAATTGAGGCTTTAACGAAGGCTTCAAATTAAGTCAAATGCACTACACGCCTTCCCACTCAGGGCCCGGCACCTTGATATCAAATAAGCCCAGCAGACGGGCAACCGTGTGATCAATCATCTCATCCAAGTTCTTAGGATGGTGATAAAAGGCAGGGAGTGGCGGGAAAATAATACCACCCATCTCGGTCACCGCTGTCATATTGCGAAGATGCGCTAGGTTAAAAGGCGTCTCGCGTACGGCTAAGACTAAGCGGCGACGCTCCTTCAGGTGCACATCCGCCGCGCGGGTAATTAAATTATCCGAGAAAGCATGCGCCGTTGCCGCTAATGTGCGCATTGAGCATGGCAAAATCAGCATACCCAGCGTGTCAAACGCCCCACTCGCCAAGGTTGCGCCGACATCACGAAAACCATGTACGTGATCGGCCAGCGCATTCACCTGCCGACGGTCCATATCAAGCTCATACTTAATATTTAACAGGCCTGAGGGAGACACAATAAGATGTGACTCCACATCAGGCACAGATTGCAGCTGTTGCAATAAGCGGATGGCATACACCGAGCCCGTTGCTCCGGTGATACCAATTACCAGTCGCTTTTTACTCATCAATTACGTCTTTATTCGTCGAAAGCGCCAGCTTCTTGCAGCACTTCTTTCAACTCGCCATTAGCTGCCATCTCATTCATGATGTCAGAACCACCGATGAACTCGCCCTTCACATAGAGCTGAGGAATGGTTGGCCAGTTAGAGAAAGTTTTAATGCCCTCACGCACTTCTTGATCTTCAAGCACGTTAACTGTCACCAATTTCTTCACGCCTAATTCACGCAAAATCTGGATTGAACGGCCTGAGAAACCGCATTGAGGAAACTGAGCCGTACCCTTCATAAATAAGACAACGGGATGCTCGGTAACGGTTTCTTTAATAAAATTCTGAACTTCACTCATGTTCTTCAACCTTTTTGAATCAACAACACGTATAGCCAACTATGCTAGTGACTATGCCTAATAACCGAGTATTTTACCCTGTTTTTGCCATGATGAAAGAAAACCCACAATTCTTAGTCAATCATTTTAAGTTTTCTTGAAATATTAGCGCTATTATCGTCCTATAATACATGAACAACACGCATAGTGACTTCGCTTAACACTTCTCAAAAAAGGCCAAGCTATGAGCAACAAAATTACTTTAGACACACCCTCTCAAGCCCATGTCGTTATCGTCGGTGGCGGCACCATGGGCTCCGATGTTGCCGTCGTATTCTTAAGGGCGAGCAGTCAAGTATACGTCGTCGAATCAAATACCTCACTTCACGAAACAATTCGCCAGAAGATTCAACAAAACCTAGAGAACATTGAGAAAGCAGAGAATATTGAAAAACTAGTCATCGTTGCTGATATTCATGAGATTGACTGGTCAAGCATTAACTTAATGGTTGAATGCATCCCAGAAAAATTAAGCATAAAACAAGACTTATTTAAGACACTTGCCAGCTTAGCACCAGCACACGTCCTCCTTTCTAGCAATAGCTCTAGCTTCCCTATCAGTCAAATCGCTGAAGGCTTAGAGACACAGGAACGTATGATAGGCTTGCACTTCTTTATGCCCGCCCATATCGTGCCGCTCGCTGAAGTAATTTTAGGTGAGAATACTGAACCTGAACTTGGCGAGATCTTATGCAAGTTTATGCGACGCTGTGGCTCAGTACCCATTCTTGTGCGCAAAGACATCGCAGGCTTTATTGGCAATCGCTTGCAGCACGCATTAGGTCGTGAGGCCTATGCATTAATCCAAGCAGGTATCGTCACACACGAAGATATTGATAATGCCGTACGCTTTGGCTTTGGCTTCCGTTATATTGCCGCAGGCCCTATCTTGCAGAAAGACCATGCTGGATTAGAAGTACACGTGGCGGCTGCGACAACCATATACCCATCATTGGCTAATGACACATCACCCCTACCTATTCTCACCGACAAGCCTAAGAACGGCACGATTGGCATGAAAACGGGTGAAGGTTTTTATCAGTGGACACCTGAAACCATTAAGGCAGAAAGAGAACGATATGATGAAGCACTGCGTAAGGGCCTTGAAATTCTAGCCAGTGATTTGCCACCGATTCGGCCTTAAGAGGCAAAGCCACCACTAATCCGTTGATGAGCTCGCAGGAAAAAAGCCACCACTAATCCGTTCGATACCGGCTAAGTCTTGGCGACTTTCCACTTGCACAAAGCCCCCATTTACTAATAACTCTCGTACAGCCTCCGCCTGGTCCCAACCATGTTCAATCCACAACGGCGCGCCGAGTTTCAGATAAGCAGGAGCACCCGCAATAATTTGTCGAATTGCACTTAAGCCATCGGCAAAATCGGTTAAGGCTTGCTGCGGCTCATAGCGTAAATCCCCCTGTTGTAGATGTTCATCATCCTTATGAATATAGGGGGGGTTGGTGACGATCAAATCGAATGCTTGTGCAGGAATGGCTTTAAACCAATCACTTAAAACAAAATCGACGTTCTTTAGTTGTAAGGTGTGCGCATTACGCTGTGCGAGTGCGAGAGCTTCAGAACTAAAGTCACTCGCCAGCACCTGAGCACTTGGGTGATAATGAGCGATAGATATAGCAATAGCGCCGCTACCTGTGCCCATATCTAAGACACGTAAAGAAATATCTAATGGGGCGCTATTCGATTGCGTAGCAGCACCAAAGCCCTCATCCTGTCTTAGCTGAACATGCGCATCACCCTGTTTACACGTCCCTGTCTTATCAAGAACATGTTCTTCATGCAGAATATCTGTTTGCGCCACGCTACGGACCAACTCTTGCTTAGCCAAATACGCCAAGGCAGTCTCAACTAAGAGTTCCGTATCAGGGCGTGGAATCAGTACCGCAGGGCTCGTGGCGAATGATAAACCCATAAACTCTCGCTCACCAAGAATATAGGCCATGGGCTCGCCATCAATACGACGCTGCGTCAAAGACTGTAACTGGCCTAACTGTTCTTGACTTAAGACATAATCATCATGGGTAATCATCCAGGCACGTGATACTTGCAAGAGTTCAGCCACTAGCATACGTGCCTCACTTAAGGGCAAACCACTTTGCTTAAAATATTGTGCGAGTGTGAGCACACTTGATTCCTTCATCTTATGGCACTACTGAATTCAATGAGCACTGTTTTTATAATTCACAACCGTGTTGCGATGACACGCCGCTACTATCATTTAGCAGCACTTATTTAACTTGAAGCAACAGCCTTTATTTACACTGTCACCTGATAAAAAACGCTACACAATAGATCGAAGCAACATTTACCATAAAAGACCATTACTTCGTCTTGCACAGCGTCCGAATAAAAAAACCGCCGCCACCTATGGCACAGCGGCTTTTTACCATTAATTAATCATCACCCAACTGCGCCAACAACTCGGCTTGACGCTCCGCAATCAAGGCACCGGTTAACTCATCTAAAGAGCCGTCCATCATCTGTGATAATTTGTACAAGGTTAAATTAATGCGATGATCAGTCACACGACCTTGTGGGTAGTTATAGGTGCGGATACGCTCAGAACGGTCGCCTGTACCGACAAGACTCTTACGGTTAGCCGCTTCTTTCGCCTGCTGTTCTTGACGTTGAATATCATTGATACGCGCCGCTAATACGCTCATCGCACGTGCCTTATTCTTGTGTTGTGAACGGTCATCCTGACACTCGGCGACGATACCCGTTGGGATATGCGTAATCCGCACAGCAGAGTCGGTCTTGTTCACGTGCTGACCACCCGCACCACTGGCACGATAGGTATCAATCCGCAAGTCGGCAGGGTTGAGCTCAACCTCAGCAAACTCATCCGCCTCAGGCAACACAGCCACGGTACACGCCGAGGTATGCACACGACCTTGCGACTCAGTCTCAGGCACCCGTTGTACACGATGCGCACCTGATTCATATTTCAAGCGACCATACACACCATCACCATCAATCCGCGCAATCACCTCACGGTAACCACCGAGTTCGGAAGGGTTCTCACTCATCACCTCGACACGCCAACCATTCTGCTCGGCATAGCGGCTATACATGCGGAATAAATCACCGGTAAAAATCGCACTCTCATCACCACCTGTACCGGCACGAATCTCCAGGAACACACTACGACCATCATCGGGATCCTTAGGCAATAGTTCAACTTGCAACTTCTCTTCGAGTTCTTCCAGGCGTGCCTTAGCAGCCTTCATCTCTTCCTCACCCATCTCTTTCATCTCGGGGTCAGCCATCATCTCAATGGCCGTCTCGAGATCACCTTCAGTATCGGTGAAGTCTTTAAACAACATCACAACAGGCTCAATTTCACTGCGTTCACGCGATAATTTACGAAAGCGGTCCATATCTTGCACCGTCTCAGGCTCAGATAAAATCGCATCTACCTCAAGAAGTCGCTGAGTCAGTTGCTCTAAACGAAAGCGCATTGATTGCTTCATAATTAAATACTCTAATTTTAAGTTTTTTGAAAAAGTTCATTCGGTGCTATGTGCACGTGTTAATTCTTGAAAAAGTCCAGTGCTATACGCACTTATTAAATTTTTGGAAAACGTTCAGCGCAATATGCACTCATTAATTTTCTGAAAAGGACTGAGGTGTTAAGCACCTATTTGGCTAAATGCATCATGCGACAGATACGCACTCGATTCAGCGGAGAAGACAAGAAGTCAGCCTAGCGCGCTATGGGCACAATGACTGACTTAAGAAGACAGAATGGCTAATGCTTATTTTCTTGCAGCAGCTCAGTATCTTGGAAAGGGAATAATTTCGGCAACATACCAACGAGTTGCCCACGATCTTCCTCAGGGCTGCGATTCAATACTTGCATCGGCGCATGCAGATATTTCTGCGTTAAACTACGCGATAGGCGCTCAAGCACCTCTTCAGGATCCATACCCTTAGCCAGCATCTTACGTGCACGCTCAAGCTCATGCTGACGCACCACATCGGCACCCGCATTCAAACCTTGAATGACCGGCACAACGGTACGTGTCTGCATCCAGTGCATAAAACTCTGCACGCGGCTATCAATAATCGCCTCAGCTTGCACCACGGCCGCTTGACGCGAATCATTACCCATCTGCACCACGCGACCTAAATCATCAACGGTATAGATATAGACATCATCTAATTTGGCGACTTCAGGCTCAATATCACGTGGCACCGCTAAATCCACCATCACCATTGGCTTAAAGCGACGTAGTTTAGACGCCTTCTGGATCATACCCAAACCTAAGATAGGCAGGGCCGAGGCCGTACAGGATACGACAATATCGTATTCATGGAGATGTTGGGGCAAATCAATGAGCTTCATGGTCTGCGCATCAAAGCGAGACGCCAAGGCCTCACCACGCTCTAGCGTACGGTTCGCCACCATAATGGATTTCGGACTCTTCGCTGCAAAGTGTGTAGCACAGAGCTCAATCATCTCACCCGCGCCCACGAAGAGCACGCGAGTTTCATTGAGATCACCGAATACACGCTCAGCTAGACGCACAGCGGCAGCGGCCAGAGAAACGGATTGCGCACCAATCGCTGTCTGGGTGCGCACTTCCTTGGCGACTGAGAAGGTTTTCTGGAAGAGTTG
Organism: Pelistega sp.; assembly: GCA_030538255.1. Classification (GTDB taxonomy): domain Bacteria; phylum Pseudomonadota; class Gammaproteobacteria; order Burkholderiales; family Burkholderiaceae_B; genus Taylorella. Next base: position 5,251 of record JAUNUI010000035.1, on the reverse strand, counting down.
ATTAAGCATCGTGCCAAGTGCACCCGCTTCATTCGCTTCACGGACTGCGGTCTTCATCTGGCCCAGAATCTGCGCCTCACCGAGTACCATGGAATCGAGACCTGAGGCCACGCGAAAAGCATGACGAACCGCCTCACCTTGGTTGTATTGATACAGATGCGGCTTAATTAAGGCCTTATCAAGCGAGTTGAAATCCGCTAGCCAATTCGGAATATGCTCGGACACCTCAGGCGAAGCCGCCATATAGATTTCCGTGCGATTACAGGTAGAGAGAATGGTGGCTTCCTTCACCGAAGAACCAAAAGCCGAACGCAGACCATCCAGCGCTGGACGAACCAATTCGCCAGACATAGCCACTCGCTCACGTACCGAAACAGGTGCTGAGTGGTGATTTAGACCGAAAGTTAATACATCCATGACCATCTTTCTACGAATACTCCTGAGAATGGATCTATTATAACCCTGTATCACATAAAAAACGACGTCTTAGTGTTTGTTTTAAATCAACTTTTGCGCTTAATAGATAAAAACTAAGAAGTTTTACATAGGTTTGCAATGATTTGATGAAGAAAAAGCGCCTGTCTAGCCTTGCTAGCGCCTTACAATCCCCCTTAGCACCGTAAAAACGCACGAAAAACGACATATTTACGAATTTTTAGCTAAAAAACAACAATCGAACTATCAAAAGCCAAAAAACTAGTCTATAATTATTTTCTTTGATGGCCAGGTAGCTCAGTCGGTAGAGCAGAGGATTGAAAATCCTTGTGTCGGCGGTTCGATTCCGCCCCAGGCCACCATTTAATACATGGTGGTCAGGAAGCTCAGATTAAGCAGTGCTATCAAGATATGAAATTAACCAACGCATAAGCGCGTTGGTTTTTTTTTGGATTTTTGTATTTTGATCCGCTCTTTCAATTTCCCCCTCCTTGCTCAGCCCCTCCTTCTTATTCCAATCATTCCACAATCTCCTTAGCTACGATCACTCCAGACACAAGACTATCTTAAATGGCAAGATAATACATATGTTGACTTAATGGGCTTGCCTAAGCAAGAAGAAAAGGTAAGAATAAAAGGGCTCAAATTAAGTCATCAATCGCTAAAATAGATTACTATAATAATTCATGGATGCCGATAATAAGCAATCTTGACTTACTTAAGCATGGGAGGTAAAGCAATGATTGAAGCAATCATCAGTGGCCTAGTACTCGGAGGTATTTTATATATCAGTTTCTTTGCCATGATGGCTTTTTTGGCGGCCTTTACCTTTGTCATAAGTTCATTGCCATGGGGGCTGATACTAACAATTAGCCTTATTATTCTCGCTGCCATTATCAGCGTCATAATCGTTTATAAAATCATAGTTTATTTTGCTAGCCGCCCAGCAACAAGAAACTTCATTGAACGCCTTAATCGTACCCTAGAGAAGAAACCTCGCCCCCTCCGTAAGAAAGGTAGGGTACTGGTAAGTTTGCTTTGGACAATGCTTATCATTTTAGGGCTTACGTTCTGGCTTAAAGAGCGTTACCCCTCTACTGCTCTTGATAACTGGGCATTTACCTATTTGTTTTTTATCCACATACCAAGTGTGTTAATCCTAGGCGTTTATCTGATAAAAAACAGGAAAACATTATGAAAACACTTAAGAAAGCTTCACCTATAATGCCCCCGATCGCACCTAAGGAACGTCAACAAGGTACATTAAGTAAAAATGGCAAACGACTACTTATGCAAGCGATTGACGATTTTGAGCAAGGACGCTCAACGCGCTACGAAAGTGTGGAAGCCCTGATTAAGGCTGTTAAATAAGGGTTATAGGGACTGCGATGTAAAGCTCACTCTAGTGTCAACGACAATTGGAAATTTCCCCAGATTCATTTTTCCACTGTCATGTAAAACCCGACTTGGTTTTGATTTATAGAGTAGTTGATAAAATTGTATACCTCTATCGCTTAACTACACACAGCGAATTATTTTAGAACATCTGCTTTTTCGCTCTCTCCCCCCTTGACCTTCCCATCGTGTTAAGCTTTAAGCTACTTCTATAGTTAACATTCACGCTAAAGTGATACGTATGGAATCGAAGAATACACCGAGCAGCACGCAAACCAACACACAAGCTAGCCCTCCTGCGAATACAGAGACCAACTCGCAAGCCCGCACACCAAGCAGCACGAAAATCAGTGCACAAGCTAGCTCTCAAGATAGTGCTCAAGCTGGCACGCCAGCCCCTTTGCACCAAGAAACCCTCTCTATTCAAGGTATGACCTGCGCTTCGTGCGTACGTCGTGTGGAGCGCGCGCTCCTTAAAGCACCTGGTATTGATAGCGCAGCTGTCAATCTTGCGACGGAGAAAGCCACTATCACTTCAGCCCAGCCGATTGATGTGCAATCGCTGAGTGAGATTATTAAGAAAGCTGGCTACGAAGTGACGCCTCGCGAGCCCATTGAACTCTCGATTGATGGCATGACGTGTGCCTCTTGCGTAGCTCGGGTTGAGCGCGCTTTGAAAAAAGTCCCTGGCGTGCAAGTGGCGAATGTGAACTTAACGACCGAGAGCGCTTGGGTACAAGCCAATGAAAGCACGCCCACTGAGACACTGATTCAGGCTATCAAGAAGGCAGGCTATGAAGCCAAACTGATTGCGCACGACGATAACAATGCCCTGAGTGCCCACCAAGACAAGAAAGCCCAAGAAGAACAACTTCTTAAACGAGACCTCATCATCTCCCTGATCCTCGCCCTGCCCGTCTTTATTCTCGAGATGGGATCGCATATGATTCCCGCCTTCCATCATTGGGTGCTACACACAATTGGACAATATCCGAGCTGGATTATCCAGTTCATCTTAACCACCTTGGTGCTGATTTTCCCGGGTCGTCGCTTTTATGAAAAAGGCATCCCTGCCCTATTCCGCTTCGCGCCTGATATGAACTCCCTCGTCGCGGTCGGCACCTTAGCCGCCTATGGCTTTTCTGTCGTGGCCACATTTGCTCCCCAACTGCTACCTGAAGGCACGATTCACGTCTATTATGAAGCGGCGGCGGTGATTGTCTCGCTTATCTTGCTCGGTCGATACTTTGAGGCTAAAGCAAAAGGTCGTACCTCTCAAGCCATACAGCACTTAGTCGGCATGCAGGCCAAAACCGCCCGCATTCATCGTGATAATACCGTCGTTGAAGTCCCACTAGCCCAGGTCAAATTAGGCGACTCCGTTGAGATTCGCCCTGGTGAACGTATCCCTGTTGATGGCGAAGTACTTCAAGGTTTAAGTTATGTTGACGAATCCATGATTACAGGAGAGCCGATTCCTGCGGAAAAAGGCACTGGGGATAAGGTCGTCGGAGGTACGGTCAACCAGAAGGGTATCTTAACCATCCGCGCGAATGCTATTGGTGAGACTTCCGTGCTCTCGCAAATTATCCGCATGGTCGAACAAGCTCAAGGCTCTAAACTCGCCATTCAAGCCTTGGTCGATAAAGTTACCATGTGGTTCGTACCCGCGGTTATGTCCATAGCGGCGCTGACATTTATTATCTGGTTCGCTTTTGGCCCCGAACCCGCTCTAACATTCGGCCTGGTGAATGCCGTCGCCGTCCTGATTATCGCCTGCCCATGCGCTATGGGACTCGCCACCCCCACCTCAATTATGGTGGGCACGGGACGAGGCGCCGAGATGGGTGTACTCTTTCGAAAAGGCGAAGCGCTGCAACTTTTACAAGAGGTGCAAGTTGTTGCCGTCGATAAGACCGGCACCCTCACCGAAGGCAAGCCAAGCTTGACTGACTTTCATGTGCAAGAAGGGGTCGTTATGGAACTCAAGCCAAGTAGCAGCGCCGAAAAGAACGCAGAACTTGACCGCGATGCCATCACTAAAGCCGTGCTGCGTCTAGTCGCCTCAGTGGAAGCCAAGTCAGAACATCCGATTGCCGTCGCTATTGTGCAAGCTGCGCAAGAACAAGGCATAGCGCTCGCCCCCGTGGAGAATTTCGAATCCCTCACAGGTCTTGGCATTAAAGCTCAGGTAGACGGACAGCTTGTGCACATAGGCGCGGATCGCTTGATGCAGCAACTAGGCTTAGATGTGGATACCTTCTCTCAGGAAGCGCAACGCTTAGGTGAAGAAGGCAAGACCCCTATGTATGCTGCGATTGACGGACGCTTAGCCGCGATTATTGCCGTTGCCGATCCGATTAAAGAGTCAAGCTATGCCGCGATTGCGACCCTGCATCAGCTTGGCCTAAAAGTCGCCATGATTACGGGCGACAACCGCCATACCGCTCAAGCCATTGCTAAGCGCTTACAGATTGACCAAGTGGAGGCCGAAGTTCTACCTGGCGGCAAAGTCGACACCCTTAAACAACTGCAAGCGCAATACGGTCGTGTAGCCTTTGTCGGTGATGGCATTAATGATGCACCCGCCCTTGCTCAGGCTGACGTCGGTTTAGCTATTGGCACAGGCACCGATGTCGCCATTGAAGCGGCCGATGTGGTGTTGATGTCCGGTAATTTACAAGGCGTCTCCAATGCCATCGCCTTAAGCAAAGCCACTATGCGCAATATTCGTCAGAATCTGTTCTGGGCCTTTGTCTATAATATCGCCCTTATTCCAATAGCGGCAGGAGCGCTGTATCCAAGCTTTGAGGTTCTTTTGTCACCCATTTTTGCCGCTGGTGCGATGGCCTTATCCTCGGTATTTGTTTTGGGCAATGCTTTGCGATTAAAGTATTTCGAGCCACCTAAAGTAGAGTTGCAAGGCGGCAATGCCTAAAATAAGGCATCTAAGAGGTTGGAAATCTCTGGCATTGATAAAAACCAATGCCACCATTATATTTTAGACACAAACTTCAAATTCGAATTAAAATAGCACAAGGCTCAAGCGTGTGATATTAGACGATATTGACCGTGGGGTTGGGGTCTAGAAAGTTCAGGCAGAAACTATTTACGTATAAATATTTTTGCTATGCCCGACCTCTAATGATAAAACAATCATTTTATCATCTTGAATTTGGCATAGTACACGATAATCACCGATGCGATAACGCCATTGCCCCGAACGATTACCTGTCAAGCTTTTCCCATAAATCCTCGGATTCAATGAACCATGCACGTGCTTATTGAGCCAGGCAAAAATTAATTTCTGTGCTTGTTTATCTAATTTCGAAAACTGTTTTTCAAAGCGCTGAGTAAACCGAACACTTTGACGTCCTCCCCTGCATGAATGCAGGAGATTCCTACGGTGGTTAGCGATGTT
>JAUNUI010000034.1 GCA_030538255.1 Pelistega sp. | reverse complement strand
ATTTGACTATTATTGCAGATAGTTGGGTAGATTTTAAGTAACAGTTAGTAACCCTTAGCGCAAACAAATTTAACGATTAAGCGGTCGGGGATGTATCTTGCCAAGCTGGGCACACAGGCACAGCTATCAGCAACGCCTAAGATTATTCTCAGCTTACGCTGCGCAGCTCCAGAATAAAAAAGCCATAAAAAATACCGTGACTTTTCCATCACAGACGATTGCAGCACTAGGTTTTCGCTGTGAACTTATGCAATAATGCTAGGATTATAGTCATGACGATAATAGGTGTGTTCTGACGCTCGTCAGAAATTGGGAGCGTAAAGCAGAGTTACATACCTATTTTGAGTAGGCCAAGCCTAAGCGCAATTTTTGAATAAAGGTTTTTAGCACAATGTCTAATCATATTAAAGTCGGTATTGTCGGCGGCACAGGGTATACGGGTGTCGAATTATTGCGTCTCCTATCTACTCATCCGCGCGTGAAATTACATGCGATCACCTCACGTAAAGAGGATGGCATGCCTGTGGCGGAGATGTATCCGAACTTGCGTGGCCATGTGGATATCGCTTTCTCAAGTCCTGAAAAAGCGGCCTTGAATGAGTGTGATGTGGTGTTCTTTGCGACGCCGCACGGTGTTGCCATGGCGCAAGCGCAAGAATTATTAGCCGCAGGTGTGAAGGTGATTGACCTTGCCGCTGACTTCCGTCTGCAAGACACTGGGGTTTTCGAGAGGTGGTACAAGATGCCGCATAGCTGCCCTGATATCTTGGCACAAAGCACTTACGGCTTAGTGGAACTCAATCGTGATAAGGTCGCCAAGAGCCAAGTGATTGGTAATCCTGGTTGCTACCCAACCACGGTGATTTTAGGTTTGGCACCGCTTTTAGAGAAGGGTTTAGTCGATCTAAGCCATATCGTGGCCGACTGTAAGTCAGGTGTATCGGGTGCTGGTCGCAAAGCTGAAGTACCAAGCTTATTCTCTGAGGCATCGGATAACTTTAAAGCCTATGGCGTATCTGGTCACCGTCACCACCCTGAAATTGTTGAACAACTCAATCATATTGCCCAAGAGCCCGTGAACCTGACTTTCGTGCCGCATCTGGTGCCCATGATTCGTGGTATGTTGTCTACCTTGTATGTGAAAATTAAGTCTGAGGCCCTGAATATGGATTTCCAAGCGCTTTATGAGCAGCGTTATGCGAACGAAACTTTCGTTGATGTCATGCCTGCAGGTAGTTTGCCTGAAACACGTACAGTACGCGCTTCAAATCAGCTGCGTATTGCGCTGCATCGTCCAGGCAATGGCGACACCTTAGTGATTGTGGTGGTTCAAGACAACCTGGTTAAGGGTGCCGCTGGTCAAGCGGTACAGAATATGAACGTGATGTTTGGCTTGCCTGAAGTGACAGGCCTGCAACACGTCGCCATTTTGCCTTAGTCTTGCTTTAGTCGCCACCACATTTATATATGATTGCACGTTCTTTTTTATTAGTATTAGGGGTGTCCATCGGTGCCGCTGGGATGTATTACTATGAGTTTAACCAGTGGCAGCGTGATATCGAGCAGCTCAAGCGTGAGCATCAGGCCCAAGTTCAATCTACGCTCCTACAAGAGCAGATTACCAACCAAGCCTTAAAGAATCAGCTTGATCAGATGCAGGCTAAGTCTATGCTCGATCAAGCGACGATTACGCGCTTTACCGAGCAGACCGCGCGCTTACAAGAAGAGTTGAGTGAGCGTAATGAGGAACTGCTCTTCTATGAAGAGATGTTGCCTGCAGGTCCCTCAGGTTCGATTAGTTTACGAGGCTTGGAAATTAACCGTGAAGGGCGCCGAGTTCAATTTAAAGTGCTCCTCTCGCGCAACTCAAGCGAAGAGAAACCTTTCAAGGGGCGTTTGCAGTTCCAAGCCAAGGGGATTGCCGATGGTAAGGAGGTCTCTATTGACCTTTTGCCTGAGCAATTAACGCCAGATAACCGCATAGCCGAGCCGCCAGCCGCTGGCATGAAGGGCAATAACTTGAAAAACATGCGAGCCAACCCCATCTTGGATTTAGAGTTTTTGCGCTTGCAACGCAGCCAAGGATTATTGGTCTTGCCAGAAGGGTTTGAGCCGTTCGAGGTGACCTTGCGTGTCTTAGAAGGGAATAATGTCCGCATTACTAAGGCCGTTATTCTCTAATTTAGGATTCGGCTATGTTAGAATAAATATCCCAAGAAGCATGCTTTGCTATGATAGGCATATTGACGCATAGTGCTGTTATTGAGACCCCTTAAGTATTGCTTGAGAGCGCTTAAGATATTATCTTGAAATCAATAACGATTTTTTTGAGCTTGCTTAAGGCCTTGTCTAGAGATTGTTTAAGATATTGTCTTGAAATCGCTTCAGATAGTAGCGAGGCACTTAGGTATTTTAGGTTTCACAATGTGCACGCGGCTTCACGACAGAATTTAAGTTTTTATAAGAAGTCTGCTACTTCTTTATTATCGGTGACTGTATCTCACCAGGAGTTATAAATGAGCAACGTAATTGAGTCAGTTGACTTACAAGCGCCCCCACCACTATTGGTGTTCACTGATGCTGCAGCAACGAAAGTGAAAGACTTATTGATTGACGAAGGCAACCCAGATTTGAAGCTACGTGTTTTCGTTCAGGGTGGTGGCTGTTCAGGTTTCCAGTATGGTTTTACTTTCGACGAAACTATTAACGAAGATGACACCACGATTGATAAGAATGGTGTGCAACTTCTGGTCGATCCAATGAGCTTCCAATACTTAGTCGGTGCTGAGATTGACTATAAAGAAGATATCGAGGGTTCACAGTTTGTGATTCGTAACCCGAATGCGAATACCACTTGCGGTTGTGGATCTTCATTCAGCGTTTAATCTAAGAGTTGGGCGCTCCTTGCTGAAAGCCTATTGGAGTGCTTGGCGTTCCTTGCCGAACACGCCTTGTTGAGTAGAGCGCCCATTCAAACTCACGTGTTAGCGATGAGGCGTAAGTATACAGAGTTTCTCTGTGTATTTTGCGCCTTATATCCTTGACTTAATCCAGATGGTTGATCACACAATTGACCTCATCTAAAGCTTTATTGCAATCTTCTGAGCATTGACTTAATCCAGATGGTTGATCACACAATTGACCTCATCTAAAGCTTTATTGCAATCTTCTGAGCATTGACTTAATCCAGATGATTGGTCACACAATTGACCTTCAGCATGTTATTAAGCTGCCTTCTTCTGTAATCGCTTATTTCGGATACAAGCAGCCTGCAATTGTTGCGTGACGTGAACCAGTGAGTGCGGGGAAATCCAATCGTTGCCCCTGCATAAATGCATGCGCTAACCAGGCGAAGGCCAGGCTTTCTACCGATTGACTATCAATATCATAGGCTTCAATCGCTTCCACCGAGCAGGCCAGCAGGCTCTGCAATTCTTTTAGCATAGCCGTATTGCGACTGCCCCCACCACAGACAAATAATTCATCAATCTTGCCCGCATGTTCTTGAATGGCCTGCGCCACACTATGCGTGGTCAAAGCACGCAAAGTCGCCATGATATCCACTGGACTAATATCATTAAAACCGACTAGGCGCTGCGCTAACCATTGTGCATTAAATAAGTCACGACCAGTCGATTTCGGTGGTGGCGCCTTAAAATACGGCTCACTATTTAGCCAATAATTCAGCAAGCGCTCCTGCACCTCACCGCTTGCACCCCAAGCGCCTTGCGGATCGTAACGTAAGCTCAAGTGCTGCTCAGCCCACATATCCATAAACACATTCGCCGGCCCCGTATCGAAGCCGCGCACCGCCTCACCGGGTTTGAGGATCGTAATATTGGCGATGCCCCCAAGATTGAGGACCACGCGATGCTTTTCAGGACTGCTAAATAAGGCTTGGTGTAAGAGCGGGGCAAAAGGCGCACCTTGGCCTGCGGCGGCCACATCGCGACTACGAAAGTCAGCCACCACATTGATGCCGGTGAGTTCCGCGAGCAGGGCAGGCGCATTCAGCTGCACGGTAAAACCCAGATCAGGGCGATGACGTACCGTCTGCCCATGCGCACCAATCGCCACAATATCCTCGGCTTTCAATTTTGCTTGTGTCAGCAAAGCATGACAACACTGCGCATAAAGACGAGCTAAATCATTGGCGGCCAAGTAACTACGCTCTAATTCATTCTCACCAGCCTGGTTGAGCGCTAAAAAAGTCTCCCTTAAGGCCATTGGCATGCCCAGACTCTGTTGCGCGATGATTTTCACGCGTTCACTCGCTGTGAACTTGGCGATAACCCCATCCACACCATCGGTACTGGTGCCCGACATGAGTCCAATAAAATACTCGGGTTTTGTGGTGGTATCCATAGCTTAAGCGTCCAATAAAGGTATAATCACGTAATCATTGTATTGTAGAGCAAAGCAGCGCATACACAATACAAATTGCCATAAAGTTGAAAGCACTCGGTGTTTATCGGAAGATTTTCCTGTTTGGCGCTCTTGTTGTTAATGAGCAGAGCCGCTTAAGTAGGCCTCATGCTTCTTAGCAAAGGCAATGCCTCTTTTAGCAGAGCAATGCTTCTAAATAAGGGCAATGCCTTTTAGCAGAGCAATACCTTGTAGCGCGTGTGATAAGCGGTGATGACTTAAGCGCCGCCTTTCGTTCTCGCGCAGTGCCTTTTGACAAGTTGATTAAAGTATAGAGTTAATTAAATGACTGAACATAAAATTAGTCCTGAAGTACAAGAGGATTTACGCACGATTTTGCGTGGTGCCGATGAGCTCCTCGTAGAGTCAGAGATGGCGGCGAAATTACAGAAGAGCCGTGACACGGGTGTGCCACTGCGCATTAAGCTTGGTATGGACCCGACAGCGCCAGATATTCACTTTGGCCACACCGTTGTCTTGAATAAGATGCGCCAATTGCAAGATATGGGCCATCATGTAATTTTCTTAATTGGTGATTTCACCTCGATGATTGGTGACCCAAGCGGTCGCAATGCCACGCGTCCACCATTGACCCGTGAGCAGATCGAAGTGAATGCCCAGACTTATTATCAACAAGCGACGAAAATCCTCAACCCGGATCGTACCGAGATTCGTTATAACTCGGAGTGGTGCGATGAGTTAGGTGCGCGCGGAATTATTCAGTTAGCCTCACGCTATACCGTGGCGCGAATCATGGAGCGTGATGACTTTACCAAGCGCTTTAAGGGCGGTATTCCGATTTCAGTGCATGAGTTCTTGTACCCATTAATGCAAGGCTATGACTCGGTGATTCTGAAGTCTGACGTGGAGCTTGGCGGTACTGACCAGAAATTTAATCTCTTAGTCGGTCGTGAACTGCAGAAAGAATACGGTCAAGAGCAGCAATGCATTCTAACCATGCCGCTCTTAGTGGGTCTGGACGGCGTTGAGAAGATGTCGAAATCCAAGAACAACTATATCGGTATCACCGAAGAACCAGACAGTATGTTTGGCAAGATGATGTCGATTTCAGATGACTTGATGTGGAGCTACTATGAGCTTCTCTCAGCCAAGACTTTAGATGAAATTGCTGCTTTGAAAAAGGCCACCGAAGAGGGCATGAACCCGCGCGATGTCAAAGTCGCCCTTGCCCAGGAAATGATTACGCGCTTTCATAACCAAGCTGCTGCTGAGCAAGCCTTGGCGAACTTTGAAGCACGCTTTCGTGATGGTGCCATCCCTGATGAAATGCCTGAAGTAAGCTTAAGCGCACCGTTAGGCATTGTGGCGATTTTACGTGATGCAGGCTTGGCGAGCTCAGGCTCAGAAGCCTCGCGTAATATCCAGCAAGGCGGCGTGAAAGTTGATGGTCAGAAAGTCGAAGACAAGGGCTTGCAACTTGAAGCAGGCACGTATGTGATTCAAGTAGGTAAGCGTAAATTTGCGCGCGTGACCCTAAGCGCTTAAGCGCTTATTTAAGATTACACGCTTAAGTGCTTATTTAAGATTACGCGCTTGAAGGCTTAAGTGCTTAATTTAGGTGAACGTGCCTAAGCAATTGGTTTAGGCTAAAAGCATTACGCGCTTGAAGGCTTAGTAATAATTTTTAGGAGAAGACGGTATGAAATTATCTAGTTTAGCTCTAAAACATATGGAATCAATCCATCCTAGCCATGCTTTTGGCAAGATTGACCCGGTTTCGAATATTGCCTTATCAAGCAATATCAACCCTGATTTCTCGTGGAGCGATGTGCCCGAAGGTGCACGCTCATTTGTCATGATCTGCGTGGATGTTGATGTACCTTCTAAGGGTGATGATGTCAATCAGACCGATCGTGAGATTCCTGCTGACTTACCACGCGTGCCCTTTTACCATTGGACCTTGATTGATATTCCTGCCACGGCGAAATCCATTGAGGCAGGTGCCTATTCGAAAGAAATTTCACCTAAGGGTAAGGCGGGTCCTTCAACGCATAACGAGACCCGTCAAGGTATTAATAACTATACCGATTGGTTTGCGAATGACCATGATATGGCGGGACAGTACTTCGGTTACGATGGCCCATGCCCACCGTTCAACGATTCTATCGTTCACCATTACCACTTTACTTTATATGCCCTAGACATTGACCGTGTGCCTGTCGACGGTGTATTCCGTGCCGAGGACGTGTTGGCCGCTATTGAGCCGCATATTCTTGCGCAAGATACCATTATTGGTACTTATACTCTTAACCCACGCTTAAGTGCTTAAAATTCCACAAAGGAGCATTGAATGTTTGATCGTTCACTAACATTAGACAAGCAAGACCCAGAACTATGGGCTGCCATCCAGAAAGAAGACGTACGTCAAGAGCAGCACATTGAACTGATTGCGTCAGAGAACTACACCAGCCCAGCAGTGATGCAAGCGCAAGGTACACAACTGACGAACAAGTATGCTGAAGGCTACCCAGGTAAGCGCTATTACGGCGGTTGTGAATATGTGGATATCGTTGAGCAGTTAGCGATTGACCGCTTGAAGCAAATGTTCGGTGCTGAGTGTGCGAACGTACAACCTAACTCAGGCTCACAAGCGAACCAAGCCGTTTATATGGCTGTACTCAAACCAGGAGATACCGTATTAGGTTTAAGCTTAGCAGAAGGTGGTCACTTAACGCACGGTTCGCCAGTGAACGCATCAGGTAAGTTATATAACTTTATTTCTTACGGCTTGAATGAAAATGAAGAAATCGACTACGACGAGTATGAGCGCTTAGTGAAAGAGCATAAGCCTAAACTTGTGGTGGGTGGTGCTTCAGCGTATGCCTTACGTATCGACTTTGAACGTATGGGTCGTGTAGCCCATGAGAATGGCGCCTTATTCATGGTGGATATTGCACACTATGCGGGTCTTGTCGTGGGTGGTCAGTATCCTAACCCAGTGCCGTATGCAGACTTTGTCACATCAACCACCCATAAATCACTACGTGGTCCACGTGGTGGCGTGATTATGATGAAGCCAGAGTTCGAGAAAGCAGTTAACTCGGCTATCTTCCCTGGTATTCAAGGTGGTCCATTAATGCACGTGATTGCTGCTAAAGCAACCGCTTTTAAAGAAGCCTTAGAGCCTGAATTCGCCGAGTACGCCAAGCAAGTAATTAAGAACGCGCAAGTGCTAGCAGACACCTTGGTTAAGCGTGGCCTACGTATTGTTTCTGGTCGTACAGAGAGCCACGTAATGTTAGTGGACCTACGCAGCAAGGGTATTACTGGTAAGATTGCTGAAGAAGCCCTAGGTAAAGCCCATATCACGGTGAATAAGAACGCTATCCCGAATGACCCAGAAAAACCATTCGTGACCAGCGGTGTACGCTTAGGTACACCAGCGATTACCACACGTGGCTTCAAAGAAGCTGAAGTGGAATTAGTCGCTAACTTATTAGCTGACGTCTTGGATAATCCAACTGACGAAGCGAATTTAGAAGCGGTGCGTGCTAAGGTGAATGAGTTAACCGCTCGTTTCCCTGTGTATAAATAAGATTGGCTGGTCGAGGGGGATTCGAACCCCCGATATTGAGCCATCATCCACTCTTATTGATGTAAAAAAGTATCAGGATTGCTTAGTTTTGCTTTAAATGCGGTGATGATGATTCATACTGCGTTTAAGCATTGCCTTAATCGTAAGAATTCCTTAAGATTAACGCTAAGCAATCCTTTTTTATTAGGTGCACCACTATGAAATGCCCTTTCTGCTCGCATAGCGATACTCAGGTGATGGACTCACGCACCTCGGAAGATGGCCTCGCCATTCGCCGCCGTCGCCGTTGCCAACAATGTGATAAGCGTTTTACCACGTATGAGCGGATTGAGCTGACCATGCCTACTGTGGTCAAGCGCAATGGCACCCGTATGGAGTTTGATGCAGATAAATTGCGTGCGAGTATGCGTCTAGCCTTGCGCAAGCGTCCTGTCCCCACCGAGGCCCTTGATGAAGCCCTCAGCCGTATCCAAGAACGTCTCCTAAACCATCCCGATAAAGAAGTCAGAACCGACACGATCGGTCAGTATGTCATGAGCGAGCTCAAGCAATTAGACCAAGTCGCCTATGTGCGCTTTGCATCCGTCTATCAGAGTTTCGAAGACATCAATCAATTTGTGCATGCGATACAAGAGATGCAGGATCATATTTTGGTATCACAAGTTGATAATGCTGATGACTTGGGTGCTCAGGAGAAGTAGGCTGGGCTTAATAAGTTTCCAGCTTGCATAGACACTGTGAGTAAGCGACATTGTGGTTTTGGGTGCATGAAGGCAAGTTCTTGCTGCATCTAGATTAAGCAGAATAAGTAGAGCGGACCAAGTTCAATTGAAGATGAATACCATTACCCAGCAGGATATGAATTATATGGCTCAGGCTTTAAGCCTAGCCGAGTCCGTGTTGTACATTACCGATCCCAACCCACGCGTTGGCTGTGTGATTGTACGCGATGGACAAGTACTAGGGCAGGGGGCAACCCAAGTAGCGGGTGGTCCACACGCTGAAGTCATGGCGATCCGTGACGCTTATGAAAAAGGCCATGCGCAACAATTAGCGGGTGCGACATTCTACGTCACCTTAGAGCCATGCAGCCATTATGGCCGCACCCCACCTTGTGTCGATGCCTTGATTAAAGAGCGTCCGAGTCGTGTGCTTATTGCCATGAGTGACCCGAATCCATTGGTTGCAGGGCGTGGTGTGATGAAGCTACGCGAAGCAGGTATTGACGTTGTCTTGAATGTCTTGGCCGAGGAGGCGCTTGCCTTAAATCCAGGTTTTGTCTCACGTATGGCGCAGCAGCGTCCATGGGTCTGGAGTAAGATTGCATGCTCTCTAGATGGACAGATTGCCTTGTCTAATGGTCAATCACAATGGATTACAGGAGCACAAGCTCGTGCTGATGGCCATCATTGGCGTGCACGCAGCAGCGTGGTACTCACAGGTTTAGGTACGGTGGCGTATGATAATCCAAGTTTAAATGTTCGTTATGTTGAAACATCAAGGCAACCGATTCGTGCCGTGATTGATAGCCAGTTTGCGATTGCTGAGGATCGCTCCTTGTTTAATGGTGAACCTGTGTGGCTCTTCGTCAATCGTGTAGATGAAGCCAAGACTGAGCGTTTGGCACAGAAGAATGTCGAGGTGATCGTTGTCGCTGCGGATGGTCAGCAAGCTGGGCAGGGTGGTTCTAGCTCACCACAGCCACATATCAATCTACATGAAGTCATGCGAATTCTCGCTGAGCGTGGCGTCAACGAAGTGCATGTGGAAGCGGGGTCTGGACTGAATGGCGCCTTATTACAAGCGGGTCTTATTGATGAGCTTCTCGTGTATATGGCACCGAAGATTCTTGGCCCAGGCTTGGGGGCTTTCAAGTTGTCCGCCTTAAGTGATTTACAAGAGTCGTTTAATTTTGAATTTATTGAGCAAAAGCCAGTGGGCGATGATATGCGCTTACGCTTACGTGCTATGAAGCGCTGGCAAGCATTGATGGCGGCGATTGTTGCCGAGTGATAGCGGTTAGGTGTAAGTGACATGGTGTTAGTGATATGGTGTTAGTGATGGTGCGCTAAGGTACTTGCGCTTAGTGAGCGTCAGAGTTGCACAATGCGGCTTATGTGGCATTGGCGTTAAGACGTATAATAGGGATGCAAGCCATCCAGCCAAGTTTCAAGTGGTTTTAAATCTGCGGCTTCAGCAAAGATTATCAAGTAAGAGGAAAGAATGTTTACAGGTATTATTACAGGTGTTGGTCAAATTCGTGAAGTCAAATCACTTGGAGAGAGTGGGCAAGATGGCGTTCGATTGAAGATTGATGCGCAGAACTTCGATATGAGTCGTGTCAAACTCGGTGATTCTATTGCCATTCAAGGCGCCTGCATGACCGTAGTGAAGTTTGATGAGAAGAGTTTTGAAGTCGATGTCTCACGCGAAAGCCTGAATAAGACTGCAGGCTTAGATAAGGTCGGTGAAGTGAATCTAGAGCATGCGATGCGCTTAATGGATACGGTGGATGGCCATCTAGTTTCAGGGCATGTGGATGGTAAGGGTGAGGTTGCTTCGTTTGAGCCCGTGGGTGAGTCTTTTGAGTTGCGTATTCAAGCGCCGCAGGAAATCGCAAAATACTTGGCTTATAAGGGTTCGGTGACAGTGAATGGTGTTAGCCTAACAGTGAATAGCGTCGAGGATAATGCGCAGGGATGCGTGATTAGTATTAACTTAATCCCCCATACCGTGCAAGTGACAACCTTAAAGCACTTGAAAGCCGGCACTCCTGTGAACTTAGAAATCGATACCATTGCACGTTACGTCGAAAGAATGCTAAAATCACAGGCTTAGCTAGAGAATTAATAAAGAAAATTAAAAAAAAAACGGGTCGGTGGCCGAGTGGCTGAAGGCGCACGCTTGGAAAGCGTGTATACGGCAACGTATCGGGGGTTCGAATCCCCCTCGACCCGCCAGAATATAGCGCTCTACGTATATAGCGATCAGTAAGCCTAATAAGCCTAGAAACCCAGATAAGTCATTGAGCTGTCTGGGTTTTTCTAATTAATCGGCCGCAACACCACCTTAATATCCGCAGGTTTCGCATAATAGGGTGATGACGTCACGAGTACTGGCACTCCAGTCGCTGCATGATCTTTCTCATTCTCTTGATGAATCCCCCTTAGATGCGATGAGCTTTGGGGATTAATATGTAGGAGTAGGGGGGTAGTGAGAGTTATAATAAAAGTAAGCAAGATAATGAGGGGGAGTGAATGAGTCAGTTTGCATATTCAAGCGATCAAATGGCTTATTTGAACACAATGGCTGAGCAATATATTTGGTGGAAAAGTCCCCAAGAAGCCTTAACGCAGCCTAAGAGAGTTATCGCACAGGTGATGGAGATAGGCGGGACTGACGATGTCATTGAATTATTGAAAAAATTTCAACCTGCCGAGTTAGCTAATGTTCTATTAGACGCAGAGCAAGGATGGTTTACTCCTAAATCATGGACGTTTTGGCATGCTTACTGCGAACTGGATACGCCTCCTTTGCCAGAGAGGAGTTTCTCATAATGCCTACTTTCGTACCCAAATTGGAGGCCTTACCTAAGCCTCAACAAGAGATTTGGCCTCACCTGAAACCCGCTATAGATTTGGGATTTGTTCTTTATGGAGGCACGGCAATAGCATTGCAATTAGGCCATAGAGAGTCCGTTGATTTTGATTTTTTTACTGAAAAAAAGCTTGATAAGAATGCTATTTACGAAAACTTGGCTTTTTTACATAATTCCATTGTCCTACAAGATGAGCCTAATACCTTAAGCGTTTTATATAAAAATGCAGAACAAAAAACAGTTAAATTTTCCTTTTTTGGTAATTTAAGTATTGGCCGATATAAAGAGCCATTGACTACCGAGGATGGCACTTTGTTAGTAGCCAGCTTGGATGATTTAATGGCGACAAAACTCAAAGTAGTTATGCAAAGGATCGAGGCCAAAGACTATCGTGATATCGCGGCGATGTTACAGCATGGCGTGAGTTTAACGCGTGGATTGAATATTGCTAATAAGATGTTCGAGCCGACGTTTTCCCCCGTTCATTGTTTAAAAACATTACAGTATTTTGAGGGTGGTGACTTACATCTTTTAACCCAAAACGAAAAACAGACCTTGAAAAACTCTGTTCACTCAATAATTAAGAATTTAAGTATTTCTAAGGATGTCGTTTTAGTAGAGAACTTATCTATACGTTGATTAGCAATGAGGCCGCTTAATGCTGTTAACCCCTCTCATTAATCGGCCGCAACACCACCTTAATATCCGCAGGTTTCGCATAATACTGTGATGACGTCACGAGTGCTGGCACTCCAGTCGCGGCATATTCTTTCACATTCTCTTGATGAATACCACCTGCGGCAATGAGCTTGCCTGAAAATTGATTCTGCTGTGCTACTTCCAAACATTCAATAATTTGTTCAGGTATAAACTTATCCAATCGAATAATATCAGCCTGGGCGCGCATGGTTTCAATACAAGGATTTACGGTGAGCTCTGATAAAAACACCGTTTCAGCTAGAAAAGGTGTTGAGACTTATTCCTAGATTGCCAACTCTAAAAGATCATATTCTATCTTATTCGATATATTATAGAAAATACATCCAAAATAGAGAATTGTATAAACCATAAATATAGTGCTACAATACAGCTGATATTTCAAGTTTTATAAAAGTATATTCGATATTATTTATAAATATATCGAAATTTGCTTTATTGGGATCAACATCTTACTTATTCCTTGGGCTTTTGTCTTTGGACTATCCCTCGGTTTTTTCTTTGGTATTTTTCTCTGATTGGTGTTGTTCCCTTAAGTTGTCTCTTTAGTTCTCATCATGATGTATTTCACAAGGAGCTTTTTACGATGAAGCGTACACTTATCTCTCTTTTAGCAGCAGGTGCTTTTCTAGTTTCACCTGTCGTCTTGGCTGATACATTAACGGTTTCAGCAGCGGCCAGTTTAACCAATGCCTACACAGAAATCGGCAAGAATTTTGAAGCGAAGAATCCTGGCGATAAAGTAGAGTTCAACTTCGGTGCTTCGGGTGCTTTATTACAGCAAATCTTGCAAGGTGCACCAGTGGATGTGTTCGCTTCAGCTGACCAAGCTACCATGGATAAGGCTGTGGCCGAGAATATGGTGAAGAAAGACACTCGCGTTGATTTCGTTGGCAATGGTTTGGTGGTGATTGTGCCTGTAGACAGTCAACTTAGCATTACCTCCTTGCAAGACTTGAGGGGTGACAATGTGAAACACGTAGCGATGGGTAACCCAGATACAACACCTAATGCGCGTTATGCACGTGCAGCGATGCAGAAAGACAGCGTATGGGAAGCGGTAGAACCTAAGCTAGTATTAGGCGCTAACGTGCGTCAGAGTTTAAGTTATGTTAGCCGCGGCGAAGTGGAGGCAGGTTTTGTCTTCTCTACCGATGCGAAACAAGATGAAGGTAAGGTAAAAGTCGCTCTAGTTGTACCAACTGTAGCGGCGGGTGAGAAAGTGGGAGAGTGGGTACCTAATCCGATTGTGTACCCGATTGCCGAAACGACGCAGAATAAATCTAAATTAGCTGCTGACTTTATGGCGTATGTCCTTTCTGATGAAGGTCAAGGCGTGCTAGCTAAGTATGGCTTTGTGCCAATCAAGGAAATGACAAAATAATAATAAAAGCTTAGGATTTCGCAATATGGAAGGATTCAGTCCTAATGACTGGAATGCGTTGCAGTTGACGTTAAAGGTTTCCTTTTACGCCACCTTCTTCGCTTTCGTTATTGGTGTTGCGTTTGCATGGGTGTTGGCGCGTTTTCGTTTTCCAGGTAAGAACTTACTGGATGCGATACTCACCTTACCCATGGTTCTACCACCTACTGTTTTAGGTTACTATTTATTGGTCTTATTTGGCCGTCGTGGTACATTCGGTCCTTGGTTGGAGAATACCTTTGGCTTGCAGCTGGTTTTCACGTGGCAAGGTGCGGTCGTTGCCGCGACGGTGGTGGCTTTTCCCCTAGTCTTTAAATCAGCACGAGCAGCATTTGAAGACGTCGAGAAGAATTTAGAATACGCCGCACGTACCTTGGGCTCCAGTGGTTTCGGGGTCTTTTTCCGTGTTAGCTTGCCCCTCGCCGTACGTGGAATCACCGCTGGTACTTTGCTCGCCTTCGCCCGTGCGATGGGTGAATTCGGTGCTACCTTAATGTTGGCGGGTAATTTACCTGGACGCACGCAGACCTTATCGATGGCCGTGTACGATGCCGTGCAAGCGGGGGATGATATTCGAGCGAATGCCTTGGTCTTATTGATTTCTGTCGTCTGTGTGACGGTCTTAGCAGTGTCGGGCTACTGGTTAGCGCCCAAGCGTTAAACTTAATTGACGACTCTTTGCCGGTGTAGCTAATGCAACGGGGAGGCGTAGTCACGAGCCAATCAAAGTTAATATGATAAATAAGCTAATAAACTAAGAGACTATGCAATTACACGTGAATTATGCGCTCACCTTGAAGAATAAGTCGGGTAAAAACAAGCGCGAATTTCCTCTTAATGTCAATTTCAGTACGCATGAAGATCGCACTGTGATTTTTGGCCCTTCGGGCTGTGGCAAAAGCGTGACCCTGCAAGTCATCGCCGGCTTATTGAAACCCACTACTGGTAAGGTAGAGCTACAAGATACCGTACTCTTTGATAGCGCCAAGCAGATTAATGTGCCGGCGAATCAACGTCGCATCGGCTATGTTTTTCAAGATTATGCCTTATTCCCCCATCTCTCGGTGATGGAGAATGCGGGCTATTCCTTGCGCCAGTGGCCTATCCCCTTATCCGCTGAGAATAAGCAGCGGATTATGGAGATGCTGGACGTATTCGGTATGAGTGATTTGGCTCATAGCCTGCCGAGCCAACTCTCGGGGGGACAGCGTCAGCGTGTGGCTTTGGCACGTGCTCTACTGAGCAAGCCAGAGATATTACTCCTTGATGAACCGCTCTCAGCAATGGACGTCTTGTTGCGCGTGAAGATGCGTGAAGAACTGATTCAAATTCAACAACGGTTCAAGGTGCCCATGATCATCATTACGCATGACTTGGATGATGTGAAAGCGCTTGCCAACTCAATCGTAGTCTTTAAGCAAGGTGCGATTGCCGATGTTTTACCTTATGAACAAATGCGTCAAGAATTTGGTGAGGAGCAGGCTTGGGAACAGGTGTTACAAGCCAGTCGCAAGGCATTTGGCATTTAAAATAATTTATTTTTGCTGATTAGAGCGTCGCCAGAATCACCTGCTTAGGATCAACCACCGCGTAGACTGAGGAGTTAAGCGCAGGAGCGGTTTGAGCATCTTCCAAAATAGCGATCATGCTTTGCCCTGACAGCAATTCAATGGTAATCTCTGCGCCACCTGCTTCATCAATATCAATTCTTTGCAAGACACCCTCAAGCATCTGCTTATCCTCATGGCGCTGAACACTTAATGAGACCATAGGCGCCTTCATTAGCGCAATCACTTGCTTGCCCACGGACAGCCCCATTTCATCGACACTCATTTGCGTCAGCATGGCACGTAGATATTGTTGTTTGCCTAGGTCTAAGCTCACCATAATGCGGTGACCTTTTTTTTCCATGACTTGAATTTTACAGAACAACTGATTCCTTGCACTTGTACGCAGTTGCAAGCGTTGTGGAATATGTTGCCATTGACCAAGCTCAGCATAGCGCTGCTCTAAAGATAACAACATCGCTTGATGCTCACGCTCAATCATACGAAAGGCAACAATCATGGCTTTGCCGTGTTCCGTGATAACCGTGCCACCACCGCGGCGCCCACCCTTGGTACTCATCACTAAGGGCTCAGTAGAGAGGCGATTCATATCGTTGAGCATATCCCAAGCCGTCTTATAGCCCATGCCTAATTGCCTTGCTGCCTCGGCAATAGAATTGCCTGCTTCGATTTTCTCTAAGAGCTCAATGCGCGCAGCAGCGAGATAAAGCTCTTGATTGCGGTCAATCCAAAAGCGACCAGCAAAAGTCATCTGATCTTTATGATTATCTTTATTACTCATGGCTCTTCCCTTGGCGTGGATTTGACTGAAAAAAAGGAGGTCCCTAGTGTAGCAGGTATTGATGTTCTTATTTTAACGCGAGTATGGACGTAAAAACCTAGGTGAATTTTTGACAGCTGCGAGCGGTGGCGTTCAGTGTGTTCGTGTTAAGTCCTGCAGTATTCAATCCTGCTGTGTTCAGTGTGGCTATACTCAGATTGTGCTCAATAGCTTGTTCGTGAGGTGGCTGTGCTTAATATAGCTTCATTTAATATAGCTTTATTGAATATGGTCTCGCTATGTCGCACCGATAATGCTACATCATATCTTATATTGCTTGATATGAAAAATTGTGAATAACAGTCATTAATTATTGGCTTAATACTCAATGTTGCAATACAAATAAATTTATCAGTTTTCACGCTGTCTGGATGATTTTAACAAAATGCTAACGTTGTGTTTCAGCGAAAATCGCTAAAGCGCTAGGTAGTATTACTTATCCCCTAAAAGTGTGGATAACTCTGTTAGTTCGATGTGTTTTGTGCTGTAAGTAGCCGTCATTAAAGGACTACTCAGGTGAATAATTCATACTGCGCAATTTTTGACATCGGGCCAAATTACATCATGAATTGTCTTTTTTCACCCAAAAAATAAGAAGATTTCCCACTTAAACGGCGTTTTAGGCGGTGAAATCCCACTTTATCCATGATTAGCTTAGGGTAATCCACAAGGGACAAACTTATCCCCGAAAATTGTGGATAAGTCTGTGCACATAGCGGTAGTAAAATGGGGATTCACACAAAATACTGGGTTTTATCGAGTGCTTTGTGAGTGAGAAGGGGGAAAGAGTTATTAAGGACTGAAGCACTGCGTAATAAATGTGCAACGCAACAGAAATATTTGAAGCAGAGCCTTATGGGAGTGGGGTGGGCATTAAATAGAGTTAATCTATAAGCGTTAAAACTTTACTAAGTAGAGATAAGTCGCTTAATTTTCATTGATTGCGGTGACTGTTTTAATTGCCATAAATCGTATTTTGTTTGTAAGTCCATCCACATTTCTGCTGTACTAATACCTGCTTGCTCAAGGCGCCAAGCTAACTGTGGGGTTATCGGTGACTTGCCATGTAAAGTACGACTTAATGCTTCACGGCTATAACCTAAGTGTTCAGCTAATGCGGTCACCGTCATATTAAGTTCAGGCAATACATCCTCTCTTAGGATGTCACAGGGCGGAGCAGGGTTATGCATGGTTGTATCCTTCTAGTGATAGTCAACATAATCAACAATAAAGACATTCTTATCTTTTAATTCAAAAGTAATTCGCCAGTTGGCAGAAATAAGGAGTGGCCATTGAGGAAATCGATCTCCTTTTAGCTGATGGCAGCGCCATAAGCCTTCTAGTTGCTTTATGTCTGATAACTCATCAAGTACAGTAAGAATTCTTCGTAACTTTTCAGCATGTGCTGCCTGTATACCCGTTTTATTACCTGTTTCAAAAAAACGTTGTAAGCCTTTGTGTGAAAAACTTTTAATCATTGTTCTCTTATGAGAGTAATATTATTCCTCTATTTGTGATGCGTCAAGTCACGCATCTTGCAAATAGTGAATCCTATGTCGGCAATGTAGCCTAAAGCTAAAAAAGAGAAGATCTAACTGCTAGTCATGATAGAGTAATTATTCGTCAAATAATTGTGTTAAGGATAAAGCAATCCATACGTAATTTAGCGTAGATGACCCTGGAAAGGTTTTTTGTTGAATAAGAGTTCTCGAGTGTAAAAGCTAGCCCACAAAAATAATCATAAGTTTGATTAATATCAGACTAAATCAATACAGTATTTGACCGATTGCTATAGTCACCTCTAGAATAGCGGATATGACTACCTGTAAGAAAACATTTCGAAACGCATCAACAAGGATAAAAGGCCTGGCCTTTTACTTCTTGGTGTTTGCGTTTGTCTTACGCAGTCTTATCCCCGCTGGCTTTATGCCGCAATACAATGCGGACTCATCGCGCTTTATTACCATTGAAATCTGTACCCCTGAGGGCTCTTATTCCATGGCGATGGCGCTATCTGATGAGTCAAGTAGCGAGCATCAGCAAGACGCAGCGAGCCATCAACAGGCGTGTACCTTTGGCTCTTTAGTACTGCAATTATTTAATGCTGAGCCGCCAAGCACGGCGATTGTTTTTTCTCCACATGTTCGCTTAGCACTGGCCAGCGAGCATAATGTCAATCTACCTTACTTTACCGTATTCGGCGCTCCGCTCGGTTCACGGGCACCACCTCAGTCTGCCATCCTATAACACTAAATTAAAACAAACTTAAAGATTATTAATAGCTAGCGGAATATAGCCTTGATGAGTTCGCTTTGATTGGTTCTGTATGCCCTTGTGCGTGCCCTTGTGTATGCCTTTGTGTATGCGTATATAAGATGGTCGACCTCTTAGACCTAGCGCTGAATCGATCTATGCGTACTCTGTATGCGCGTACAGGGCAGATATCTACTTGAATCCATCGTTGAATTGATCTGTATGCCCGATGCATTCGCACATAAGACACAGTCCTGCTGCCCATATGCCTGCTAGAGATGAACATAATCTTTCCTATAAATGAGCTTGAGCATGAGCGGCTACCTAGCGTAGCGCAGCGGTGCCTAGCTTCACGGACGCAGAAAAAATGAACTACTTAATGACAACACCTCGCTTTAGCTATTCACTCCTTGTGAGCGCTTTAATTCTGGCCGCTAGCCAGCAGGCTTTCGCCCAAACCGCGCATGACCATGCGGCCCATATGCAACAATCTTCTGAGTTGCAAGCCGCGAACACAGCAAGCGCAAGTACCCCAGCAGGACATGAGCAACATGCTACTGGTGAAAGTCTTGTGCCCTATACGGAACTCTCCGCCATTGTGGCTACCACGGTTAATCCACAGTCACCCTTAAACTATGTCACCAGTCCGAAGATTCCACGCCAACCCATTCCAGCCAGCGATGGTACGGACTACTTAAAAACCATTCCGGGCTTTACCGCACTTCGTAATGGCGGCACCAACGGAGACCCTGTTTTGCGCGGTATGTTTGGATCACGCATTAATATCCTCACCAATAACTCCTCCATGCCAGGCGCATGTGGGGGGCGCATGGATAACCCAGGTTCCTATATCGCCCCAGAAAACTTCGATGAATTGAATGTGATTAAAGGACCGCAAACTGTGCTATGGGGACCGATTGCTTCGGCTGGTACCGTACGCTTTGTGCGTAATGCCCCTGAGTTAGATGCCGATGGTGAGGTGCAATTTGAAGGCTCACTTACCGGTGGTTCATTCGGTCGTCATGATCAGAATGCCGATCTCACCGTGGGTAATGATAAATTCTATGCCCGCCTAAGTGCCAACCATTCACACTCACAAGACTATAAAGACGGTGATGGTAATCGCATCCATTCTAAATGGGATAAGTGGAATGCGGATTTAACCTTAGGTTTAAAGCCTGATCAGAATACCTTGTTTGAAGTCAATGCCGGAGTGGGTGATGGTCGCGTAGCCTATGCTACACGCGGGATGGATGGCACCATGTTTAAGCGCACCACTTATGGTTTACGCTTCAAGAAAGAGAATATGGGCGGTGTATTAGATGCTATTGAAGCCGAGTTGTATTACAACCAAGCCGACCATAATATGGATAATTACCGCATGCGCCCCTATAAGATGCGTATGGAATCCAACCCACGCCGCACCACTTGGGGCGGACGTGTAGCGGGCACCCTTAAGTTTAATGAGCAGTGGAGCTTAATTACCGGTGTCGATTTCCAAGAAAGTAAGCATGAATTGCGCCGTCGTGTCGGCAATATCGGTGCCAAAGAGATGCCTTGGAATGATAATGCCAAATTTAGCAATCAAGGTATCTTTGGTGAATTGACTTGGGCCCCAAGTGATTACCAGCGCGTGATTACAGGGATTCGTTTTGACCATGCCACCGCTAAAGACCTACGTGGTATGTCGGCTAGCAGCGGTCATAAGCGTAGCGATAATTTGTTCGGTGGCTTTATGCGCTATGAACATGATTTGCAATCTAGCCCTACGACCTTATATGTTGGTCTTGGTCATACCGAGCGCTTCCCTGACTTCTGGGAGCTTGTCGCACCTGGCAAAGGCCCGGTAGGCTCATTGAATGCGTTCACAGGCATCAAGCCAGAGAAGACCACGCAGCTAGACTTTGGCGCGCAATATAATGGGGATAACTTACAGGCCTGGTTCTCGGGCTACTTCGGTTATGTTAACGACTTCATCCTTTTTGATTACAGCGGCATGGGGGTAAAAGGCGTACGGAATGTGAAAGCCCGCATCATGGGTGCTGAGTTAGGAGCCGATTACGCGCTGAATGATAACGTTAAAATCGGCGCATCCTTGGCCTATGCATGGGGTAAGAACCGTGATGATGGCCGCCCGATGGCGCAGATGCCACCGCTTGAAGCACGTCTCACAGCAAGCTATGACGACGGTACCTGGTCAGCGGGTGCCGTGTGGCGCTTAGTCGCTGCGCAGAAGCGCTATGCCGCTAACCAAGGTAATGTGGTGAGCAAAGACTTCGGCCCGAGCGCAGGCTTCGGTACCTTATCCTTGAACGGAGCCTATGCCTTCAATAAGAGCATGAAGCTGAGTGTCGGCATTGATAACGTCTTCAATAAGACCTATAGCGAACACCTTAACTTAGCTGGTCAAGGTTCATTCGGCTTTGCGGCGAATACACGCGTCAATGAGCCTGGTCGCAATATCTGGGCCCGCTTAGATATTCGTTATTAATGGTTGAGCTAGACCGTTAAACTAGACCGTTGAGCTAGACAATTAAGTGAAAAAGTCACCGAGACAATGCGGCGTGAACACGGTATAGTTCGCGCCACAGTATCGGTGACTGACGATAAAAGTCACCCTGACCATTGTTACTTGAACTCATCCTCTTTAAAGTTCAAGTACTTGCTTGGGGGATTGATATGATCTAGAGGTAATGATTTTTGTTAACGTGTTTCCTGCCCTTCATGACAGGGTTTTATGGCGTGTTCTGATAAGTGTGTTCCAAGAAGTGAACGCTCCAAGTCACAATAAAACTAAGCTATGTCATTGAGACAGTATTACCAATATACCCATCTTTCACAAGGTTATGATTCCGCTTATCGATAAATAATAAGAAAATGTATAGTCAAATTTTAGTGTATAAGAAGAGCCTTGCATCAAGCACTCAAACACTGCTATAACAGTGGATAGTTTGCTCAAGTAAACTATGAAAACTCATGAGTTAATGGGCTTGATAGCGACCACAACACTATTAAACACGTAGAAAACAATTATTCCTATGGAGATCTGAGATGAAAATTTCAAGCAAATCCTTACTCGCCATACTAGTTGGCGCTCTGACTGTTATGGCGCCTAGTATCGCTAGCGCTGACGATAATTGGCCTTCGCGTCCCATCACTTTAGTCATTCCGTATGCCGCGGGTGGCTTTGCTGACACACGTATGCGTATGTTAGCTAAAGAAGTCGGTGAAGAACTGAAGGCTAATGTTGTGGTTGAGAATAAAGCAGGTGCTGGTGGCGTTATTGGTACTGCCTATATAGCGAAAGCAAAACCTGATGGATACACCATTGGTAGCGGCAACTTAGCCCCTTTATCCGTGAACCCAACCTTGATGCCAGCGAATGTTAGCTATGACGTGCAGAAAGATATCGCACCGATTATTCTGGTCGAAGAGAGTCCGTTAATTCTGAACGTAAATAATGCCGTACCTGTGCAGAATGTCCAAGAGTTGATTGAGTTAGCCAAGAAAGAACCCGGCGCCTTACGCTTTGGCTCTTCGGGCGTAGGTGGTGCACACCATTTGTCCGGTGAACTTTTTGCGGAAGATGCCGACATCAAATTAACCCACGTACCTTACCGTGGCGGTGCACCAGCAGCGACTGATCTGATGGCTGGTCATATTGATATGATGTTTGAGATGGGTTATGCAGCTATGCCAGCGATTGATGCCAAGAAAGTCAAACCAATTGCCGTGACCAGTGCAAAGCGCTTAGCCTTATTACCTGATGTGCCGACCCTCGCCGAAGCAGGCTTACCTGGTTTTGAGTCCTATAATTGGCAAGGAATTATCGCTCCAGCGGGTACCCCAGAGCCGATTATCCAGAAACTCAATGCCGCTTTTAATAAAGTGTTGCAGAAACCTGAAGTGATTAAAGCTTTTGACGAAACAGGTGGTCAAATTGGTGGTGGTACACCTGAAGACTTTAGTAAATTTATTGAAAGCGAAACCAATAAATGGAAAGAAGTGATTGAAAAAGGCGGCGTGACGATTAGTTAAGCGCTGAATAATCAATTGCTAAGAGAGACTGGAAGTTAAGACCTGCTAATTACTTGTTTATGATTGTGTCAGTCATACGGTGTTGCGCCAGTCGCTCTTTTTATCGCTCTTATTGATGAGGCAGCAGCTTGCGCTGAGTTTTGCTTTGTTCGAATTTACGCGCTTCTTGAACGGCTTGGAGGATGTTTTGTTGAACTTGCTGATTCTCAATATTTAAGCGCACGCTACCATCACGCCCGATAATCAGTTTATTATCTTGCACACTTTTTTGGGGTTCATTTTTGTCTTTTCTGCTACTCAAGAATGACAACATGAGCTGCTCCTTAAAGTGAAAAGTAGAATGGAAAATTTGAGTCTTGAAGTTCATTGTATATCATTTTGATAAATTTCTATATGGATTGTGGACAAAAAGCTCATACCTAAGATGTCAGGACGAACGTTTAATGTAGAGCCCCACACTGTTGCACATTATTACAATTTCTATATGTAACATGGTGCTAGAATAAAAACGTTCTATCCGATATGGCACAGAACAGACAAGCTCTATAAACCTTGTTTAATCAAAACAACAGGAGAAATAAAATGCATTTATTCAATCGTGTGACGAAGTTATTTGTTTTGGGTCTAGCCTTAGCTGGTGCAGTATTCACAGCAGGTTGCAACACAGTAGAAGGCGCGGGTAAAGATATTGAAAAAGGCGGCGAAGCGATTCAGAAAGCGGCTCAGTAATTATTTAAACTGCTATAACTAGTCGTTATTAGTCGTCGATATAATTTGTCGATAAAATTCAGCCTATACAAATTTGCGATATCGCAAATCCTCAACAAGCATCGCAGTGCCAATTTATTGCTCAGCTCAATGCCAAATAAGCGAAGGATATCGACAGCAAACTGCTCTTAAGACCGATGTGCTTAAGAGCAGTTTTTTTGTCTTGGCTAATTCTTTATTCTCGCAAAACCAATCCCTCAGCAACTGGTCAATTCTCAATCGACGTTAATAAAAGTTAATGTAATTAATTGGGTGATAACAGTTTACTGGGCGTACCATTCAAGGTGTTGAGATTGCTTTTAAATGTACTAGTATATTGACAGCTTGTAATCGAACGAATACAATAAAAAAAGGAATAGCGCTAATGTTTAAAGTATTACTACTCCCTAGTTTTGAAAAGTGGCTAAAAAGTCTTAAAGATCCAATGACTCGTTTACGACTTTCTCGGCGGCTTGAAAAGGCCCAGGAAGGTCATCTGGGCGACGTGAAGGCAGTCGGTCAAGACGTCTATGAGATGCGTGAGTTCTTTGGACCAGGATGGCGCATGTATTATGTTCAAAGAAATGATATTTTAATTATTATGTTAGCTGGTGGTGATAAGAAAACTCAGTCGAAAGATATTGACAAAGCAATAGAACTATCAAGAAAACTGGAGTTCAATCATGATTAAGATTAAAGATTTAAAGCCATTTGATATGGCTGAGATGTTAGATACCGAAGAAGATATTAAAAACTATCTAAATATCGTTATGGAAGAAGGTGACGCGTCTGAACTAGCTCATGCATTAGGCGTTATTGCTAAAGCTCGTGGGATGACTCAAATTGCTAAAGACACTGGTATTTGCAGAGAGTCTTTATATAAGGCTTTGCGTGAAGGTGCTGAGCCTCGCTATGAAACAATCAGCAAAGTCATTAATGCTTTCGGCTTAAAGCTTGTTGTAGTGCCTGAGTAAGAGTTGGTGACTATACGTTGTTGCTCAGCTCAATGCCAAATAAGCGAAGGATATCGACAGCAAACTGCTCTTAAGACCTATGTGCTTAAGAGCAGTTTTTTTATGCCTTATGGTCACGCCGTAACCATATCCCGATAATATGGTCAAAAAATCACAAAACTTGACCATGTTTATAGTTATGTGGTCAAAAAATGCTAAAATTTGACCATATGAAAGAGATGTACAGGTGCAAAATGGCTTTTAATCCTAAAAAACCGTATAACGCTTTACCAAGCTTGCCCCCAGATATAGAGAGTATTGAAACCAAGGAGATTCTAAAGCAATGCACCTTATCAAGAGTTGCTTTGCAGGAACTGCTAGGTGAGGCACGCTTAATTCCCAATCAAAGCGTTCTTATTAATACCATTCCTATGTTAGAGGCAAGAGCTAGCTCGGAAATTGAGAATATCGTTACAACAACAGACAAGTTATTCCAATACGCACATGAGGGGTCTGAACAGGAGGCTGATCCAGCCACCAAGGAAGCCTTGCGCTATAGAACAGCCTTGTATCAAGGGTTTTTATCCTTAGAAGAAAAGCCTGTTGTGACGTCCACAGCAGTCAATATCTGTCGAGCAATTAAAGGTGTCGAGATGGATATTCGCAAGACACCAGGAACTGCTTTATACAATGATATGACAGGTGAAGTCATTTATACGCCCCCTGAGGGAGAACACTTAATTAGAGACCTACTGGGCAATTGGGAAAGATTTGTCAACAGCACAGAAGATGTAGATCCCTTGATTATGATGGCGATTGCACATTATCAATTTGAAGCTATTCATCCGTTTACCGATGGCAATGGTAGAACAGGAAGAGTATTAAACTTATTAATACTGGTAGAGCAGGGCTTACTTGATTTGCCTATTTTGTATCTAAGTCGCTATATTATTCAACATAAACTTGAATACTATAAATTGCTACTGAACGTCACGTTGAATAATGATTGGAATGCGTGGGTAATGTATATGCTACTTGCTGTTGAGAGTACGGCAAAGTGGACTAGTGAGAAAATCAGCTCAATCCGCTCGCTTATGGAAAATACTATAACGACTTTGCGGACTGATTTCCCTAAGGTTTATTCTCGAGAGTTAGTTGAGCTTATCTATGCACAGCCATATTGCCGAATTGTAAATCTTGTCGATGCAGGATTAGGCAACCGACATACGGCCTCTAAAATATTGAAACAGTTAGTCGATGCAGGCATTTTGCAAGA
The DNA here is from genome assembly GCA_030538255.1 of Pelistega sp. Taxonomy (GTDB): domain Bacteria; phylum Pseudomonadota; class Gammaproteobacteria; order Burkholderiales; family Burkholderiaceae_B; genus Taylorella. The sequence goes on along the minus strand of JAUNUI010000034.1, from coordinate 3,310 downwards.
AACGTCGGTAGGTAGAGAAAAGTTATTTATCAATATCAGAATGATGCAAGTGCTTATGACGGATTGATTTTTATGCCTTATGGTCACGCCGTAACCATATCCCGATAATATGGTCAAAAAATCGCAAAATTTGACCACATGCTTGGAGGTATGGTCAAAATATTACAAAATTCGACCATATCATTGTCCTAGGGCATGGCACTAATCACTCCCCATCACCTTCAGGAATATAAATCATACGCCCATCATTTAAGCGATATGTGATGCCGGCCTTTTCCCCTTCACCCTCACCAATCGCTTGGCCCGATTCATATTGTGTAATCTCTTTGCCCTTTTTAATCGTCATCTTCATCTGCTCAGTGCCAGGTGATTCAATCACAATGACGTCCTTCTGCATATAGGGGTTTAGCGGATTTTGCACAATCACGATCATCAAGACCCCGATCACAACCAGAAAGACATCAATCAAATTAACCGTGGATAATAGGGGGTCGTCGTCATCTTGTTCTAGAAATCGCATTCGCTTAGTTCCTTGAAAGTAGCGCAATAGCTGCAGCCATGTGCGGCTGACTATTCGGTCTAATAGAGATTCTGATCTTAAGTTGAACAACTGAGTCTTGTACGAGGTGATGTCTTGTCATCATGTGCGCGGCTCCTGCAGTTTCTCAATCTGGCGCAATTCCTCCAACAACCAACGGCGGCGAATCGTTAATACAAGAAAACTTAAGCAAGAACCCACTAAAGCAATAATGACCGATGAAAAAGCCACCACCATATTCTCGCCTACCGCTTGCGTATTCTGCTGTGTGAGCGCTAAGAGCGCAGGGCCCATCGGAATCATGGTGGCAATTAAGCCCAGCATAGGCGTATTGCGTGAAGTAATGCGTAACCACTCTAAGCGCTTCATAATCCACAACTCTAAATCATCCGAGCTCATCGCTTGCTCAGCATGGCAGAGCGCCAAGACCGATTGATACCGCCCCATCTTACGTTGCCAGGCCTCAAAACCGAGCTGACCAAGACACACGAATGCATACAGCAAGGCTAAGATAATCAAGGCCATCACGGGAATAAAGAAAATATGTGAAAGTTGGTATAGCCAATATTCAAAAGCCATTATTGTTCCTAATATAAATTAATTTAATTGACAAGCAGCGTGTGTTAGGACACTATTCTGTCAAGTACTCACTGATATAAGCTAGCAATTGCTCGCATCTCGTGGTTAGTAAGCAAGCCTCTGTGCCGCGTGATCGCCAAGCAAGCCCTAACACTTGTGAAATCGTGGCCAGACAGCAGCTTGTTCATCATTGCCGAGCAAGACCCTGTCGCGCGTAAATTACTTCAAGTTTCAATATTTAATCCTGCATTTCAATAGACGCGCGAGTCATTAGCTGCTGATAACGTTGGTGATTAATCCGATTCCTGCGCGCCTGCCAGTAAGCCCCTAATAGCAAGCAGAGCGCCAGTAATAGCAAGCCGAAGAGGGCGCTATACGAGACACGCTCTTGTGGTGGCGGCTCAACTTTCTCGAGAACTTGCCCACGCACAAACTCTTTAGGTTTGTCTGATGAGGAGTTAAGCACATCTTCCACCTTGGCAGCAGTAGGCGTCGCTTTCGTTTCTTGATCTGCATCCGCGTCAGTATCCACATTAGCCTTAGCATCTATATCAGTGTCATCAGCCGATTCACGCTGGCCATTGGCCTGTGTCGAGCTCGTCTTGACACTATCAACCAGCGCTTGCTCAGCAGGACCCAGCAAGGCAGAATCAGCTTCTAAAGCAGGTGCCGCTGCAGACAATCCATACCCACCTAATTGCTGTTGAATAAATTCGCGAGTGATAGGGTTTTGCGTCAATTCATATTGGCTATGCAAAGTCTCCCAGCGTGCTTTAAGTGCCTGCTGCGTGCGCGCATCCGCCTGCCAATAATCCTTACGAATCGCTTCAACCATGCGTTCAATCAGCTGCGCCTGTGAGTTTGGATTATGTTGCTCAAACCACGCATCCATCTCCATCTGTAAACTATCTTGCACATACACATCAAACATCGCCTGCCATTGATGCGCCTGCAAACTAGAAGGATCCATCACCTGCCAACCCCACATATTATTCAGCACCTTCTCCACCTCCAAGGTGCCGGCGTAACCCTCATTCTGCATATGCGCGATCCAATGGCGATTGCTATAACGCGTACGAATTTCTTGGGCGATAAAAGCCTGAGCCGTTAAGCCACTAGCGGTGCCACTACGTTGGTCACTGACTAATAGGGTTGGCCCTTGCGCACTAAGCGAACGAATCGCTGCCGATAAGCCGCCGAGAAACTCAAACGCATGATCAGTCGATAACATGCCATGCATATTCGAGGAGCGAGAAAGCACGGCAGCCTGAGCATCTTTCAATTGCATGGCGAAAATTGGCGCTTGACTTGCGGCTTTCTCTCCCCATAGGCGATGACTAAAGATATAACCCTGCGTCTCGATAAATTGAGCAGCTAATTGTGTGTCCTTGTCCCAAGCAGCATTGTTCTGAACCCTATGCGGTATACCGGTGCCATATTGACCTGGTTCATTACCGAAAATGCGACTGCTGGCATAAATTTGCGCCTGCGACTCTGTGAGACCTTGGTTTAGTAATTGTTGATAGATGGCTTGCGTATTGGCGTACAGCGGATTGTTCGGCTCATCCAATTGACTTAATTGTTCAATCGCCTCAGACAGCTTATGCATAAATCCATCGAATTGATCACGGTAGGCGCCAGTCACTTGAATCACCGCATCAATGCGCGCACGCTTTAATTGCGCCTGTGGAATAATCTCAAAGCTCTCCAAGCGACCACTACGACCCCATATAGGCTTTAAACCTAAAGCATAAACCACTTGCGCTTCAAGCCCACCGAGCGTGCGTATCGCATCCGAAGACCAGAGACTGAAGGCCATCTTGGTCGGCAGTTCACCTTGATGCTTATCTTGATATTGCTTTAGAAGTGAATCAAATGCGGCGGGCGCGGCTTCCCAAGCGCTGGGGCTAGGAATCTTGGCTGCATCGAAAGCATATATATTACGCCCACTCACAATCTCAGGATTACGAATTGAGTCACCACCCACACCAGGCATAATAAAGCGCCCCTCTAAGCTGCGTAGTAAGGCGCTAATTTCATGGTCAGCACGGAGGTTCGCCGCATACTGCTCCGCTTGTGTTAAGAGTGGCGCGATTGTTGCTGACTCAATATGGCTGGGAAGTAATGGCGAGGTAAAATCAGCCGCACTAGTCAAACCAGCACCATTAATTAAACTAGTATTAGCAGAATTAG
>JAUNUI010000006.1 GCA_030538255.1 Pelistega sp. | reverse complement strand
ACCTCAGCAACATTCACCTCAGCAAAGTAAGCATCCAATAAGCGCAAGATATGGCTAAGCACTTCACGCCAGATTGACTCGGACAATTGCTCAGTCAGCTCTTTTAAGCGAGCTCGTTCAGTCTGTAAAACTGAGGCATAGGCCGCTAAGGCTTGAGCCGTCTTCACCATATCACTTGAAACATTCTCTTCAAGATGATGTAAATACATCGCAAGGGGTTTCTTCGCCTTATAGGCTAATAAGGGTGGGATCATCTGCGTCATTGCCTTATAAAAGCGATGAATTCCTGCGTCCTCTAAAGCCTGCTCAGTTAACCCATAGGATCGTGCCGCATACGCAGATACCGACAGTGGCGACTTAATTAAATCCGCATCTAGGCCCAATTGCACTAATTTATCTTGCGCTCTGCAAAGGACATCCGCTTCTTGTAAGGCACGATTATCAGCACTCTTATTACACAAGACATTGACAATTTGATTGTCGACAATATCTTCATCCAAGAAGTCACTTCGTGTAATTATCGGCATCAAGGGCTTGCGTCGGCGAATCTCTAATGCCAACTCCTCCAGCTCCTGCACCTGACCAGGCGAGGTGGAACTACTTAACCAAAGCACCGCATCCGCACTATCTAAGAAACGCTGGGTTAAATCCGCATTTTCCTGGGTCACCGAGTGTAAGCCCGGCGTATCGATAAACACTAAACGATTGGCTAAAACAGCTCCTTGAATATGGGCAGTGGTTTCAGTTGTTCCTTCTTTAAACGGCCCTGCCGTGGATTGAATCTGTCCCGCCTCTAAGACAAAATACTCAGCGGGCAAACCTTGCGCGACACAACGATCAACTAGCAAGTTACAAAACGAACTCTTTCCCGCATTAAATTTACCGAAAACTAAGAACATTAATTTATCGGCGAAGATATCTGCCATATTCAATGCGGGTTTTAATTCATCCCATTGAGCCGTCCATTGCGTAGGAGCTGCTTGCATCTGTTCTTGAATCGCTGCTAGATCTTGAACCAAAACTGAGTTCTGTGCGCAGAATGACTTTATCTCGGGAGCATGCCAATCCTGTAATACCTTGTCTAACCATTGCTCTAAGGCAAGCAATTGCGGCGCTAAATCAAGTTCCCTTACTTGAGCCTGGCATACCGCCTCCATAAAGCACTGCTCGGCATTAACACCTAACTGTTCCATTACATGTGTTCCCGTCATTTATTATAACCTTAAACTTTTATCGCTCGAAAGCACTAAACCTTAAAGACAGTTAAAGCAGCGATAGCTTGCTCGCAAGCTTGCACTGCCGCTTGGGCTGCAGCTATGGCTTTCTGCAAGGCCTGATAATCATCAGAAAGCTCATAGTAATGATAAAAGTCGGCAAATAATTGCACACGACCTTCTTCACTGAATAAGCGTTGTAAATCATGGCGATTCTTTAATGACACGCCCATCACAGCCACCATCACCGTACTGAGTGCTTTAGATTCCACCTGCTGCGCTTTAGGTAGGTTCAGATTGCCATACTTAGCTAAGACCGTGCGAATTTGAATACAGGCGCGCGAATACGCAATATGCACTCGCGAACGCTCTTGCTTACCGCGTGTCCACTGTAACGTCTGGCTTATATCATCCACATCCATGGCGTGGTCAACTTCAGGCGCGGTATAAATTTCTTGTAAATCCTCATCAGCCTTAATCAACATCGCTGTTAACTCTTCAGCAAACCCCTGATCACGCAACTTAACACGTTCTTGTAAGTGCTGTAATTGTCGCTGACACGCTTGATTATGCTGTGTTAGCTCTTGACTCAACTGAGTATGCAGCTGCACTTTTTCATGATGACGTGCTTGCGGCACGTGCGCAAGCGCCTCAGCTAAAGCCTGACGCAATTGTGGAAAGCCACTTTTCTCTACAAATAAGGGCTTATCTTGTTCAATCCCTTTGCGATGACGTACTGAAGAAACTGGATAGATAATCTGTTCCGCCATTTGACCCTCTAACTCAGCAAGAATCTTCTGTAGACTCTCATCGCTGGCGACTTGATCGATCTGCGTCAGAACAAATAAGGTCCGTCTTTGCATCAGTTGTTCATTATGTTGCAAATCTCGCATCAAAGCCGCCTCAGTCGCGTCTAATTCCCCTTCTTTAGCAGCATGGACCATCAGGCGGATATCGGCTTCTAACCAGATCGCCCGCTCTGCATGACGGTCATCACCTTCAGCTACATCGGCATCCAGACCTGGGGCATCTAACCATGTTACGCCTTCATGATTGTGCCGGTTAAGGTCAACAGTTTCACGTTTATCAGCTACAGAGAAAGCAGCCTCACCAATGAGCTCATTTAATAGGCGACTCTTGCCGTGATTGTATTTACCCACCACCGTTACTACAGGCAAACGCTCTTTCTGTTGCAAAGAAGCGAGGCGCGCTACAGCAATATATTGCTTGGGCAGAATATTTAGGATGGCCTGTTGTGCTTGTTGCAATGAAATATTGGCTGATTCTACTAAAATACTCACGTAATTCCTCCACGATAAACGAATGCACAATTGTCACTATGAGCTTAAGTAGTAAGCTTCGTACAATAAACTGCTAAGGCAAATCTTCATCCTGACGAAACCTCAGCTGAGCTAGCGACCTTGTTTAACTATCTTATTTAGTGACCTTTTTTAAATTTTTTGCATAATGCCCTGTTGAACTGTCTTGTGTAACTCGCTAAGTATGATTCAAACTGCTTGTAGGAGACACTATTTTGCATACTGAAGCGCAGGCTAAGCATCCTCTCTTTGCTTCCCATAGCCCAAGATCCAATTAGCGATTAAACCAAAAACAATTCCCCAAAAAGCTGAGCCCATACCAGCCAGACTCATACCTGATGCTGTGGCCAAGAAAGTAATAATGGCTGCTTCAATATGTTTTGGCGATTCAGAGAGCAACTTAATATTACTTAGAATTGCACCAATTAAGGCAAGCCCTGCTAAGCAAGCCACTAATGCAGGTGGTACGGCACTAAATAAGAGCACGATCGTCCCAGCGAAAGTGCCACCGATTAAGTAAAACACCCCATTCGCAATCCCCGCCACATAGCGCTTACTCGGATCTGGGTGAGAGTCCTTGCCGGTACAAATCGCTGCGGTAATTGCTGCTAACACTACCGAGATACCCCCAAAGAAGGCCGTAAAAATAGAGATTAAAGCTGTTCCTGCCAGAATCGGACGCGTCGGCTGATGATAACCATCAAGTCGCATCACAATCATGCCTGGTAAATATTGACCACTTAAACTGACGATTAATAAGGGAATGGTAAAACTAAAGAAAGCCTGCAAGGAAAAAGTCGGCAAGGTAAATTCTGGGCTGGCTAAACTAAGTTTAAGACCACTAAAATCTGTATGTCCTAAGATAAACGCTAAAGTAAAGCCACTTAAGGTCACCAAAACCACGGTGAATTTTGGCAAAAATCGGCGACTAGTCACATACACCGCTAACATCAAGAATAGAATCGGCGGCAATTGCGTCCCTACACTAAATGCCTGCGCGCCAAATTGAAACAGAATCCCCGCTAACATCGCTGCGGCGATACTCCGTGGAATAAACTGCACTATTCGCTCAAAGTAGCCACTGACAGCAATAATAGTGGTAAGAATGGCCGCCACCAGATAGGAGCCGATGACTTCAGGATAAGAAATATGGGGGTAAAGATTTAACAGTAAAGCAGTCCCAGGCGCCGACCAAGCCGTAATCACAGGCGCCTTCAGCAGCACACTTAACACAATACCACTGATGCCTGCCCCAATAGAGATTCCCCAAATCCAAGAACTTAAGGTCTCAGGTGACATCTGCCAAACATGAGAGGCCTGAATGAAAATAACCAATGGTCCAGCATAGGAAATCAGCACTGCTAAAAATCCCGTCATCCAAGCCGTAATTGACCAATCTTGCAATGTACAAAGCTGTGCTAGACCTTGCTTCACATTGACCTCCAATAATTTCTACAGTGGCATTAACACGAAGTCGTTGAGCTTCCTTCTCATCAAAGAAACGCTCAACGACATCTTAACTTACTACCTAGATAAACTTATAACACTATTTATTGAGCCATCACAGGTGCTGCCTGAGCAGTAGCAACTTTCTGTGCCTGATGCCGAGTGTTTAGAATAAACACTATAATCGCCAGCGTCGAAATCACACCAGGAATTGCAAAGATTAGGAAGTTCGCTTGCAATGGCAACTGCTTAGCTAATAATGTTCCGCCCAAGAACGGTCCAGAGATAGCACCGAAGCGACCAATTCCTGAAGCCCATCCTAAACCTGTCGAACGAATGCTCAAGGGATAGTATTGTGCCGTATTCGCATACAGAAGAATCTGTGTACCAATCGTGGTTGCGCCAGCCACAAGAATCAAGCCATAAAGTGCAAACATTGGGCTATTAAATCCTAATAAACTAATCGATACGGCGGCTAACAAGAAGAACCAACTCATAACTTTAGGTAGACCGAAGCGATCTCCTAACCACCCACCGAAAATTGCACCTAACATTCCACCAAGGTTTAAGGCGATAAGGAAGGACAAGCTAGAGCCTAGACTATAACCGGCTTGGTTCATTAGTTTAGGTAACCATGAGCCTAAGGCATAGACCATGAGTAAACAGCAGAAGAACGCTAACCAAATCATAAGGGTATTGACTAGGCGACCTCCACGGAATAAGTCAACAACGGGTACTGATGCACCTTTCTGGATAGACTGGGTTAAGACATGCTGCTCAGTGAGTTTTGTCTCTGGACTAGCCAAAGATAACATGTGACGCGCTTCTTTATCCTTACCTTCGCGCACCAAGAAACCGACTGATTCAGGAAGTTTCCACACTAGGATGGGGATTAGCAAGAGTGGAATCGCAGCAACAAAGAACATAGATTGCCAGCCATATGCAGGCAACATATGAATACCGGTCCATGCAGCGATCAGCCCACCTAAAGAGTAGCCACTGAACATCAAGGCCACAAGTGTGCCGCGTGAGCGACGTGGTGCATATTCATTCATTAAGGCCACCGCATTCGGCATTAAACCACCGCAGCCTAAACCAGCGATAAAGCGATAGATACCAAACTCGGTCACGCTCGTGGCAAAACCGTTAAGGAAGGTAGCAACCGTAAAGAGGACAAAACAAATCAGCACCCCTTTTTTGCGACCAATTCGATCTGCCATAGGGCCAAAAACTAAAGCGCCAAACATCATGCCAAATAAGGCATAACTACCCAGGGCTCCTGCTTGTACAGGCGTTAAATTCCATTCTGTCATTAAGACAGGAAGAATCACCCCGTAAATAAATAAGTCATACCCATCAAAAATCAATAATAAGGCGCATAGCCATACGACTGACCAATGAAAGCGGTTAAATTTAGCGTTATCAATCACCTCATTGATATCGAGCTTGATTGACGCATCGGTTGTTGTTGTCGAACTCATTTGTCTACCTCCACAGGCATAAATATTAATTAATTTATGCCTTTCTCCTTTTGTGTTTAAAAAATAGCTTAAAACTAGCCTTGGTCACCACCACCCACAGGCAAGACCGTGCCTGTGATGTAAGAGGCATCATCTGATGCGAGGAACAAAATTGCCCCTGCTTGTTCGTCTAAGGTGCCGTAACGCTTCATTAATGTAGAGTCCACGGTTTGGTCTACAATCGCTTGGTACCATTCTTTTTCTTGAGCATCAATCTCTTGAGTATTACGTGGAATCACGCGTGGAGGCGCTTCAGTACCGCCTGGTGCGACCGCATTAACACGCACACCTTGCTGTGCTGTTTCAAAGGCTAAGCAAGCGGTTAAGGCATTTACACCGCCTTTTGCAGCGCCATACGGTACACGATGAATACTGCGTGTTGCAATTGAAGAGACGTTGACAATGGCGCCCTTTTGCTGTGCTAGCATCGTGGGTAGCACGGCACGGCAACACCATAAGGTTGGGAAAAGTGAGCGCATCACTTCTTTTTCAATTTGCTCTGGTGAGTAATGTTCAAACGGGCGCGTCCAAATCGTCCCGCCCACATTATTGATCAAGATATCGATACGGCCATAAGTCTCAATCGCTGCATCGGCTGCTGCCTGTGCACCAGCGAATGTTTCTAAGTCAGCGGTAATCGTTTTGACACGATCTTGTGCTAGCTCATGAACTAGTTCTGAGCGGTCAACAAGTAATAAATAAGCACCCTCTTCGAGTAAACGCTCGGCTACGCGACGACCAATACCCTGTGCAGCACCGGTGACCAGTGCAACTCTATCTTGAAAACGAGATAGCCCCATAATGAAGTCCTTTTAATGAGACGAAGTTAAGTACGCCACTTCAGTTTAAGATGGCTGAAGTGGACATAGAAGTTTGCTGTGTGTTTTGATAATTGACTTAGGGTAATCAGCTTGGATTAAAGCGTTCGTAGTAGAAATTTGCTGGTGTAATACCTTGCTCTTTCATGTACTTACTCACCGCATCAACCATAGGCGGAGGACCACAAAGGTAAATGTCGACATCCCCATCATTCAAGGTCTCTGCCTGAAAGTGATTGGTCACATAACCTTTATTAGGATGCGTTGACGCCTCATCAGCCACCGTAGTGGTATAGCTAAAATTCGGCAAGCGATCTTTGAAGGCTTCTAAGGCCTCAACCATCACCAGATCTTTATCATAGGTGACACCATAAATCAGGTGCACTGGCTGTGTTTCCTTATTACGAGCTAAGACCTCAAGCATGGAGAGAAACGGAGCCAAACCTGTACCACCGGCCAAGAATAAGAGCGGGCGCGTCACATTGCGCAAGAAGAAGACACCCATTGGGCCATCAATCCTCAGCTCATCCCCTACTTTGGCCTGAGTTAAGTAGGTACTCATTAAACCGTTCGGTAATTGACGAATTAAGAAACTTAGCTCGCCATTACCTGGCGCAGAAGAAAAAGAATAAGAACGATGATCTTCGCTACCTGGTACCGTGATGTTCACATACTGACCCGCTAAGAAAGTAGGTACTTGGGCATCAACCTGCACCGATAACTCAAACGCTGAACCCTCATGTGGCGTCACCGCGCTCACCTTAGCGGTAAAACCCTGACTACCCGTCTTACACATCGTGGATGGTGCCGGCACTGAAATGACGCAGTCTGATTGGGGAATCATCTGGCAGGTCAAAACCAGGCCTTGATCTGCCTCATCTTCTGTCAGTGCTTCTTCGATATAGTCATCGTTCAGCTCATAGTTACCACTTTCCGCCTTACACTTACATGTCCCACACACACCGTCCGAACAGTCCATGGGCAAGTTAATTTGTTGACGATAAGCGGCATCTAATACCTTCTCAGTGGGACCACAGTTAATGAATCGCGTCACACCATCTTCAAAATTTAGCGCAATATTATAGTTACTCATCTTTTTCTCCTTCGCCTTATTTAGATGTGATAAATATCGATCACTTGGCGAATATAGTCGTTCTTAAGAACGATTTTCTTCTTACTGATTTTTAGATCATCACCCACTTTCTTTAAGGTGACATAGATCACGCCAAAATACGTATCGGTCTTGCGGTAACGGTGGCAAAGCGTATGGAAGTTATAACGCACATCCACTTCATCGTCACGCTCTGCCAGCACCTCAATATTGGTGACCGCATGATTCGTGCGTGTCTCAGGTAGAGAAGCACTTGAACGCTCTGTTTTAATACGGAAAACACGATCCTCTAAGCCATGACGGTTGGGATAGTAGATTAATGAGACTTCAGTCTGCGGATCTTTACTCAACTCATCATCATCGGTCCAACAAGGCATCCAGTACTCAACATCCTCGGTGTAGCACTCTACCCAGTCATCCCAATCACGATCATCTAAAAAACGAGCTTCGCGATATAAAAACGCACAAATTTTCTGATAATCCATTAGCTTATACCTCTGCATTTTCGTGTTGGCAGGCAGGCTGTGCACCAGCAGCAACACCTGATTTTTCTTTCTCTACCGCATTCTTCATAATGTCTAACCAGTATTCATGTTGGCAGACAAATAGACCTTCGTCTTCGCTACGCTCACCACTTAAGACTGGTTTAATACCAAGTTCTTGAGCGTTCTTATCAGCACCTTTAATCCATAAAGGCGCGCCACGGCTTAGATCATTCCAGGTATCTTCAGAAGCCGCATACCCCTCTTGGCAAGCACGGAACTCTTCCAAGTCATCAGCTGTACCCATACCCGAGACATTAAAGAAGTCTTCATACTGACGTAGACGAAGCGTACGGTTCTCAGCACTTTCACCCTTAGGTGCAAAGCAGTAAATCGTCACTTCAGTCTGGTTCACACTGATTGGACGGCAAACCCGAATCTGAGTCGAGAACTGGTCCATTAAGTACACATTAGGGTATAGGCCTAAGTTACGTGTTTGCTTAATAATATTGTCTGCACGCACTTCGCCTACACGTGCAACTAACTCATCACGTTGGTCGAAAATTGGACGCACTTCAGGGTTTAGGGTATTCGTCCACAAGAGGATATGGCCATTTTCAAAGCCATACACACCGTTCACACTCTTACTCCAGCCTGAAGCATCTACCGCTTTCGTGCCTTCGTCATGACGGCGCGCCATCGTGGCTAAATAGTTCCAGTGCACACTACTGACGTGATATCCATCAGCACCGTTTTCCATTTGGAGTTTCCAGTTACCATCATAGATATACGTAGAGTTGCCCGTGAGAACCTCAAGACCTTCAGGTGCTTGGTCCACAATTTGATCAATAAAGAATTTGGTTTCACCCAGGTAATCTTCTAGGCTCGGCACATCCGCACTTAAGCTGCCGAACAGGAAACCACGGTAATTTTCAAAGCGTGCCACACGTTTTAAATCATGCGATCCATTCGTGTTGAATGACACGGGATATTCTGTGGTTTTGGCATCTTTGACTTTCAAAAGTTTACCGTTATTGCTAAATGACCAGCCGTGGAACGGGCAGGTAAAGCTGCTACGATTACCGCGCTTACGGCGACATAAAGTAGCACCGCGGTGAGCACAGGCATTCAATACGGCATTCAATTCACCATCTTTCGAACGCGTAATAATGATCGGCTGACGACCAATATAGGTAGTAAAGAAGTCATTCACATTCGGGATTTGACTCTCGTGGGCTAAGTAAACCCAACCAGATTCAAAAATATGCTTCATCTCCAATTCAAACAAATCTGGATTGGTAAAAATGTCGCGACGACAGCGGTAGATACCAGCCTCCTCATCAACCTGCATCGCAGTGTTCAGAATTTGTTCAACTTTATTTATTTTACTCATGGCGTGACTTTAAATTTGAAATGTTTAGTGATACTCGGCATAGCGTATGACTAGCCGAGCCTAGATCTACCAAAAGATAATATTGACTAAAAACGAATGTCTTAGCCGATTGCACGAATGCGTTGATCAACCAATTGATTGTCTTCACCATTAACTAATGGTGTTAAGTGAATATCGAATGTCATTTCAGCGAATGGACCCTCGATGCCAGCTTCTTGGCTACGCGCCGTGTCGTTCACTTCTGTGATCGCTGGAACTAGACCTTCACGAGTTGCATAAGCAAAGTCGTCGTTCAAGTATGGGTCGTTATCGATATTGATCTGTGTGGTTAATTTACGGTGGTTATCAGCACTCACGAAGTAGTGAATGTGTGCTGGGCGATTACCGTGACGACCTAACAAGTTCAAGAGTTCTTGAGTTGGGCTGTCTGGAGGGCAACCGTAACCGGCAGGAACGATTGTGCGGTATTTGTACTGACCGTTAGCATCCGTCATGATGCTACGACGTAAACAGAATGCTTGTAACTCACCGGTTGGGTCAAAGTGTGAGTAGAAACCGCGTGTATCCGCGTGCCATACTTCAACTTTAGCACCGGGAAGTGGTTTGCCTTCTGAATCAAATACTGTACCTGTTACCAATAAGGTATGACCCTTCTGGTCTAAGCCTTCGTCCATACGCGCAAAGCCTTCAACAACAGGCGCGCCTGAAACGTATAGAGGACCTTCAATCGTACGTTGTGTACCACCTGTGATACCTAAGCGTTCATCTTCAGCGTCTAAGCGTAAGTCTAAATAGTGGTCAAAGCCTAAACCTGGTGACAATAGACCCGCTTCACCCGCTGCCCCTAAACGGTTAATGTAAGCAACAGCAGACCAGAATTCGTTAGGTGTGATGTTTAGGTCGTCAATAGTTTTAAATAAATCGCTGACGATGCGGTGAATGATTTCTTTAGCTCGTGGATTACCACCTTCGTATGGGAAGCCGCTTAGTAGGTTTAAGAAATCTTGGATTTTTTTGGTTTCAAACAAATTGATGCTCATTATCATCTCCTTAAATAGATTGAAATATCTTTGTGACAATGCTATTAAAGACTTTTGACTATGTTTTATCCAATACTTTATTTTCCAAACCCTATGCGGAAACGGTATAATGCAAAAAAAACCTAATATAATCAATGCCTAAGAAGAGCCAACTAAAAAAACCTATGGTTTTTACCTAAACCATAATAAGGAGCATAAGTCTATGGATTTAAAGCAAATTCGCTACTTTATAGCCTTAGCGGAGACAATGAGTTTTACCGAAGCGGCGAAGCGTTTACACATCACACAGCCTCCTTTAAGTCGTCAAATTCAGGCCTTAGAAGCATCATTGGGCGTGACCTTAATTGAGCGAGAGAGTAGACCCATGCAGTTGACTGAGGCTGGACGCCTTTTTTATGAGCAAATGGTACCGCTGTTAAATCGAATGGAAGATATCCGAAAAAATACCGTGAGTATCACCGGGCAATATAAGCGCCGCCTCACCGTTGGCTTTGTGCCTTCGGTTTTGTATGGTGCCTTACCCATGCTAATTCGGAATATGAAAAAAACCTATCCTGAGACTGAGTTACAGTTTCAGGAAATGACCTCAATGCAGCAAATTGAAGCCTTAAAGACTGGCCGAATAGATGTCGGATTCGGACGTATTAAACTGTACGATGCCAGTATCGTACGACAAATTGTACGCCGCGAGCGCTTGGCCGTAGCAATGAGCAATGATCACCCGCTTGCTTCAACGGACACCCCATTACCCTTAAGCGCACTGAATAATGAAAAATTACTCGTCTACCCATCTCAGCCGAGACCTAGTTTTGCTGACCATGTTATCAATACCTTGCATGATCGACGCATTGAACTCAAAAGCATCATGGAAGTGTCATGCTTACAGACCGCATTAGGTTTAGTCGCTGCGACCGAAGGCTTATGCATCATCCCTACGATGGCGCGTATTCGTCAGGATATTCATTACAGGCAATTTGAAGACGATAAATTAAATTCCCCGATTATCTTAAGCTACCGCAAGAATGATAGCTCCTGGTATATCCAAGGCTTAAAAGATAGTATTGTACAAACCCACCAGGACAACCAATTACTTTTCGAGCCCACGTCAGTGGATTTAATCCCAAATTTATTAACCGAAATATCTAAGAATTAAAAAGAGCACTACGATAGTCCCACTGACTGATTAAAATAAAAAAGGACCCCTTCTTAGGAGTCCTTTTTACCAGCAAACAACTTACTCTAAATCAAATAGTAAGAATTCAACCTCACCTTCGGTTTGAACCTCAAGTTTGTCTTCTTCGCGGATACCCACGGCATCACTGCCGCTTAACTTCTGACCGTTCACCGTAATGCTACCCTTGATTAATTGCAACCAATAGCCACGTTGTGGATTAATCTCAATGGTTTGGTTTTTTGCATCAGGCAACTGCCAGCGCCATAATTTCATATCTTGATAGATTTTGAATGAACCCTCATCCGCATTCGGCGAAAGGATCAGCGTCGCACCCTCTTTATCTGCAAAGTGACCTTGGTCATAGCGCGGCGTAACACCACCGACATTCGGCATAATCCAAATTTGGAATAAGTGAAGTGTTTCTGTGCTACTTGGATTCATCTCAGAGTGCGCAATACCAGTACCCGCACTCATAATTTGGAATTCACCCGCAGGGATTTCGGTAATATTACCCATGCTATCACGGTGAGCAACACGGCCATTCTGTACATAGGTCAAAATTTCCATATCCCGGTGTGGGTGTGTGCCAAAACCTTGGCTAGGCGCGATATAGTCTTCATTAATCACACGCAAATGTGAGAAGTTCATATGGTGGCGATCAAAATAATTGGCAAATGAAAAAGTATGGAAGCTTTTTAACCAACCACCATGCTCGGCATAACCACGCTCATTCGCTTTACGTACTTGCATCATAATCGTATTTCCTTGAAAAAGTTAATGGTGCTTAAAGTATGCAAGCCCTTGATAATTCATCACTTTAGGGTCTCAATTAAGGCATAAAGCACCGTATAACTAGTATTCTACAGATTCTACCAAGGAAATAAATACCTATTTTATTGACTCATCATTAACCATAAAGAAATGATAAGAAGATAGCAGTGAGCACTATATGCCCCAAGCAATCAGAGGCTGTGAATTAAAGACTTATCGACATCCGCCAGTGTACGACAACCGCATAGCACCATCGCCATCTCCAGTTCAGTCTTCAACAAGTGCAGAATATGCGCTACGCCCGAAGCGCCACCCACCGCCAAACCATACAGATAAGGTCGAGCAATCATAATCGCATCAGCGCCTAGTGCTAACGCTTTCAGAATATCTGAGCCACTACGAATCCCACCATCAAAGAATACAGGTACATCAGGCTTATAGGCTTTCACTGCCTGAGCCACCTCGGCTAGACAATCAAGCGATGACACCATGCCATCCAACACGCGGCCACCATGGTTAGAGACCATAATTCCTGCCGCCCCACGCTTAAGCCCTTCGATAGCATCATCAGGATGTAGGATACCTTTCAGAATCACCGGTAAAGAGGTGGCACTAATCACTCGCTCCAACTCATCCCAACCCAAAGCGCTACTCACCATAGGGCTGTCGAATACCGTTCCCTGACCTGCACGCAGATGAGTTGCCTCACTTGTCTGAGATGAGCCTTCAGTAAGGGCTTCGTCCCTAGCAACTGCAGCATCAATGCCAGTCTCTGAGTCCTCACTCGTCTGATGCTTGACATCCCTGCTATCTGAACCCTGCACAGTCCTCCTATTAGCGCAAGACCGTGGCAAATCATGCAGATTCACGGGCTTAGCAAAATCAGGCACGCTAAAGCCCATTCGCTGTTCACGATAGCGCAGACCATTAACAGGCGCATCGACCGTAATCACCAAGGCCTGGTAGCTAGCACTCTCAGCCTTTTTAATCAGCGCATCCGTATAGACTGGATCTTCTTGAATATAAAGCTGAAACCAAAGTGGATTATTCCCTTGCTTGGCTTGCTCTACCAACAATTGCATATCCACACTTGCTTGCGTACTAATCACTGCACCACACCCTATTGCTGTGGCTCCAAGCACGGTGGCCAGTTCCCCATCTGGATGACAGAGCTTATGGGCTGCCGCAGGTGCTAAAAAAATAGGACTGACATATTCATGACCGAACACCGTTAAGCGACAATGTCCACCCGCCGTATTCCGCAACACCCGACTACGTAATGGATAGCGAGCAAAAGCCGCCTCATTAAGTGCTTGCGTCTGTTCTTCCCCGGCCGCCCCTGCCATATACGCCCAAGCTAAGGGATGCATGCGTTCTTGCGCATATCGGGTGTAATCAACAACACTTACCGCATCGGCAGGTATGGTAAAGGTCTGAGGTGATGGATTACGTTGAGATTGTTGCATGTTCGTACGTGGTAGCTGAGGTAAAGAGCGGAGTTAAGGTAAGGTTCAAACATGAAGGCTCAACCATTAAGGCTCAAAAGCCCCAATAAAAATCGCTGGATCCACGCGCACATTATTCAAGCTCACATTCCAGTGCAAGTGTGGTCCTGTCGATCGACCTGTCGAGCCTACTTTACCCACCACTTGACCACGCTTAACGGTCTGCCCCTTCACCACATCAATCTCATTCATATGGCAGTACATAGAAATCATGCCTTGACCATGATCGACAAAAACTGTCTTGCCGTTAAAGAAATAATCCCCCACAATAGTCACCACCCCATCAGCCGATGACTTAATCGGTGTACCTGTAGGTACGGCAATATCTAAACCTGAGTGAGGGTTACGCTCTTCACCATTAAAGAAGCGACGCAAACCGAAAGGACTCGAATAACGACCACCATCCACAGGGCGATCTAAGACTACATTACTGGGCGTCGCATCACGGTACTGCTTGTAGGCATTCATCTGCTCATCTAGCTCACGTTTAAAGCGGGCTTGGTTTTCGGGTGAAGGATTCACGTGCTTATTACTACTAAGCTTAATATGTTGTTCTTTATATTTTTTGCTCGTCACTTCAAAAGACACTTGCTGCTTTTTGCCACCACTGCGTACTTCAAGCTGCTGCGTACCACGTGCGGTCTTCAGAGGAATACCGACAATCGCTAAAGCCGCGTTGTCACTTTTGACCACTAACACACGATGACCTTGATAAGACACCTGAGGCAACTCCCCGCTTTGACTTAAGTCCACGGGCACAACCGCCACACCACCAGGCACAGGCTTATGCAAGCGGTCGATAATATATTGATTCGCTAGCGCCAATTGACCTAAGCCAAGACCAGCTAAGAATAAAAGAGTTTTCAGTAAACGAGCCATTACATCCCTCAATAAATTGGCAAATTGACGTGATTCTACATAAATCTTATTGTCAGCTGTAAAGCCTGAACAAGTTATGCCATCTCAAGATATTGTACAAGGAATATTCCCTGGCTTAAGTTTACGTATAAGGTGCAACTCAAGATAATCCTCTATTTTTCAAACATCGATAATTTGTCGAGTAAATCACGAGCATTAAGTCTTAAGGCATGTTTTAATCAATCACTTTATTGCTCAAACAATTTACTAACATACCGATTAGCTGCATAATAAAGCGACAATCCAAATAAAGGTCTTTCTATTAATTCATTTAATTCATAAGTCAGCCCATGTATATTAGACAAATATTTCTTGATACCGAAACAAGTGGTTTAGGTCCTTCAGCACATCGAATTATTGAAATCGCTGCAGTTGAAACGATTAATGGCCAATTAAGCGGCAAGTATTTTCATACTTACTTAGATCCAGAACGAAGTATTGATCCACGAGCACAACAAGTGCATGGAATTTCATTAAACAGCCTGCGTGGAAAGCCTAAATTTCATGAGATTGCTGAACAGTTTCTAGCATTTATCAATGGTTCTGAATGCCTCATTCATAATGCCTCATTTGATTGCAGTTTTATTGATGCGGAGCTATCACGGGCGGGTTATGACTTGCGCTTAAGAGATATAGCTACAATCACTTGTACTCTAAAACTTGCAAAACACTATTTTCCTGGTGAGCAAGTTGCATTAGATAATTTAATTCATAGAGCAGGACTGGGTTTCACACGTAACAAACACTCAGCTGTTGAAGATGCTAATTTACTAGCTAAGGTTTATACCACTTTATTCGAGAATAGGAATAATCAAGCGAGAGTTCAAGACCGAGCGAGCATTTCTGAATCCGTAACGCCCCAAGCAAGATGGCCTCATCCAAATCTTGGCACTCAACAACAGCGTGTTATTAAGTCAAATTCCTCAGCTCCCTTAAGCACTCCACAAGTCACACAACAACTTGTTCAACCTTCTGCCCTAGGCATGGAAAAGACGATTGAATTAGTCTGCGCTAGACAAGAGACTTTCTACTATCGCCAACAGTACAAAAGAATTATTGATTATCATGTTGTTAATCAACGTCGTTGGAAAGAAGTCAGGGGGCCTTTAGTCTATGCAGTAACTGACCATCAAGGTCTTATTCGATATATTGGTAAATGGAATAGCAATACAGCTCTCTATGCTCGCTGGTTGCGTCATCAAAAAATTCATCACCAAGAGCGTGCAAGAAATTTATACATAAAAGAACTTGAAGCTGGGCATGGCCCCATAACTGTCTGGTCAGTTTCAATTTCAGAGATAAAACACCGTATCCCTCATCATCCTAATATTGCAGATGATGCTAAATTAGCTAATGCACTCGAAGCCTTATGGATACAACGTTGGAAAGACCAACTCTTATGGAATAACAGGCCCGAGCCAATTATGCCAGGCTTCCATGATGGTGATTTTTGGAATGCTTCATGAAGTGTTTTAACTACGTAAGCTAGTCTTTTAGATTGTCACTTGAACAAAATTTGGTTTTATCTTAAATTAAATCTGAAAACTAGCTTAGATAAACAATTTACGGAAGTATATTATGCCCAAGCTTAAACCCAATACTATCCTTCCTACTGCGAGTGAAGATGCCGTCATTACTAAGGCGGCACTTGCAGATCCTGATACCTTACACCCGAGCGAAGAGAATCTGCAAAAATTCAAAAAAGAGGCTACCTTGCGTGGACAGTCATTGGAAAACGATCAACACGCCCCCCTAACCCACCTTAGCCTGCTTACGCACATCCTCAGGTAATAAGCTAGCGGCGGCATCATCCACTAAAATCATGGCATTCGGATGTGACTTAATCACTGATGCGGGTAATTGTTCATCTAAATCACTGGCATAGAGCTCAGCCACAATTTGCGCTTTATTTGCACTGGTGGCAATCAGAATCACCTGACGCGACTCCATAATATCTTGCAAGCCTAAGGTAATCGCTTTGGTAGGGACCTCATCGACATTCTCAAAAAAGCGACTATTATCTTCGCGAGTTTGTTCAGATAACTCGACCACATGGGTGCGACTGCTGAATGGCGTACCTGGCTCATTAAAACCAATATGGCCATTATTCCCAATACCCAGTAATTGCAAATCAATATGCCCTGCTTGACGAATCTGCTCTGAGTATTGTGCACATTGAGCTGTCGTGTCATTACATAAACCATCAGGCAAGAAAGTACGATGGCGCACAAACGCTAAGCGATTAAACAAGTGCTCCTGCATATAATATCGATAGCTCTGCGGATGCTCAGCACCTAAACCAATATACTCATCCAGATTGAAGGTCGTTAAACCCGAGACATCAATATTCCCTTGCGACACACGCTCACTCAACTCTTGGTATACAGGCTCCATCGTACTGCCCGTCGCTAGACCCAGAACAGCATTATTCTTACTCTGGATTTGTGCGATAAGTAAACCACTCACATATTCAGCAATGGCTTGAGGATTCGGGAAAATTTGCAGCATAGGGTCTATGTCCAAGTGAGGTAAAGCAATAAGGTAAAAGGCTTTGGTGCCCAAATTTAATTCAGTTATGTAAATAAAAGCGCTACTCTGTGCATCACTATATTCGCATTCAAGCAAGGCTTTCGTAAATCTAGCGTGAATTATCCATTAAATTTAGCATTTATGCAGTATTATTTGTAGCCTTTCTGCAATATAAATCTTATGAAATGTCAGGATTTAGTGATATTTCCTGAAAATTTCTTCCACCCGTGCTCAGAATAATTACCTAAGACGACTCTGCTACTCATAGAAACGATAAAGTTGCCTACTTCGCACGTTCAAAATATTTGCCTGCGTCGGTTCCTCGAAAAATGTGTAGCGCCATTGCTTCTACTTGCGCCCAGATCAATTTCGACATGAGTTCTTCTCCCCTCCTATCCACCATCTGTCAGTTTGACACCCTTCGCACCCTTAATAAAGCGTGATGCAAAAACCTGCCTGTATCCACCATCCTCTCAATACGCCCTTCGTACCCTAAAGAGTGTGGCTTTACGATGAGTTCTGATAAAAAAGTCCGAATTACATTCCTGTAAATTCGGACTCTTATTCGTTAAGTTAACAATGCTTAGCCTTAACCTGGGAACACACCACGCTCTTTACGTGCCACTAGGATACGGCGGCAAGCAAGGATATAGGCTGCTGTACGCATAGTGCACTCATGTTCAGCCGCCATTTTCCATACATCATTCACCGCTAGAATCATTAATCGGTCGAGTTTCTCATTAATCTCTTCTTCGCTCCAGAAGTAACTGGCGATATCTTGTACCCATTCAAAATAACTCACGGTCACACCACCCGCGTTACACACCACATCAGGTACCACCACGATATTACGTAGGCTCAGAATATCGTCTGCTTCAGGATAGGTAGGGCCGTTAGCGCCTTCAAGCACGAGTTTTGCTTTCAAGACTTTCGCACGCTCAACCGTGATCTGACCTTCAAGTGCCGCAGGAATAAAGATATCCATATCGATGCTCCAGAAGTCTTCATCGTTGATCACTTGTGCGCCTTCAAAACCCGCCACACCATGGTGCTTGGCCACATGCGCTAATAAGTCAGCGATATTCAAGCCTTCAGGGTTGTAGATTGTGCCCGTATGATCTTGAACACTCACCACAATAGAGCCCGCTTTATCGAATAGACGCGCGGCTTCGCCACCCACATTACCAAGACCTTGAACAGCAACCTTAGCACCTTCCAGTGGCAGCCCCATCTTCTCAGCGATTTCACGACCAGTCACAAATACACCACGACCAGTGGCTTTCACGCGGCCTAATGAGCCTCCTAGGTGCACAGGCTTACCCGTTACGACACCCGTTACAGTATGGCCTTGACCTGTCGAATAGGTATCCATAATCCACGCCATAACTTGTTGATTAGTACCCACGTCAGGGGCTGGGATATCTTTCTGAGGACCAATACTATCAGAAATTTCACTGGTATAACGACGCGTTAAGCGCTCTAATTCGTCGATGGAGAGCTCTTGTGGATTGACTCGAACACCACCCTTCGCACCGCCGAACGGTAGATTCAGCACGGCGCTTTTAATCGTCATCCATGCAGATAAGGCCATCACTTCGCTGAGGTTCACGTCAGGATGATAACGAATACCGCCCTTACCAGGACCACGGATCACACTGTGCTGTACGCGATAACCTTCAAAGTGCTTAATGCTACCATCGTCCATGACCACTGGCACATCAACGACTAGCACACGCTTTGGTCGCTTTAATACATCAAGGTGATCTTTTAAATCTTCTAAGTAAGGGGCGACGCGATCGATTTGTTCGATAACGGTCAACCATGCTTTGTCGTTCGCTTGGATATAGGATAAGTTTTCCATAGTGTTCTTCTCTATCACATTCTTATTAAAAAATACAAACTCATTAAACTTAAAGCAGCCTAGCTAGGCTGCTTTAAAACTTCATTTCTATAAGTCCAACATCATTAAACTGGTATTACCACCGGCAGCTGTCGTGTTTACGCTGACCGCCCGCTCATGCACAAGTTTGAAAATAGGGATTGCTGCTTCCCCTGGTTTCATATGCACGATAGGCACGATATTCGCCAGTTTAGAAGCGCTCTCTTGTTGTATCGCCAACAAGGCCTCTTCACTGCCCTGATGCAGAATTGCTTCGCATTGCACTTCCTCAAAGCGCTCGTAAATCCTTATCGCTGCTTGTAGTTTGGCAGGCAGCTGAGCATAGAGATGCTCTAGAAAAGGACTTCCTCGCAACAAGCCCACATGACTTCCCATCGCTAAGAGGGTATAAACTTGTCGCTTATGGTCCTGAGGATCACTGGCAATCGCTAATACATCATGGCGCGGCAATAGATAATAAGTGTTCGACTCTCCTGTTGGTCCAGGTAATGTGTATCCTTTGTGAATACAACTTATGGTTTGTATTGTATCTAAATTTAAAATAATTTCTTGTTTTTTCAAGAACTCAAGCAAATCATTTCCAAGTACATGACATTCAACTTGCATGGCATGCTCGGCGATGGCTTCATTCTGGGTGGTATTTCTCGCTTGAACAGGTGACCCATCACTGAGTGAATTCCTCTCATGCTCACGTGCCCCACTACTGATATGCCCCCTCTCTTGACCACGTTCCTCATCCCTGCTTGCATGTCTCGCTTGTGCAGGACCTACCTCCCCTATCACACCATACAATTGTTGCTGTGAATGAAGCACAGAATTGTTCACTAAACGATGCAGATATAAAGGCCCACCGGCTTTAGGTCCAGTGCCTGATAAGCCTTGCCCACCGAAGGGCTGCACCCCAACGACGGCACCGACAATATTCCGGTTAATGTATAAATTACCCACCTGGGCCTTAGTAATCACATGAGAGATGGTGCTATCAATCCGCGTATGCAATCCCATGGTCAAACCAAATCCCTTGGCATTAATCGCATCCAGTAGACTATCCAACTCACCATACTGGAACTTGATGATATGCAGAACAGGACCGAATACCTCTCGCGTCAAATCATCTAAATTATCCAACTCAATAATCGTTGGTAAGACGAAGGTACTATTTGGATCGGTCTGCACATTATCTTGTGTATTTAAACAATATTGGCTGACAGGATATTGCTTAGCCCGCATGGTCTCAATATGCGCAAGCAGATTATTCTTCGATTCTTGGTCAATCACAGGGCCAATATCACTGGCGATCTTTAAGGTATTGCCAACGTATAATTCTTGCGCTGCGCCTTTTAACATATGCACCAGCGTATCATAACAATCCTCTTGTACACAGAGCACACGCAAGGCTGAACAACGCTGCCCAGCACTGTCGAATGCCGAGACAATCACATCTTGCACCACTTGCTCAATCAAAGCCGATGAATCAACAATCATGGCATTCTGACCACCCGTCTCGGCGACCAGGGGAATTGCTTGTCCTGAAGTGGACACACGCTGAGCTAAAGTCTTCTGTAAGATTTTGGCGACTTCGGTTGAGCCGGTAAACATAATCCCATCAATACGTGCATCTTGACTAAGCGTCGCCCCAACCGTTTCACCGCGGCCTGGCAAGACTTGGATAACATCCTGTGCAATACCTGCCTGCCACAATAATTTAATCGCAGCAAAAGCCACCAAGGGAGTCTGCTCAGCAGGCTTCGCAATCACCGTATTACCCATGACTAAAGCGGCTGAAATCTGCCCTAAAAAAATGGCCAAAGGGAAGTTCCACGGGCTGATACACAGGACCGTCCCCAGAGGAGTCAGTGGGTTCACTGAA
Source organism: Pelistega sp. (assembly GCA_030538255.1). GTDB lineage: Bacteria > Pseudomonadota > Gammaproteobacteria > Burkholderiales > Burkholderiaceae_B > Taylorella. Next base: position 105,615 of record JAUNUI010000006.1, on the reverse strand, counting down.
TTTATAACGCTGGCATTGCCCAATGCATCAGTTGAGTTACTATCAGCTACACGAGTTAAATCACTCACTGAATTCTGATCTTGAACGCTTGATAAACCTGAATCAAGACTCATAGCCTGGGCCGAATAATAGCGTAAGAAATCCACCGCCTCACGCACTTCAGCCACCGCATTGGCATACGTCTTCCCGCTTTCACGCGCCAATAAGACCATAAACACATCCATCTGCGCTTCTAATAAATCGGCCGCTTGACAGAGCATGGTGGCGCGTTGCGTGATCGGTGTCTGCATCCAGCTGGCTTGCGCCGCTTGTGCCTTTTGCAAAGCGGTCTCCACATCCGCTAGACTAGCCTCTTGCACCAGACCGACTACATCCTGATGATTCGCGGGATTCTTAATCGGTAGTCTTGTCACAGACTCCGATTCATCGAGCTTATAATGCAAACCTAAAATCGATGGATAGGCTTGCCACTGCTTAGTTTTATATTCCGCCAGCGTTACCTGAAGATTTTTAAGTATGGCATCGTCCTGTAAATCATACCCCTGAGAGTTTTCTCGTGCATCACCATAGAGCTTATGCGGCGTGCGAATAAGTGGATGCGCTTGACCAATGCTCCCTTCGGCTTTTGCCATCTCTTCCACTTCATCAAAAGGACTGCGGACAATGTCTTCAATGGCGATACTCTTATCCGCAATACGGTTTACAAATGAAGAGTTTGCACCATTCTCCAAAAGGCGGCGCACCAGATAAGCCAGTAAGGTTTCATGGTTGCCGACAGGCGCATAAATACGGCATGGAATACCTAATTTACCCTCCTCTTTACGGCCTACGACCTGCTCGTACAAAGGCTCTCCCATACCATGCAGGCACTGGAACTCGTACTGTTCAGGGGTATAGGTTTCCGGCTTGGCCATATGATAAATCGCCGCTAAGGTCTGCGCATTATGGGTAGCAAACTGCGGGAAGATTTCTTTTTCAGCGGCAAGTAATTTCTTCGCGCACGCCAAGTAAGAAAGATCGGTATACACCTTACGCGTAAATACGGGGAAACCGGGCATACCATCGACCTGTGCTTTCTTAATCTCACTATCCCAATAAGCACCCTTCACTAAGCGAATCATCAAGCGATGTTGGCTACGGCGTGCCAAGTCAATTAGATAGTCGATAAGATAATAGCAACGCTTCTGATAGCCTTGAATCACAAAGCCAATACCATTGTATTGCGCTAAACTCGGCGCATAACAGAGTCTTTCTAATAAGGCCAAGGATAAGGCCAAGCGCTCTGATTCTTCCGCATCAATATTAATACCAATATTGTATTGCTTAGCCAACTCAACTAAGCTTAGGAGTTTGGGGTAAAGTTCAGCATGCACACGCTCAATCTGTGCGCGCTGATAACGAGGATGCAGGGCCGAAAGCTTAATGGAAATTCCCGAACTACGGTAGACACCTGCACCAGCAGCTGACTTACCAATCACATGAATCGCATTCAAATAGTCTTGATAATAACGCTCAGCATCATGTGCCGTTAGCGCCGCTTCACCTAACATATCGTAGGAATAGGCAAAGCCTTGCGTTTGTAAACGTTGAGAGTTCTTCAGCGCTTCTTGTATGGTTTCACCCGTGACAAACTGCTCGCCCATAATGCGCATCGCTACATCAACCGATTTACGAATAACCGGCTTGCCAAACTTGCCTATCAAATTCGTGACACTACTCAATAAACTATCATCCGCAGGTGCGGCAATCAGCTTATCGGTAATAATCAAGCCCCAAGTGGCTGCATTGACGAACATCTTGGGACTATGCCCCACATGCTCCTGCCAATTCCCTTGATTAATTTTGTCTTGAATCAGTAGATCACGAGTTTGTCTATCAGGAATGCGTAATAAGGCCTCAGCTAGGCACATTAGCGCAATACCTTCATTCGATGATAAAGAGAACTCTTGTAAAAGGCCCTGCACTAGGCCTTCCTTACCGCGACTTGACTTACGCTCGCGCAAATTAATCGCTAATTGAGTAGCTAATTTCTGTACTTCTCGCTCGCTCTCTGGTGCTTGTCGCGCATCACTAATTAAGGCAGTAACGGCTTTTTGCTCATCTAAGCGCCAGGCAGAATTAGTGATTTCTTCATACTGGTTTGTCTCTTTGAAGGCCGTGATAAGGCCTTGCTTTAAAGCAGGCAGATTTGTGTCTACGCTTTCTTGTCCCATTTTGTACTCCTCCATTGGGTATCTAAAGCCTGTGATTCTTGTGGATTCTTAAGCTCTAATTTAGTCCGTCTTATGCGGTCCTTATTCAGTCCTTATGCCGTGTAGTGTCTTATCTTAGGGCATGGCTTATTGAATACCAATAATTCTATCGCAACTTGCCTATGCGCTTGGAATAACCTTAATGTCTTTAGGAGAAGTACTAGGTGATTGACGTCTATCACGTCCTGAAGAACGAAGTCTTACGGCGAGCTCTGGAAAAACATAAAAAGCGCTCATAAATCCTATGGATATATGAGCGCTTAATGCGTAAATTTGAATAGAATCTAACTTAATGAGCAGTTTACATTAATTTACTTGTTCCTTAAATCCTTGTCTTAAATCTCTACCTTACATCATTATTTAAAACCGTTATCTAAAGTATTTATTTTAAACTCACACTAAAAACAAGCTGTTAGTCTTATTAATTAACTTAATCTATTAACCTTCTTTCGCATGATTAATCGTGTACTTAGGAATCTCAATCACTAAGTCTTCATCAGATACAATCGCTTGACACGATAGGCGTGAGTTTGGCTTTAGACCCCAAGCTTTATCAAGTAGATCTTCTTCATCATCAGTTGCATCTTCAAGTGAATCAAAGCCCTCTTTCACCACGACGTGACAGGTGGTACAGGCGCACACCATCTCACATGCATGCTCCATCTCAATGCCATTAGCAAGAAGAACACGGCAGATAGACTCTCCCACAGGGGCATTCTCAATAATCTTACCTTCAGGAGCGATACCCTCATGAGGGAGAACAGTAATTTTAGGCATACGTAATCTTCCTATTTCAATTCATCAACAGTCTTGCCCGCTAAGGCACGGCGAATGCTACGGTCCATGCGGCGCGCAGCAAACTCATCGGTGAGCTGCATAAAAGCATGGGTTTGCACTCGAATTTGTTCGGTATCATCACCTTCGGCTAAGCGCTGTGTTTCCACAATCGCCTCTTGGATGGCCACTAATTCTTGCTCACTCAATAAATCGGCATCGTGTGAAAGCGCCGCTTGCACAGATTCTACTAATTGCTTGGCATTCACTTGTGCTTCACGCAACATGCGTTGTGCTGCATCATGTTCTGACTGACTCATACCCTCTTGCAACATCTGGGTAATCGCATCATCGCTTAAACCATAACTTGGTTTTACCGATACACTTGACTCAACACCACTACTTAATTCACGCGCGGTCACATTGAGCAGGCCATCCGCATCCACTTGGAAGGTGACACGAATACGCGCAGCACCTGCGGCCATCGGTGGAATGCCACGCAATTCAAAGCGCGCTAAAGAACGGTTGGCATCGACTAATTCACGCTCACCTTGCAAGACATGAATGCTCATCGCAGTCTGCCCTTCTTTGAAGGTGGTAAATTCTTGTGCGCGTGCTACAGGGATCGTACTGTTGCGATCAATAATTCGCTCAACCAAACCACCCATGGTTTCAATCCCTAAGGATAAAGGCGTCACATCCAGCAGCAACCAATCTTCACCAGGGGAACGATTACCCACTAATTTATTCGCTTGTAAGGCCGCACCTAAAGACACCACTTGATCAGGGTCTAAATTGGTTAAGGGTGTGGTATTAAAGAACTCACCTACCATATTTTGTACAATCGGCATGCGAGTAGCGCCACCGACCATAACCACGCCCTTCACTTCTTCAACACTGAGTTCGGCATCGACTAAAGCTTGCTTAGCCCGCTCAAGTGTGCGGTTGACTAAGTCGCGCGCAAGATTTTCAAAGTGATTACGCGGATAGTTTAAATCAATATGCAGGCCATCCGATAAACTCGCTTGGAAATAAGCACGCGTTTGATTACTTAAGCGCTCACGTACTGTCTTCGCAATCGACAAAAGTAGACGAGTATCTTGGGCCGTTAAATTACTTGTATCATGATGCTTCATCACATCATCCACAATTAATTGGTCAAAGTCATCGCCGCCCAATTGCGTATCACCGCCGGTAGAGACCACCTCGAAAACACCCTTACTTAACTTCAGGATTGAAATATCGAAGGTGCCACCACCAAGATCATAGACCGCATAAATACCTTCAGCTTCATTATCTAAGCCATAAGCAATCGCTGCTGCCGTCGGTTCATTCAATAAGCGCAGTACATTCAGGCCCGCTAAACGAGCCGCATCACGGGTCGCTTGACGCTGAGCGTCATCAAAGTAAGCAGGCACCGTAATTACGGCACCTAAGATATCATCACCGAGCGTATCTTCCGCTCGTTGACGCAATTTGGCGAGAATCTGCGCAGACACTTCAACAGGACTAATATCACCTTGTACAGTTTTAATACGTACACTGCCTTCATCTTTACTTAAACGATAAGGCAAGTTTAAGGCCTGGGACTCTTCATATGAACGCCCCATTAAGCGCTTAATCGAGCTTAAGGTATTGTAAGGGTCGCGATTTAAGACGCGAGCGGCCGCTGCACCAATCGCCACTTCGCCATCTTTAAGATAGCGCACCACTGAAGGTAATAAAACTTTACCTTGCTCATCAGGCAAGGTTTCAGGAACACTACTACGTACCGAAGCCACTAATGAGTGAGTGGTGCCTAAGTCAATACCGACAGCGAGCTTACGTTGATGGGGTGCAGGTGATTCACCTGGCTCAGAAATTTGCAGAAGGGCCATAATTACATTCTTATTGACACAAACTCATATAGATACCAACGCTGTGTAGCGAAGAGTTTGTGAGGGATTATTTCATTTCGTCCTGTATTTTAACAAGGAACATCAACTGTCTGACTTTATCGGCAGCTTGAGCGTAATCTTTCGTGCTATCCAATAACTGCCCAATCTCGCTTTGCAGCGTGTTCTGCGCAGCCTGCACTTCATCGCGCAGACTCGCTAAAGCAGTCGCATTACCTCGAGCCTCGTCTAGCTCTTCGCGCCATTGCATCTGCTTCATTAAGAACTCAGGATCCATACGAGTATTATTTTCCGCTTCCAAATCCTGCCCTGCTAGCTGGCAAAGATAGGCGGCACGACTAACCGGTTTCTTGAGAACTTGATAAGCTTGATTAATGTTCGCGGCCCATTGCATGGCAATGCGCTTCTCAGCTGCACTGGCTGTGGCAAAACGATCTGGATGCACTTGAGCAGAGGCAGCACGCCAATTCTGCTCTAGGGCATCCAGATTAAGATTAAAGACAGGTTCAAGATTGAGTAAGCTAAAATGTGTATCAGCCATTATCTCTACTTAGCCTAATTAAACGGTAAATGATTCGCCACAACCGCAGCTGGCTTTCTCATTGGGGTTAGTAAACTTAAAGCCTTCGTTAAGACCTTCGCGTACATAATCCAATTGTGTACCATCAATATAAGCTAAGCTCTTAGGATCAACAAAAACTTTAACATTAAAGCTCTCGAACACTTGATCCAACTCATCTGGCTCGTCAACGTATTCAAGTTTATAAGCCATGCCAGAACAACCTGTAGTTCTAACGCCTAGGCGCAAACCAACCCCCTTGCCTCGCTTGGTGAGGTAGCTCTGAATATGATTTGCGGCTTTTTCAGTAAGGGTAATAGACATAATTATGAATTCGCGTGTTTATCTTTGTAATCTTTAACTGCTGCTTTAATGGCATCTTCAGCTAAGATTGAACAGTGAATTTTAACTGGAGGTAAAGCAAGTTCTTCCGCAATTTGTGAGTTGCGAATATCCATTGCTTGGTCAAGAGTCTTGCCCTTAACCCACTCAGTCACTAATGAACTTGAAGCGATCGCTGAGCCGCAACCGTAGGTTTTAAAGCGTGCATCTTCAATCACGCCATCTTTACCAACTTTAATTTGCAACTTCATTACGTCGCCACAGGCTGGTGCACCCACCATACCCGTGCCCACTGATTCATCGCCCTTCTCAAATGAGCCAACGTTACGTGGATTCTCATAGTGGTCTAATACTTTATCGCTATATGCCATGATAATACTTCCTTAAATAATGCCTAGATTAAAAGCACTGCAGTCCAATACAGCTGAGTGCTAGTCTAAATTAGTGAGCAGCCCATTGTACGGTATTCAGATCGATACCCTCTTGAGCCATTTCCCAGAGTGGTGACATCTCACGTAACTTACCTACACGCTCTTTAATCAATTGAATTGCGTAATCAACATCAGCTTCAGTGGTAAAACGACCCATGGTGAAGCGAATTGAACTATGTGCCAATTCATCATTACGACCCAATGCACGTAATACGTACGAGGGTTCAAGGCTCGCTGAAGTACAGGCTGAACCACTTGATACTGCCAGTTCTTTAACAGCCATTAACAGTGACTCGCCTTCAACGAAGTTAAAACTGATATTTAGGTTATGTGGAACACGATGCTCCATATCACCATTCACGTAAACTTCTTCAATGCCCTCGAGACCAGCTAATAAACGATCACGTAGCATACGAATACGCTCGTTCTCTGTCTGCATATTCTTCTCAGCCAATTCAAACGCCTCACCCATACCAACGATTTGATGAGGAGCCAAGGTACCTGAGCGGAAACCGCGCTCATGACCGCCACCGTGCATCTGCGCTTCGATACGCACACGTGGTTTACGGCGAATATATAAAGCGCCGATACCCTTAGGGCCATATGTTTTGTGGGCAGAGAAAGACATTAAATCGACTTTCAACTTGCTTAAATCAATCTCAACCTTACCCGTTGCTTGAGCGGCATCAACGTGGAAAATAATGCCACGCTCACGCGTAATTTCACCAATCGCTGCAATATCTTGAATCACGCCGATTTCATTATTCACCATCATCACTGACACAATCGTTGTGTCTGGACGAATCGCCGCTTTCAGTACTTCTAGGTCGAGCAAACCGTTCTCTTGTACATCAAGATAAGTCACTTCAAAACCTTGGCGCTCTAGCTCACGCATCGTGTCCAATACGGCTTTATGTTCAGTCTTCACGGTAATTAAGTGCTTACCTTTCTCGTGATAGAAATTGGCCGCACCCTTAAGGGCTAAGTTATTCGATTCAGTCGCGCCTGAAGTCCACACGATTTCACGTGGATCAGCTTTCACCAAAGAAGCCACTTGTGCGCGCGCGCGCTCTACCGCTTCTTCCGCTTCCCAGCCATACGCATGGCTACGTGATGCAGGGTTACCATATTGCTCGTAAAGCCAAGGGATCATCTTGTCCGCGACTTTAGGGTCAATCGGTGTGGTTGCTGAATAATCTAAATAAATAGGACGTTGAGACATGATACGTAAAACTCCGAATGTTTAAGCCAAAATCGAACTCAATGCATCATTCTTAGGATGCACATGAATTGGCGTAGCTTGTTGTGTACGTTTTACTTGGCGCATACGTTGCTGGTCTACAAGTTCTTGAAGGGACACGGAGTCGAGATAATCAACCATCTTGCGATTTAGATTGCTCCATAGATCATGGGTCATACAGTGACCATGCTCCTGCCCATCCTTACCCGTGCTACAAGGTGTCTTATTACCACAGCCGGTTGCATCAAGAGGTTCGTCCACGGCAAAAATAATATCCGCAATAGTGATATCACGGGCATACTTTGCCAAGATATAACCACCGCCTGGACCACGAATACTCTCAACCAACTCATGACGACGCAACTTACCGAAAAGCTGCTCAAGATAAGATAGGGAGATGTTCTGCCGTTGGCTAATAGCAGCTAAAGTTACAGGCCCTGCGTGGTGGCGCAAGCCTAAATCAATCATTGCAGTAACTGCAAAACGGCCTTTGGTAGTTAATCTCATATGTTCACCCCTTGTATAACCAAGTAATTTACTCAAGTATACACAATATCCGAGTAATTTACTAGGTCTTTCTAATTATTTTTAAGGGATGAAATACTTTTGAAATAAAGTTGAGATTTTTAGTAGAGTATTTAGAGATTATAGCCTATTTTCGAAAGCAATACGGATGAATCCCTTGTTGTAAAAAAATAACGATAGTTATTTTTTATGAAATCTGAAGTTTCATTAGCAGCTAATGAATTCATGGACTTAATCAATGTCCAGAGATACATAAGCTTTATTAGCGTTGATTGATGCACCAGCTTAATCAGCGCTTACAGATACATGTGTTGTATTAGTCCTGACAAAGCATGAGTTGTATTAAGGCGCATCAACACTATCGCCTTATGGAATTAATTTATGTACTAAGGCTGATAACTAGATACAACTGCAGCATCCAGACGATAGCGCACAAAAAAAGGCCACTGATGCGACCTTCCTTAATAGATTAAGCAAACTTGGGAGTCAGCAGTTAGATTAAGATTAAGCAACTTGGTATTGCGTGACGCGCTTACTAATCACTTCGAATACACCTTGACAAGCATCCTCAAGATAATCCAGCATCTTAAAGAAACTATCTACGCCACCATAATAAGGGTCAGGCACGGTGGCTTCTTCATAGTCATTCGCATAGCGCATCAATAACATTAATTTATGATGTTGTGATTTAGGGCACATCTGCTGTAGATAGGAAAGATTATCCCAATCCATCGCTAGGATAAGATCATATTCCTTAATGTCCTCAATCGTCACTTGTCGGGCACGTAAGTCGCTGATGTCGTAACCCTTCTTGCGGGAAACAAATTGTGCGCGACCATCGGGAGATTCGCCTACATGGTAATCATGGGTGCCCGCAGAATCGATGTGAATACTCTCCTGTAGCCCAGCCTCCTTAACGAGGTGGCGTAAGACCCCCACTGCACTTGGGGAGCGGCATAAGTTGCCCATACAAACGAAAAGTACTTTAGTATCCATAGACGTGTAGTTTGAACGAATTCAACGAAAAATTCAAGTTTTATTTATGCACCCTCTCGTCTACAAACAAAAAGAAACGTAAATAAAATAATGACTTAGCCTTTACAGCTAGAAACAGCCTGGCTTTGTACAAAACAAAGACATACTGCACCTTTATTAAAACTTACTACTTAATCTGTGACGACTCCAGACCTAAATTAAGTCTTCTTATGCGTCTAATTGACCTTAGCTAAAAAGTCTCACTACGCTAAAGCAGTATTAAAGCAAATAACTCACTCAATCATATATGGGCAATCTACTTATCCACAAGGTTTGAGTGTAATTATTTCGCCTAATATCATACAATTTTGCCGTCTATTAAAAGCGACCTTATGACTCATCCAGTAGATGTGACTCAACTCATACCAAGCTCACCGCCACCATCATACCAACGATGAATTAAAAAACTATGACCGGGGTAATACAGATGTTGGCAAAGATCTTAAAAACTTCTCATCAGCCTGACTTAGCTGCCCTGCTTGACGAGCACGCTCAATTAAATCGGGGCGACGTAACGCACTCAAACGCAAGGACTGCTGACGGCGCCACAGCGCTATATTCTTATGATGCCCTGATAACAAAACATCAGGCACGGCTTGCCCTTCAAAAACCTCGGGACGTGTGTAGTGAGGGCTATCTAATAAACCCGATTGCGCTGGATGAAACGAATCCTGTAAAGCCGACTCATGGGTATTCAGCACACCAGGCAACAAGCGCACCACACTATCAATCACTGCCATAGCAGCCAACTCGCCACCTGAAAGTACAAAATCCCCTAGCGAGATTTCTGCATCGACATAGGCATCAATAAAACGCTGATCAATACCTTCGTAACGACCACATAATAAACTAAAAGACTGCTGAGCCGAGACATAAGCTTGTGCTTGCTCCTGCGCCCAAGTTCTTCCTACAGGACTCAAAAGACATAATGGGCTCGCATGAATGCCTGCCGCTTCTTGATCCGCACGCATCGCTCGTACTGCCTGCACCAGAGGCTCGGCCAACATCACCATACCAGGCCCACCGCCATAGGGACGGTCGTCCACCGTATGGTGCACATCATGGGTATAGTCTCTAGGATTCCAAGTCTTAAGCTGCCAAATATTCTGCTTACATGCCCTACCCGTCACCCCTAGCTCAGCAATCACGCTGAACATCTCAGGAAACAAGGTAATCACATCAATACGCATTAAAAATCTACCGGCCAGTCAGCTTCAATACGACGCGCCGCAATATCCACTACGGGCACTGTCTGCTTCACAAATGGGATTAATGTTTCTAAGGCCTTGCCCTTAGCATTCAAGAGATCTTGGCGCTCACCATTCGCATCCACGACCTGGCGCTTAATATGCAAGACACCATGAGCACCATTATCAGAGACCTCAGTAACCTCACCAATTAATGCGATAGGCTCTTCTAAGCGACTATACACAAGACACGAGACCAAATCAATCCAGTAAAACTCGTCTTCATCCGCCACAGGAAAATCAGCACGAGAAATATAGATTGTGGTTCCCTTAAGAGCTTGCGCTTGATCACGATCAGCGACATCACTAAGACGCGCTACAATATTCGCACCTTGCGTGCGACTGCGCACAAGCTTAGCATCACGCATTGGTTCAAGCGCACGTGATTGCATATCGCTACGCATCAACCACCATTGCTTTACATCAAGCAAGACACTCTCTTGCGCGGCAAATGGAATCACCTTAATCATGCCTTGAACACCATATGCATCGCCAATGCGCGCAACGGGAACTAAGTCATCAGGAGGATTGTGGCTGTGTTGAGTCATGATCCGTAGGGAGTCTAAAATAACAAACAAGCTAAAATAGCAGACAAGCTAAAATAACAAACGACCGCCAGCATTGCCGACGGCCGTGAATCTCGCTCGCACTACCTCATACTGAGGCTGGCAAATAGGCCAAAGCAAACCTAGCGCTTTATCAGTCAATATCGTTAATGATACGACGACAATTAAGCTGCTGGTTTGTAGATTTTAACTAAGCGAGCAACTGCTGGAGATAATTGTGCGCCAACTGAAACCCAGTGGTTCAAACGATCTAAAGCAATACGCAAATTTTCTGAAGACTCAGCGCCAACAGGTGTGTAAAAGCCAACGCGCTCAATGAAACGACCATCACGACGATCACGTGAGTCAGCAGCTACGATACTATAAAATGGACGTTTTTTAGAGCCACCACGGGCTAAACGAATTACCACCATGGGGGTTATTCCTTATAAATTGATTAAAGTTTAGTAAACAGGGGATTCTAGCACATAATATGCTAATAAATCAATAACTTCGTGCAAAATGACAACACCCAAGAAGACATTGAAGCACCACAGAGCCTAATTAACGCTTACGGATATAATGCCAAGCACTCTGGTCTTCCTCGACGTCTTGTTGCAACAAAGCATGATTTGTTTGCTGGCAAAAAGCCTGAAAGTCCTTAACTGCTTTCTTATCAGTGGTGAACACGCGAAGAACCTGACCACTTTCAAGTCCTTGTAAGGCTTTCTTCGCGCGTAGAATCGGTAAGGGACAAAGCAAACCTGTGGTATCTACACTCTGGACAAATTCAGGCACAGGGGAAGAAGTAGAATCAGTTACCTCACCCGGCACTGAAACAGATTTTACCGCCTGAGCAGTCCTTGACTCTTGTTGCTCAGGCAGATTTTTATCGCTACTTTCCTGGCCTGACGGCCTAATAGGGTCCATATCAGAACTCATGACGCCCTCTTACAGCTTAGCTTGCACCCAAGCATTCACTTGCTCAAGTGCGGCAGGTAAGGCAGCAGCATCAGTACCACCGCCCATGGCCATATCTGGACGGCCACCGCCCTTGCCACCAATCTTTTCAGAGACAAAAGCCACTAACTCACCTGCTTTAATAACATTGGTCTTATCATTGGTCACACCCGCCGCAACGGTCACTTTACCGTCGGCTTCGGTGGCCAAGACAATCGCGGCCGTTTTTAGCTTATCTTTCAATTGGTCAATCATGCCACGCAACGACTTAGGATCCGCCCCCTTAATAAAGCTCGCAAGGACTTTTACCCCATTAATCTCTTGGGCTTGTGTACTGAGGTCGCCGCTGGCAGCTGAGGCCAATTTCTGCTTTAACTGATCCAACTCCTTCTCTAGCTGACGCGTATGCTCTTGCACGCTCTTAGCACGCTCAAGCAACTCGGCAGGACGCGCTTTCAAGGCTGAAGCCGTTAGATTAACAGTCTTATTTAAATTGCTCACCCAGGCAAGCGCATGACGACCGGTAATCGCCTCAACACGACGAATACCCGAAGCAACACCACCCTCGCTGAGGATTTTAAACAGGCCAATATCACCCGTACGCGCGACGTGCGAACCACCGCATAACTCGCGTGAGAAACCAATGTCGAGCACGCGCACTTCAGATTCGTATTTCTCACCGAATAGCGCCATCGCACCACCAGCCACCGCTTCATCAAAGCCCATCATCTGAGTCTGTACCGCGGTATTCTCAAGCACTTCACGATTCACAATCGCCTCGACTTGGGCAATTTGTTCGTCAGTCATTGGCGCATCATGTGAGAAGTCAAAGCGAGTCTTATCCTGATCCACTAAAGAGCCCTTCTGTTGTACATGTGTACCAAGCACTTCGCGTAAAGCCTTATGCATTAAGTGAGTCGCAGAGTGATTACGCATAATATCGTGACGGCGTTGCACATCCACATGCGCTTGTAACTCGTCGCCAACCTTAATTGACGCCAAGGTCACCGTGCCATAATGGCCAAACACGCTAGAGGTAATCTTCTGTGTATCATGTACCTCGAAAGCTTTACCAAAACCAGTTAATAAGCCAGAGTCACCAATCTGACCACCCGACTCAGCATAGAATGGCGTGATATCAAGTACGACCACCGCATCTTGACCCTCATCAGCTTGCTCGACACTGACACCATCAACATACACGGCCAATACTTTAGCCTGGCTTTCTAAAGTCACATAACCTTGGAAATCAGTTGACTGGCCCGAGTAAGTAAGACTCTGATGTGACTTAAACTTACCGCTCGCTCGTGCCATTGCACGTTGCTGCTCCATGGCTTGATTAAAGCCCGCTTCATCCACTTCAAAACCACGCTCACGACAGATATCGGCGGTTAAGTCGTAGGGGAAACCGAAGGTATCGTATAAGGTAAAGACAGTCTGACCATTCAAGACACCACCCTTAGCTACTGAAGCCAAGTTTTCATCCAGAATTTTCATACCTTTTTCAAGTGTTTCTTGGAAGCGTTCTTCTTCCAGTTTCAAGACCGCAGCAATACGCTCAGCCTGCTCACCTAGCGCCGGGTATGCCTCACCCATCTGTACCACCAAATCAGCGACTAATTTATGGAAAAAAGGCTTGCTTTGACCTAGTTGATAGCCGTGACGTAGGGCACGACGAATAATACGACGCAATACGTAACCACGACCTTCATTACCAGGAATCACACCGTCTAAGATCATAAAGCTACACGCACGAATATGGTCCGCGATTACCTTCAGCGAGTTATTCTCTAAATCGCTGGTATTGGTTTCACGTGCTGCCGAATTAATTAAAGCTTGAAACAAATCAATCTGATAGTTTGAGTTTACATGCTGCAATACGGCAGCAATGCGCTCTAAACCCATGCCCGTATCGACACAAGGCTTAGGTAGCGGATGCATAACACCGTCTTTAGAGCGGTCGAACTGCATAAACACCAAGTTCCAGATTTCAATAAAGCGGTCGCCATCTTCCTCAGGCGATCCAGGAGGGCCACCCCAGATATGATCACCGTGATCATAGAAAATTTCAGTACAAGGACCACAAGGACCCGTATCCGCCATCTGCCAGAAGTTATCTGAAGCGTAGCGTGCACCCTTATTGTCGCCAATACGAATAATACGTTCAGCCGGTACCCCTATAGTATTTTGCCAAATATCATACGCCTCATCGTCCTCTTGGTACACCGTGACTAAGAGCTTATCCTTCGGTAACTTATAAACCTCGGTCAATAATTCCCAAGCATATTTAATCGCATTCTCTTTGAAGTAATCACCAAAGCTAAAATTCCCGAGCATCTCAAAGAAAGTATGGTGTCGCGCGGTATAGCCGACGTTCTCCAAGTCATTGTGCTTACCACCCGCACGTAAGCAACGCTGTGAAGTCGTTGCACGCACATAAGGGCGTACATCTTTGCCTGTAAATACATCTTTAAATTGCACCATACCCGCATTGGTAAACAAGAGGGTCGGGTCATTACCCGGGATTAAAGAAGACGAAGCCACAATAGTGTGGTCTTTAGATTTAAAAAACTCTAGGAATTTATCGCGGATTTCAGCTGTTTTCATTGTGATGAGTATGCAAAGAAATTTTTAGTAACATCAAATTATACACCATAAAGCTAATGGCATTAACAAGGCTTATGAGGGATTTATGCGAGATCAACTAAGTCTCATCAACATATAAGCGATTAAGTAAAAAAGCAATCATGTGGCTTGACGATAGATGTCAGCTGCGACCCTTAAATATATCGAGAAAAATCAGCATTTAAACCTAGACAAATCAAGCCATACGTAGTTTTACGTCTTGTTAAGTCGAGCGTGGCTAGGCATGATGAGGCTTTATTCTTTACTTCAATTTCTCACGCTATGCACAACACGACTCCACACACTGCGCACATGAGCACGTCTTACACTACGCACAATATAATTTCTCACGCTGCGCACATGACTATGTCTCACACAGCACACAATATGACTTCTCACGCTACGCATATGAGCACGTCTTACACTATGCACAATATGACTTCGCGCGCTAAGCGCATCATTACTCGACTTAGCCTACTCTGCCTTATCACCCTTCTTAGCGCCTGCTCCACCCAACCCGAATGGTTACAGCGTAAGCGCAACTACCCAGACTGGGAGCTGAGCTCACGCAAAGTCAACCAATACTCCTTCCATTGGGAGATGACGGGCGACCAAGCGATTCTGCCGATTCAAGTCTTTAGCACACAAGATGAAGTTTGGTTGCACTTTCCTGAGCACGCAACGATTCCAGCTATCTTTGAGGTCGATGAGCGCTGGGATTTAGTGCAAGCTGAAGACGGCTATACTGCCCAGCTGAATAGCGAAAAGCCACTGCGCTTTCATCGCAACAGCCCGTATATTGTCTTGAAGGGAAATCCGCAACGCTTACGCCTACGCTTAGGACATTATGAGGCAGTGATTTGGCATAGCCCGCGATAGTGACTTGATTGCTTTTCATACTTCAATGACGTATGATAATAAGTAATATTAATAGTATTATGTTCTATACCGTCTACGAAACATCCATTTTTTTGAGAACTACTTCATCAATATGGACAGAACAAGAACGGGTAACATTTGTTGAGTGGATTGCTTGTAATCCTGAAGCAGGCAATGTGATTCCAGGCTCTGGTGGCTTACGCAAAGTGCGCTGGTCTATGCAAGGAATGGGCAAGCGAAGTGGTGTACGTATTATTTACCTCAATCAACTCGAAGATGGGGAAATTAACTTACTCATTGCCTATACAAAGTCGAAATTTGACAACTTGTCCAATGATTTTCTTTTGAAGTTAAGGTATGAGGTATTAAAGTGATGGATAAAGAATTAAAACAATTCGAAGATGAGCTTTTGCAATCTGTTCGTGAAATGAAAGCGAAGAATTTTGCTGCTTCGCATAAAATTTATGCCTCCGAAGCAGCCAAGATAAGAAATGACTCTGGACTCTCACAAGCCGCATTCGCCAAGCTAATGGGCGTATCTATACGCACATTGCAAGAGTGGGAGCAAGGTCGCCGGAATCCTTCAGGTGCGGCTAAAACTCTATTTAAAGTCGCTAAGCAGCACCCCGAAATATTGCGTGAATTACTCTGATATTGCGCAACTATGTCTGTTGATAAACGAAGGCGGCCTACTATTACAAGTCGCCTCTGATTTTGCGCAAAATCCTAAATGCAAAATTATTTATTCAAGCGCGCAACATCCGCCTCAGTTGTGAATGAGTCCGCATAGAACTCATTCTCAGGCAAGCCTGCTTTTGCTGTGTACGCTTGGCGTGCACTATCGACAACCACAGGCGCGCCACAGGCATACACTTGATAGCCACTTAAATCGTCGAAATCTTCTAACACCGCAGCATGGACAAAGCCCGTACGACCGGTCCAGTTATCTTCCGGCAAAGCATCCGAAATCACAGGTACAAATTTAAAGTTCGGCAACATACCTTGCCACTTATTCGCTAATTCACTCATATATAAGTCACGTGGACGACGACCGCCCCAGTATAAAGTAATCGGGCGTGAAATCCCCTGCTCGACCACCTGCTCCATAATCGCCTTAATTGGTGCAAAACCCGTGCCACTGGCTAAGAATATCATTGGTTTCTCAGAATCATCACGTAAGAAGAACGATCCCATCGGCGCTTCGACACGAAGAATTTCGCGCTCTTTCATCTGCGTCGCACCCGCACCAAAGACATGATCTGTAAACACACCTCCTGGTGTATGACGAACATGCAGCTCCACGGGTTCCGTACCATTCGGGCGCGAAGCCATTGAGTAGGCACGACGACGCCCGTCCTTCAAAATAAACTCTAAATATTGACCCGGCATAAAGCGAAATGGCTCGGTCGCTGGCATCTGTAATTTCAAAATCATCACATCAGGTGCCGCTTGCTCCATGCCCACCACACGTACAGGCATCTTACGAATCACGATATCGCTGGCTAGTCGCACCTCACGCGCCTCCACCACCAAATCCGATTTCGGCTTGGTTTCGCAGAACAAGGTATAACCCTGGTCACGCTCTTGCACCTGAAGGAGCTGTTGCGTGCCATTACCCGTCTCATACTCACCCGACACCACTCTACCCTTGCAGCTGGTGCAAGAACCATTGCGACAGCTATAGGGCAAGACAATGTCATTCTCTAAGGCTGCTGAAATCAAGTCCTGCCCTTCTTTGACAGTGAATGTATGATTGCTCGGTACTACAGTAATGGTATAGGTCATAGCTCTACGAAAAAAAGGCACCGTATAAATTCGCATAGCCGCGCTTAGTTAAAAGACGCCGCATGAAACTCAGGACGATGATAAGAAAATTAAGAATGCGATATTATGCCATAAGAATCAAGGACTAATACGCATTCGGCAAAACTAACAAGGTCAATAATTACAAAGCTGCTTATGCCGATGCTTAGCACGCTGCATAGTCATAGACCGAGCGCATGACTTATAGCACATCATGCGCACTTTAATCATAAGCAACCAATACCTCTCACGTCTGATTTTATAAAGGCAACAAGGTCGCTTGCTTCATACGCAGACTCAGTGCTTTGCCCTTACGCGCGCGCTTGCCCATATATTCTTGCAAATCACCAAGCGCAATTAAATCTTCCACGGTCTTATTGCGGTATACACCGGTTGCCATAATGCCTTGTTCACTCACCGCCAAGACTTGGGCAAAGGTATCTTTCGCATCGAAGGTCATCAAGATCGTGCCGCGACCACCACCGCTCAGCGCCTTCACCTCTTGGATATCAATCACCAAGAAGCGATTGCCCTTACTTAACATGGCCACGTATTGGGTATTCTCAGGTAAGGCAATGGGACGCAGAATCTGGGTCTTCTCTTCCAGATTAATAAAGTGCTTACCCGCGCGTTGACGCGACATCATATCGCTGATTTTGGCACTAAAACCTAAACCACTGCTTTGCACCAGCAACCAACGGCTACTCTCAGGGCCAGCAATAATATGTTTAATCTGCGTACCACTTTCCACATCCACCATGGCGGTAATTGGCTGTCCATCACCACGCGCTGATGGCAGGCTTGAAACGGGCACCGAATACACGCGACCATTATCACCGATACCTATCAGGGTATCGACACTACGGCATTCGTAAGCAGCATAGAAGCCATCACCTGATTTAAAGTTAAACTGATTGACATCATGCTCATGACCTTGACGTGCACGTAACCAGCCTTTCTCAGAGACAATTACAGTGACCGGCTCATCAAGCACTTTATTCTCAACCACGGCACGGTCAGCCACTTCGATCAGGGTACGACGTTCATCACCGAATTTCTTCGCATCCGTTTCAATTTCTTTAATGATTAAGCGCTTTAAGGCAGCAGGACTTTCTAAAAGGCCTTGCAACTTCGCTTGTTCTTCTTGCTTATCTTTCAACTCTTGTTCAATTTTAATGCCCTCAAGCTTAGCCAATTGACGCAAGCGCATCTCTAAAATATCTTCCGCCTGACGCTCACTTAAATTAAAGCGCTGCATTAAGGCTTGCTTAGGTTCATCCGACTCACGAATGGTCTGAATCACCTCGTCCACATTCAGATAGACCACCATGCGCCCTTCAAGCACATGAATTCTATCAGTCACCTTCTCTAGGCGATATTGGGTGCGACGTGTGACTGTCTCAGTGCGATAAACCAACCATTCTTGTAGAATCTCAAGCAAGTTACGCTGTTTTGGACGACCATCAATACCGATACATACCAAGTTAATTGAGACATTGCCTTCCATACTGGTATTGGCCAGCAAAGCATTCACAAACTCATCGCGATCAATACGCGAGGTCTTAGGCTCAAACACTAAGCGTACTGAAGCATCTTTACCCGACTCATCACGCACCGCATCGAGTAAGGCTAACATCGCTGCCTTACCTTGCTGCTGCTCAGCACTTAAGGTCTTTTTCCCAGTTTTAATTTTAGGGTTCGTAATTTCTTCGATTTCTTCGAGGACTTTCTGGCATGAGGTATTCGGTGGTAATTCAGTCACCACTAACTGCCACTGACCACGCGCCATTTCCTCAAATTCCCAACGTGCACGCGCCTTCACCGAACCACGTCCCGTACTGTAAATCTGCTCAATGACTTCAGGGGTCGAGATTAATTGCGCGCCGCCATGAAAATCAGGACCTGGCACAATCTGCATCAACTCGCTCATCTCTAACTTAGGATTCTTCAGCAAGGCGACGCAGGCATTGGCCACTTCAGTCAAATTATGTGATGGAATTTCAGTCGCCATCCCCACCGCAATACCGGATGCACCATTAAGCAACATCATGGGCAAGCGTGCAGGTAAAATGACCGGCTCTTGTTGACTGCCGTCATAATTCGGAATAAAGTCGACCGTGCCCTCTCCGAGCTCATCTAACAAGAGCTCAGCAATCGGTGTCAGACGCGCTTCGGTATAACGCATCGCAGCGGCACCATCACCGTCACGCGAACCAAAGTTACCCTGACCATCAATCAAGGGATAACGTAAAGAGAAGCTTTGTGCCATACGCACCATAGCTTCATAAGCGGCTTGGTCACCATGTGGATGGAACTTACCTAATACATCACCCACCACACGCGCTGACTTCACTGGCTTAGCACCCGCACGTAGGCCCATCTCATTCATAGCAAAGAGAATACGACGCTGTACCGGTTTTTGCCCATCACCTACATCAGGTAAGGCACGCCCCTTGACTACCGAGACCGCATAGTCTAGATAGGCTTTCTCCGCGTAGTAACCAAGCGTGATGCTATCATCACCCTCTTCTTCAACATTAAACAAATCTACTTGATCGTCCATAATTTTCCAGTTTACACATCCAGCTCAGCAAGATTACCTTTATCCTCAATCCAAGTGCGACGCTGCGCAGACTCGCCCTTACCCATCAGCATATCGAAAATCTGATTCGTTTCTTGGCTATCTAATTGCCCATACCCGACACGTAATAAGCGCCGTGTATCAGGGTTCATGGTGGTTTCCCAAAGTTGCTCAGAGCTCATTTCACCCAAGCCCTTAAAGCGGCTAATACTAAGCGCTTGCTCACGGACATTCTCTTTACTAACCAAACGCTCTTTCACGCTCTCTAATTCCTCTTGATCTAAGCAATAGAATTTACGTGCGGGACGCTTGCCTTGCGCTGGGACATCGACTCGGAATAGCGGTGGCTTAGCAATATACACAAAGCCATTTTCCACCAAACGCGGGAAGTGTTTATAAAACAAGGTCAGCAATAAAACCTGAATATGTGAACCATCCACGTCCGCATCCGACAAGATGCAAATCCGACGATAGCGCAAACCTGAGAGATCTGGATTGTCTTTCGGGCCATGTGGGTCGACCCCAATAGCGACCGAAATATCATGAATTTCATTATTCGCAAAAAGACGATCGCGATCAACTTCCCAAGAATTTAAGACCTTACCGCGCAAGGGCAGAATCGCTTGGAATTCCTTATCGCGCCCCATCTTCGCCGAGCCACCCGCTGAGTCACCCTCAACTAAGAAGACTTCGGTGCGCGTGGTGTCATGCGACTCACAATCGGTTAGCTTACCTGGTAAGACCGCCACACCTGAGCTCTTACGCTTCTCAACTTTCTGAGCAGAACGTGTACGTGCCTGTGCTTGGCGAATCGCAAACTCGGCCAGTTTCTTACCTTGGTCTACGTTCGAGTTTAACCACAGCTCGAGAGCGCTTTTAACAAAACCACTCACCAGACGTACCGCATCGCGACTATTCAAGCGCTCCTTCACCTGACCTTGGAATTGTGGGTCGAGCACCTTGGTTGAGAGCACAAAACTCGCCCTTGCAAATACATCTTCAGGCAGTAATTTAATGCCCTTAGGCAAGAGACTATGCATCTCAGCAAAGCCCTTAAGCGCATTAAACAAGCCTTCACGCAAGCCCGACTCGTGCGTACCACCAGCCTTGGTAGGAATTAAGTTCACATAAGACTCACGCACCACAGCGCCTTCCACCGTCCAGGCCACCACCCATTCAGCGCCCTCACCTTCGGAGAAACTCTCATGGTGCTTATCAGCATATTCTTTACCACTAAAGGCGGGAATTAAAAGTTCCGTATCGGCTAACTCTTCTTTCAGATAACCACGTAAACCGTCAGTATATAACCATTGACGGCGCTCACCCGTCTTCTCAATCACTAAAGTCACTTCCACGCCAGGCATTAAGACGGCCTTACTGCGTAATAAGTGAATTAACTCATTCACGGGGATCTGCGCCGAGTCAAAGTACTTCGGATCAGGCCAAGCACGGACATACGTTCCAGTGCGGCGCTTGGGGGCATCAGCGACTTTATGCAATGGCGTCTCAACTTGTCCACCATGAGCAAAAACAATCTCATGTACACCTGCATCGCGCGTAACCGCCACTTCAAGTTTAGTGGACAAAGCATTGGTGACTGAGACACCGACGCCATGTAAGCCACCGGAGAAGGCATAGGCACCGCCAGCTTTTTTATCAAATTTACCGCCTGCATGTAAGCGCGTAAAGACGATTTCAACGACTGGCGCTTTCTCAGTGGGATGCAAACCAATCGGGATCCCGCGGCCGTCATCTTCAACCGTGATACTTTGGTCGCTGTTCAAGGTGACTTGAATTTTTTTGGCAAATCCAGCCAAGGCCTCATCCGCCGCATTATCAATAACCTCTTGAATAATATGCAAAGGGTTATCGGTTCGGGTATACATCCCTGGCCGCTCACGTACAGGCTCCAGGCCCTTAAGAACCCGGATCGAACTTTCGTCGTAATTTTCTAAACTTGCCACCTGAAATTCTCGATTGTGCTGAAAAACAGACATTTTAATGGTTGAAATCGACTTTTGTCAGTGAAATCGCTTATCTTTGATACATTCATTAGAAAGTAGTGGTATTCTTATCGCTGACGAACGAGAACGATAATCGCATAAAGATACGATAATCCAGTCACAACACTGACAAGCACGTCAGGTCAAGGACAATCGCGTCAACTAAGGCAAGCAATTCTGCTCCTAATCCCATGAGCCATAAGCTCTGGCCAGTAGAATTGAACAGCCACTCGGACTACCATTCTTGAGACAAGCAATAATTACACCCTGATAAGCATTAAGCCTATATAATCATAGTTGTGCATACGTACAGTAAGCATAAGTGATGGGCTCAAGTTATCTGCCTTGCCTGATGAGAATAAAATTCGCATATTGAATTTCCCTCATCCATGGCGTGTAGGTTTCAGTCTTAGTAGTCACTTTCCAATAGAATTTCCAATCCTTTTAGAATGACATCCCTATGAGCGATATTATTAAAAATGCGACAGCCGCAAGCTTTGATGCTGACGTTTTACAATCTGACAAACCTGTATTAGTTGACTACTGGGCACCATGGTGTGGTCCTTGTAAGATCATTGCGCCAATTTTGGAGCAAGTTGCTGCAGAGCGCCCTGACCTACAAGTGGTTAAAGTTGACGTTGAACAACATCCTGATATTGCAGCCAAGTTTGGCATCCGCGGCATCCCTACTTTAATGATCTTTAAAGATGGCCAGTCTGTAGCCACTAAAGTAGGTGCTGTTAACAAACCGGAACTCAGCAAGTTCATCGACGGCGCCGTCTAAGACATAACAGCAGTAAATCCTTATTGATCAAACATCTTAAGAGAGCCTCAGGTCTCGGCCAGTTCTTACCTATGGTCTCTAAGGATTTGCTGAACTGTACGCTGTGAATGTACACATAGATTAAGCGTTACGATTGAGTAGCTAAAATTGAGTTTCATTGATTGAGTACCATTATTTGAGTTTCATTACTTGAGTTTTATTTTTGAGCCTCACGGGATGAGTCCTAGCAAACTGAAGCAATTAGCTAGCAAACCTTGCTTATATTCATGTAACGCCTATTTACCTATATTAACTGATTTAGATAAAGAACTTTTTTCCATCGCGTGGGTTGTCCCCAACTCGCCACTGACTTTTACATATTAAAAAATAATGCACTTAAACGAACTAAAGACACTGCATGTGTCGCAACTGCTCGAAATCGCCGCTGGCCTAGAAATTGATAATGCTAACCGCTTCCGTAAACAAGAATTAATGTTTGCCATTATGAAGCGCCGAGCCAAGATGGGCGAACAGATTTTTGGTGATGGTGTACTTGAAGTCCTGCCTGACGGCTTTGGTTTCTTGCGCTCACCTGACTCTTCTTACTTAGCCAGCACGGAAGATATCTACATCTCCCCTTCACAAATTCGTCGCTTTAATTTACATACTGGCGACTCCATTGAAGGCGAAGTACGTGTACCTAAAGATGGCGAACGTTATTTTGCCTTAGTAAAAGTGGAAAAAGTGAACGGGGTTGCGCCAGAGATGATGAAACACCGCATCATGTTTGAAAACTTAACCCCTCTTCACCCGAACAAGCCCTTACTCTTTGAGCGCGATATTCGTAGCGAAGAGAATCGTACCGGTCGAATTTTAGATATTTTTGCACCGATGGGCCTAGGCCAACGTGCCCTCATCGTCGCCAGCCCTAAATCGGGTAAGACTGTGATGATGCAACAGATTGCCAACTCAATTAGCACCAACTATCCTGATGCAACCTTGATTGTTTTATTAGTGGACGAACGTCCTGAAGAAGTAACCGAGATGCAACGCACCGTACGTGGTGAAGTGATTGCCTCAACCTTCGATGAGCCAGCAACCCGTCACGTGCAAGTGGCCGAGATGGTGATTGAGAAAGCCAAGCGCTTAGTCGAATTGAAGAAAGATGTCGTCATTCTACTTGACTCAATTACACGCTTAGCCCGTGCCTATAATACTGTGGTGCCCTCTTCAGGCAAGGTATTAACCGGTGGTGTTGATGCGAACGCATTACAGCGTCCTAAGCGCTTCTTCGGTGCCGCCCGTAATCTTGAAGAAGGCGGTTCATTAACGATTATCGGTACGGCCCTGATTGAAACCGGTAGCCGTATGGACGAAGTGATCTACGAAGAATTCAAGGGTACAGGTAACTCTGAAGTTCACCTAGAACGCCGTCTAGCTGAGAAACGTATTTACCCAGCGATCAACTTGAATAAGACAGGCACACGTCGCGAAGAACTCTTAATGAAACCAGAAACCCTGCAGAAGGTCTGGGTCCTACGCAAGTTCATCCACGAGATGGATGAGGTTGAGGCGATGGAGTTTATCTTAGATAAAGTTCGTTCGACCAAGACCAATGATGAGTTCTTTGATTTGATGAAGAAGTAATTCATCTGTTGGGCAAGTAAGTTGCGGTGCTTTATTTGAAAAGAGCCTTGTCTTTTTACTTAACACGAGCAACTTATTTAGAATAGCGCGAGTATATGGAGCTCTTTGCACTCGCTCTTAAGCCAAAAGAAGTGAAATAAGCTCGGGTGCGAATCCGAGCTTCATTGTTTGTAGAGTGGACGATTATGACACTTGATTGCCTCATTCTTGTTCAGATAGGTGATGCGCAATTTGGTGGGTGATGATTGATTATTCAATGAATTGATAGACTAGATTCGTCATTGAGCAGCCAGGACTGAAATTTATAAATAATGGAATTGATGAAGGAGAAATCAACATGCGAATAGGTATTATGGCGGCGCTGCAACAGGAGATTGCAGACCTATTAGCCTTGATGGGACCACAGATGCACGTCACCCGTATTGGTCAACGTGACTATTACGAAGGCCGAATCGGTGAGCATGATTGCGTTGTCGTGCTTGCTCGCATTGGTAAAGTTGCCGCCAGTGCGACCTGCGTTACTTTGATTCGAGAGTTTAAGGTTGAACAAATAGTCTTTACCGGCTTGGCGGGTGGCTTAGGTCCTGAAGTGAAAATTGGTGATGTTGTCGTGGCTAGTGAGTTGATGCAACATGATTTTAATGCCAGTCCTATCTTCCCTCGCTATGAAATTCCTCTCTTGGGACGTGCTCACTTTGTCGCTGATGAAGCCTTATGCCAGCAATTGATGAGCGCCGCACGAGATTATCTGCAGCAAGTGGATGGCTTCGCCAAGGATGTGAGTACAGAGGTTATCGCGCAGTTCGGCTTGAATACAGAACGTGATGTTGCACATGAAGTTGAGGCTGATGTTGGACGTGATGTTGATGCTGGGCAGGGAAAATTAGCAAGAACTGAGAAAACCACCGAGAGTGAGCTTTCTACTGAGCTTAATTCCAATAATGCTACTAAGGCTAGCGAGGTTGCTAGAGATAAGAAAGACGAGGTACACACCATCCATATTCATCAAGGTATGATTTTAAGCGGCGATCAGTTCATTAACACTCATAATGAAGCCAATCGACTGCATGTCGAGCATCCTCACGCGCTATGCACCGAGATGGAAGGCGCGGCCATTGCTCAGATTTGTTATGAATATGATGTGCCTTTTGCCGTGATGCGTGTCATTTCTGATAAAGCCAATGATGATGCCTCGGTGGATTTTGATAGTTTCTTAAATCATGTGGCACGTTATATGTCGTCGGGGATTTTAATGCGTTGGCTGGGGGTTTAATCCAGTTTAACGGGGCTTAATATCCTCAAGACTATAAGGCCTGCATGAAGCATGTCCATGCAGTAGAAAACTCATCGTCAATTGTGACAATTGCCATGATATTTTCATAACAATTGTCACAGCCCAATAAAAGTACGTTATAATAATTGACTTTGCTGTCCCCCTGTAGCTCAGTTGGTTAGAGCAGAGGACTCATAATCCTTTGGTCGCCGGTTCAAGTCCGGCTGGGGGGACCAATAATAGTTTTATAAATCAACCGCTTAGTGTAATGCTTAAGCGGTTTTTTTATTTTTAGTCACGCATTTTAGACAGTATTATTAGACAGCGTCTAAAATACAGTACTGTATAAGCCGCTCAATCGAGTGGTTTTTTTATATTATTCAATCTGGTGTGAAGAAAGTGTGACATCCCTTCAAGAGATTAATTTCATAGCGAAAACTACGCAGCCATCAAGATTAAATCTGCACTAAGCCGCAGCAAACCCAAATGGCTCAACCACATATTGACGATGTTGCTGAGCTTGCCAAAGATCATACTCAGCTTGCATGGCCAACCATGTTTGCGCACTTGTCGCCCCAAACGCCTCTTCTAACCGCAAGGCCATTTCTGGCGAAATGCCAGTTTTCCCATTCAAAATACGAGACAAAGCTGTACGCGTAATACCTAAGTGCTTGGCGGCCTCAGTTACGGTAATTCCTTCCAGATAGTCTCTCACAATAACACCTGGATGTGGTGGGTTATACATCTTCATTTTTTACCTCTTAATGATAATCTTGATAGTCCACAATAAATACATCTTCACCATCAAACATAAATGTTAGTCGCCAATTGGCATTAACAACTAAGGAGCAGTGACCTTTTAAGCGACCTCCTAATGGATGTAAACGCCAATTCGGAATATTAAGCTCTTTAGGACTTTTTGCAGTATTAAGCAAAAGCAACTGAGCACCCAATCTTGCCGCATGCTTAGCTTGTATGCCTGAAGTGCTTCCCGTTTCAAAAAACTTTTGTAAGCCTTTGTGTTTAAAGGATTTAATCATATTATTTGGATTGTGTACTGATGCTACACAGTATACAATCTTACTTTGCCAATGTAAATAGTAGAGCTCTCACCGAGCCTTCATACAATAAACAGAAAATTTACTGAGACTAAAATTTTACTTCCTAATAATTAGGAGTAAACTAGTGGCCAATAAGAGTGGCTATTTAACAGTTAGCGTCTACGTAGTTACTTTTCGCAATAGGCACAATACCACCCTACTCCTCGCTCTCAACCTCTGACTTCTATCGATTTATTTTGAGGGATACATGAACACCTTAAGTATCTTACAAGCAATCCCCAAAGAATTTACTGATTTGCTTATCGTGTTGGGCTTCTCTCTCTTAATTGGTATGGAGCAGAAACGCCATTATCAATTAAAGAACAAGACGACTTTTGGCACGGACAGGACCTTCACCTTTATTGGCTTGATGGGCTATCTGCTCGCGTTGCAAGATTATATTGCCTTTTTCCTCGTGGGTTTAGTGATATTAGGCGGTTTCTTCGCGCTTTTTTATCAGCGTAAAATGGTCGAAAAGCAAGGCTATGGTTTAACCACTGAAATTCTTGCCTTGCTGATTTACATTATGCCCCTTATCGTTATTCAGCAAGCACATTGGTTAAGTATCCTAGTCTATGTCTTACTCCTAGTGCTTGCAGAGATGAAGGGGTATTTCGAAAAGCTCTCGCAGAAGATTGATAGTAATGAATTTTTTACGTTAAGTAAGTTCATTGTCATGGCGGGTATTATTCTCCCTATTTTGCCCAAAGAAGAAATT
Organism: Pelistega sp.; assembly: GCA_030538255.1. Taxonomy (GTDB): domain Bacteria; phylum Pseudomonadota; class Gammaproteobacteria; order Burkholderiales; family Burkholderiaceae_B; genus Taylorella. The sequence continues at coordinate 78,418 of JAUNUI010000006.1, read as the reverse complement.
AGCCCGTTTATTCCAGTTTCTGCTTATAGGATATGGCTTGCGGTTGTCGTCATTTCAGGTATTTCGTATGCTAGCTATATTCTGAAGAAATATATATTTCCGCATGCTGGCTTATGGCTAACTGGGGTTTTAGGTGGGCTCTATAGCAGTACAGCAAGCACAGCGATTGTGGCACGACAAAGCCATGATCAATTGCATAGCCCTGGACAATATGCGGGCTCTATCATTGTGGCGACCTCAATGATGTATCTGCGCTTATGGGTCTTAGCCCTGGTATTCAATCATAATTCCGCGTTTGCTATCCTTCCCTATTTCTTAGCTGTATTCCTGATTAGCCTAGGCGTTGCTTTCTATTTATATCAATCTCAGGGTAATCCAGTTGTGACAGCCAGTCATGAGAGCATCAATCACGAAAACACTAACCCTCTTGAGTTTAAAATTGCCTTAGTTTTCTCAGTGCTTTATATTGTTTTCACGAGCCTAACCTATTTCATTAATCAGCATTATGGCGATGCCGGCCTAAAAATCTTATCGTTATTAGTGGGCTTTACTGACATTGACCCCTTCCTTATCAATTTGTTCCAAAGCAATCACAATATCACTATAAACCTGCTCATCTTAGCCACGCTTCAGGCTACGTTCAGCAATAACGTTCTCAAAGCCATACTGGGAATTTCTTTGTCCGCTCCACCGACCCGTACTAAGCTCATATTGGGCTTCGGCGTAATTATTGTTGTTAATATTGCGATGATACTGATGAGTTATGCCCGACAGATAGTTTAATGCCTAGCATTATGCTATGAGCTTGCTTAGACGCGATTGTCCAACGATGTTAGCTGCGATGAATACGGGGCATGAAGGTTAAAAGGCAAGACTGCCTCTTTTTAATAAGCGCATCTCGTTTTCCGCTAATGCTCAATACCATAAAGACGAGCAACACGGTTAAAAGGCAAGGCGCTTCGCTCAATAGTTAAGCTTTTGGGCCTCCGACTGACTGAAGTAAAAGGCCACCATTGTTATGCACAATCACCTGCCTCAGCAAACAAGAATGGCGCACCATTGGCGATGCGCCATACTGATATAGCTTTTACTATCATCGACTCATTAAGCATTCTCAGGGCACAACCAAGCCGAAGCTGCCGTCAACATAGAGAATAAACCAGTCTCTAAGGTCGGATGTAAGACCGGTGCGTACTTCGGTGAGTGATTACTTGGGATCATGTTAATCGCATTACGGCTCGCGGCATCATCATAGGTCGCTGCATCCGTACCACCAACAAACCAGAACACATATGGGCTGCCCCAGGTACGACCAAAGATACTGAAGTCCTCACTCGCTGCTGCTGGCCCAGTTTCAAAGGCATTATCTTGGAATTGTGCTTTAAAGGCTTTCGCCACTTTATGGGTAGATTCCACATCATTACGGGTTAATGGATAGCTGTTTAATACGGTAAATTCTGGCTCTGATGGTGCATTCGATGCCTGACATTCTGCACAACAAATACGACGCACCGCACTCAACATATGGTCACGCACATTCTCATCATAGGTACGGATATTGAGCTTTAGGGTAGCCTCATCAGGAATAATATTTTCCTTCGTGCCTGCCTGCAAAGCACCAATAGTTAATACCGCAGAATCAGTTGGTGCAATCTCACGCGACACAATAGTTTGCAGACGCAAAGCTGTAGACGCCGCCATAATCACTGGGTCAATCGAGGTCTGCGGCTGAGAACCGTGCGAACCACGACCGAATAAGCGCACCTTAAGACTATCACCTGCTGACAGAATGGTACCCGCCTTATACATCACATTACCCGCCTTACCCACCATCACGTGTTGACCTAAAATCACATCAGGTTTCGGGAAGCGATCGCACATACCATCATCGACCATGCTTTGCGCACCACGGGCGACTTCCTCACCAGGTTGGAAAACAAGAAGCACCGTACCCTTCCAGAGATCCTTATGCTCGACTAAAATCTTCGCTGCCCCCATTAACCAAGTCGTATGAAAATCATGACCGCAAGCATGGGCGACACCAATATCATTGCCCTCTTCATCACGCGCACGCACAGTACTGGCATAGTCAACGCCGCTGGCTTCAGTCACTGGTAAAGCATCCATATCCGCACGCAACATGATCACAGGCCCCTCACCATTGCGTATTACACCAACGACGCCCGTGACACCAATCTCAGTTGTCACCTCAACCCCTTCAAGTTGAGACAAATAATCGGCCACGATCTTCGCCGTACGAAACTCCTGCATCGACAACTCAGGATTACGGTGGAAGTCTTTATAGATTTCTACTAGATTCGGTAAAAGCTCATCTAAACGAGCTGCTAAAGCTTCACTTAATGGATTCATTGCACACTCCTTGGAGAAAAACAGGCATTAGGAACTTGGAATTCAAGTACATCAGCGCATGAGCTTCACTGTCAGATTGAAAGAATCCACATCTCAACTCTGCACTGCCATAGCGATTTATTCTACTCTTCAAAATCAAAATTTTAAAGACTTTGTATTATATTTTTTTCGTTATGTTATGTTATAACGTTATATTTGGCTATATAAGCAGGTTAATATTATATTTTTATGACAATTATTAGATATCAAAAATAGGGATTCCACAGGATGATAAAAGAACATATGTCCTAGTCAATCCAAGGGGAATAGTTTGAGTGCGCTAAACCTTTCTCTCAATATAACTGTTTATTAGCCATGATGCTTCTTAAGATATTTTTATGTAGCAGCATGAATCAAGTGAATGTTTTTATAAAATTAATAATAACAAAAAAGACAGACTCACCTTATATGAATCTGTCTTTAATATTAAGACCTGAATATGTAATCATCCTCTCTTACTGCTCTGACGAGGAGATAGAGCCAATTCACTTAGTCCTTTTTCTTCATAGAGCCCGTCTTACGGAAGCGATCATGCCAGCTTAATGCCTCAGACAAGATATGTGGCGTATGACCTTTGGCTTCTTCACAAGCACGCTCAAAGTAACTACGTAGTTCATCTTTATAGTCAGGATGCGCACAGTTTTCGATAATGACTTTCGCACGTTGACGCGGTGATAAACCACGTAAGTCGGCAAGACCTTGCTCAGTGACAAGAATCTGTGTGTCATGCTCAGTATGGTCAACGTGTGAGACCATTGGTACGATACCAGATATATCACCGCCCTTGGCAATCGATGGGCGTACGAAGAAACAGATATAGCCGTTACGGGCGAAGTCACCAGAACCGCCAATACCGTTAATAATATCGCTACCCATCACGTGAGTAGAGTTCACATTACCGTAGATGTCCGCTTCAACCATGCCGTTAATCGCGAGAATTCCTAGACGACGCACCACTTCAGGGTGGTTACTCATCTCTTGTGTACGTAGAATAATCTTATCGCGATAGAAGTCGATATTGTCATTTAACTCTTTAATGCCTTCAGGACTCAAAGAAAGTGAGGTTGCCGACACATGCACCATCTTGCCCGACTTAATCATCTCTAGCATACCGTCTTGAATCACTTCGGTGAATGAGACTAGATTTTCAAAATCACCCTCGTTCAAGCCCGCCAATACTGCATTCGCAATATTGCCTACACCCGACTGAATTGGTAGTAAGTTCGGTGGTAACACACCCTTAGTCACTTCTTGCTTTAAGAAGTTAATGATGTGAGAAGCGATTTTCTTCGAACCCTCGTCAGGCTCAGTGAATTTGTTCACGCGGTCTTGGCCATTGGTTTCCACAATTGCGATAATTTTCTCTTGTGGGCATAGATAGTATGGCAAACCGATACGCTCTTCCGCATGTTCAATCGGCACTGGTTTACGATGAGGAGGCAACTCTGTACCATAATAGATATCATGCATACCCTCAAGTTTTTCATTCAGCGCATAGTTCACTTCAAGAATTACTTTATCTGCACGATCAATCCAGGTCTTATTATTACCCACTGAGGCAGCAGGAATTAAGGTGCCATCTTCATGAATACCCACCACTTCAATAATCGCAATATCTAACTTACCGTAAAAGCCAAACCAGGCATGTTGAGCCACGTGCGATAAGTGAATATCCATATATTCCATCTCACCCGTATTAATCTTACGACGTGCAACTGGGTCAGATTGGTAAGGTAAGCGCATGCCGATGGCATCAACCTCAGCCAAGGCACCATCAAGCTCAGGAGCTGTTGATGCACCTGTCCACACATTAATTTTAAATGGATTACCCTTATCGTGCTCAGCGCGAATGCGTTTCGCTAACGCCACAGGCACCTCTTTCGGATAACCTGAACCCGTAAAACCACTCATACCAACATTCACATCCGATGCGATCAACTCAGCCGCTTGTTCGGCGCTCATAATACGGTCTAACAATGCTGCACATTTAATTCTAGAGTGTTTTGTCATATGTCCATCTTCGCAAAATAAAAAAGTGCCCTACTGGCACAAAATATTAACCTTGGCGTTGCGTATTAACCCTAGAAGCAAGCAATTCACTTGATTCTAAACCCAGCACCTGGAACTGTCGTTATTGTACCATTTCATCATGACATTTCTATGTAAGTTGTCTTATTTAGACGCTTTATATGACTTTTATTACAATAAATAGTGCTTATTTATTATTAAAGATGGAGCTTGATATTTATTGTCAATGGGGATTTATATTAAGACATGGAAAACGCACAAACACTTAATGCTTGTGCGCTCAAAATTTAGCTTGAAGTTTAATTAGGCGATGAATGCAAAGTGTAATTACCCAAGCCGAACGAAGCATTCTTCCCCAAGTGCAACCACTGCGCTATAAAGAATAAAGACGACCATAATGAGTCTAACTCCTTAAATTGCCAATGACCGACAACACCCCCCAAGTGCATATATTGTTCTTGCCTGGTTGAATAACGTTGCCAATCTTGCCACTGAAGCAGATGCTGATTGGGAATACGAACAGCCTGCGCCTTGAGCTGAGCAAAATCACCCTGCATCGGAGCCTGCCAATATTGCCCAGCAACCAAGGATACTCGACGCAGTAATTGCATCAATAAGGCAGAGCCACTAATCGTATGCTGATTAAGTACCTTTCCATTACTTTGAAGACGTAAGGGAGTCACAAAGCTCAACACAATCTCACTGGGCAAATCCGCAGGCACATTGACAGTAGCGAGATGCTCAACTAATTTTTGATTTTTAAGAATACTATACGCTTGCGCATCGGCAGGACAATAGAGAATATCGTTCAATATACCCTGACCACCCGAAACTCCCATATTGAATGCATGAGACCACGCTAAAGAAATTAAAGGTAAAAGCCCGATCGCTTGCTCCCCCATCAATACCATATGAAAACTAAATACCTGTCCTACTTCATACGTATACTCGCCCCAAGGTGGAGGCTCAATCACATAAGGCGCTGGAATCTTATTCAAGTTATGCAAGCCAGTTTCTTGCAAAATAGGCGGCTCGAAAATATGCGCATAATGACAACTTTGCTTCATTAGGCATGTGTTGCATAACTCTTGTTCTGTATTTATACAGGCTAAGCGCTTTAGTGCATGACCGAAAGCTCCACGCAAGGCTGAGCCTGCATACTCGGCAAGCTCAAGACGACGAGTAATGGTAAAGTCGAAGCGGTAGCGAGCGAGTGGGAGTTGGGTTGGGAGGTTGTGGTTCATGTTTGACTCATATATGCAAGAAAAAGGACATACATTATTTAAGTTCACAGGTGATAAAGTTATCGGTAGGCTTTTTATTGCCTAAGGCCTTGGGCACCTCTAATATAATAAGTACCGAGTTGGTTTTTCCTTGTTGTGCGTCCAACAAATTTTGAGAAAAAGCTCTCTGTCCAAGATAAGGAATATTAAAATCACCACTAACCTTATGGCAGTCTCTGAGACATCCCTTTAACTCAGCACGTGTCAAATTTGAACGTATGATAGTTTGAGCAAGTTCTTTTTTTGAATTTACATCCTCACCATTTTGAAGAATAATTTTCACCTCCTCCATATCTAACAATTTCTTCGATCTATTTCTTAAGTAGTTAATCGTAGAAATAAGCATAATTGCACCCGCAAACCAGATGGTCACTACGTCAATTACAGTACTAAAACGCGTAACATACTCCCATAAAAACCAACAGAGCAACGCAAAAATGATGCTCACAGCAATAAAAGTTTTCCATGGATGTTGATCAATAATCTTAATGAATTTCATAACGTCTACTAGCCTAAATCCTCTTCGCCCACAGCTTAATTTCAATATCAAGGTTTGTTAACTGTGCGCCATAAATCACATAAATTTTCTGGCATTATGCCCGTTTCAAAATACGCCCATCTCTAAATTTGCTAACAAATCATACGGCATTAAGCAAATATGAACTTTCAGCGATATAATTTCAAATTCAAAATAACACTTTCATTATTCATCAAACATGAGGAGATCGCATTTAAAATCTCATATGATATAAAGAAGTAGTTTTGTCACTTAACGCCATACCGTCGAACTGCAGTCTGCTTTATGCCATGCGCGAATAGCTTAAAGTCACTACTATTCTACAAGCACTTAATCAACTTTGCAGGCTTGGTAAGCTTGCAAGAATACCCCTGCTTCTTGCATATCAGCAGCACTCAACTCCTTACCACGCAAGTGCTCTGGCAAGTCCATGGTTAAGTGTAAGTATTTCACACTTAACTTGGTTAACTCAGCCACCATATGCACGGGTAATGTACCAATGACAGTATCCCCTTCTTGTAAGTTTTGAATATCCAGATGAGAGAGCATCTGGTCAACAGCCAAGCCTTGTTGCCTAGCCCATTCCACAGCGCCCGCATGGCGGGTGATAAAGTAGATTGTCATATTATTAATTATCCTCATCCTATTCGTAGAGCGCCGAACAGTGGCAATATGTTTTTTAAAGATTAATTTAAATCTGATGATTATAAATAGTTATATTTTATTTAGTTGCGCTAATGCTTCAGCAAGAAAATCGCGTAGCTCTTTCTCTGTACTCATTGCCTTTTGAATAGTCCCATCAGTGGAGCGGGATCCATGGGCAAGCGCATTACGCGTATTACTTAAATTCTTTAAAGAGGCCAATTCCTCGGGTGACAAAACAATAGACTTATCTCTAATTTGATTTTTAATTTTTTCCCGGACAGAATAATTTTGAACGTCTGAATTTCCAGGTTGTTGTTGAATAATTTTAGTCAGGACAGCTTCATAGCCTAAAGTAGCCGCTCTTAAATAATCACCTTTATCTAAGTAGTACATCGCAACACTGCTTTGCCTTTCACTAATCTTTGCCTCTTGAGCCCATTCGACACGCTTTCTTATGCCTGGACTGAAAAGATCAATAATCGGTGATTGACTAGCATTGGCCTCTTGAGCTAAAAACGCTTGCAAAGGTTTTCTCGCTTGAGCAATCTGATTGGTTCTCTCATAAAAAGAGGCTTGTTCAAGAAGCCCGGCTAATTGATTTAATCCCTCTCGTTCATATAACGAAGTAAAATCTGAAAAATCACCACTCTTCTCAAAACTCGCTAATGCATCGACCCAATCTAACATTTTTAACAAACCATTTAACTCAATAACAGGCGTTAATTTCGTTATGGGATCAGTCATTTCAAGCGCACCATAATAGATTGACTCAGTACTGATGTTGCGTGTTTTCTCTAAAAAACGAGAGGCAACCATGGCCAACATTGGTAGATGACGGAAGGAATGCGTTACATCAATTGCTAGTGTCTCATTGTCTGCAATTACCTCAGATAATTTAGCCAACAAAGCCACTTGTTCACGCTCATCTTTCGAAAACTCAATGAGAATACTGACAACCTCGCAACCGAGTTGCTCTTCAAGTACATCAGAACACTTAGACAATAAATTCTCATCTACTGTTCCTGAATGACTGGCTTCAAACAACTCACTTAGAAGTGCATCATCTTGATTATTTTGATCGGCAAAGAAAACATCCCACATACTACTTGGCGTGCCTACTAAGATAAGTCGTTTCGGTTTTATTTTTTGCACTAAGCCTAAACCAAAATATGGTACCGAAACTTGATAACCGTCATCAAAATGATAGGTCGCATTGCGATACCCTGTCACAGATTTCCCTAAAAAACTAATTAATGAATCAATAGCCATTGCATCCTATCCAATAAAAACTTAAAAAATTAGGCAAGTAGACTTTCTATATGCGGCTTTATTTTATCTCTATATTGATTTTTATTTAAATTAAAATAACTCTCTAGATTCTTGAGAGCAAGAAGTTTTTGTGCCATTATTTTATCGTCAGGTTTATATGTATCTGATGGTATTTCAGAGAGTGTTTTTATGAGATCAATCATTTTTTGATATTTTTCACTACCAACCGCCTGGCGGCTTGTGATAGTACTCAACAACTCACTTATTATCGTAAGCTGCTGTTGCACAGGCGACATCAACGCCATGGCTTGGCTTCTCCTCAATTCTTGATTTTTTTCTAAAATTTTATCAATAAAACCACTCTTGACTTCACTCATTTGACCATAACCGTTTTGCGTCTTAGCTCCGGCGCCTGCAAGCGATAAGGCATACTGTAATGTTTCAATCAACTGCTGTAAGCTGGCCTCTTGAATAGCTGTACTTAGATTTTGACCCGCAGTACGAGGAGCAATACTTACAAGAAAGCGTGCCTTTTTAACGACTAAAAATTTAATCGGTATGGGCGAATGCCAATCAGCAGGTAATGTTTCATGAGATATAGGACTATCTTGTTGGAAAAAGTCAGCGGCGTACCAGCCCCCCATATGTGGCGTCATAATATCAACACCTAACTGGACACTATCCACAGGTATCGCATCAAAGAAAATAAAGCGCCCTGCTTGAGAACTTAGTTCGGCCTGTTTCTCTTGGCTATAAAACATACTCTTTGGATTCTTTGAGTCTTTTAATTTACTTCCAAACCAATCGATAAGAAGAGCGTCCCTATCCTCTGATGAGCCGTCAAAATATTGTTCTACTACAGTACGAAGCATACCTTTAACTTGTGATCCTGTAAGGTAAGGAACTCCTAATGTTGGGTGCCAAAGCATGCCATTCTCAACAGGATGTGCATTACCTGTTCCAGTGACGAAATGACTAGACAATTCAAACTCAAGCGACAGACCTCCTAGAGACTCCACCAGGTTGTACTGATTCTCAGCGTATCGTTGTATATCATGAGAGCTCCCACAGGCTTTTCCCTTAAAAGTTTTTAAAAAATCGCCTTTAGAATCTACACTGTCGTTTGTAATGATCGCCCAGTCTGATCCATTAGGCTTTTGCTCATCATAATAATGATTAAAAAATCGCTCAAAAAGCAAGCCATAATTTTTATCATCTGTTGGAATAAGATCATTGATATCATGTGAAGAATTCTTATAGAGGGGTAGTTTCATTGCGACCTCCTTACTTTTTAGGCTTAGACTTGGCAATATGTCGCAACCAATACAGATATGCCTGCGCTTCACTTTGTGCCATACGGTAATTAGCCATATCTGTTTCAACAATATTCTTTAATAAATCACTGTTAGCCCTGTCAGCACCAAAAATTTTAGACTCTTTGCATAACCAATTTTTTAGAATATTATAAATTTTCAGATGCTCATCACCTTTAGATTTATAAAAGGCCACAGCCTGACCTAAACCATTCTGATGAATCATGACAGGTAATTGCTGAATGTATGAAACAAATATCTCGCTTAATGCTCCATCACCTAGTTGTTTTAAAGCATCTTCAGCCCTTAATTGGCTTACTGTCTGAATCGACATAATTTAAACCTCCTGTTTTAATTCTTGTACTGCAAACCAACCCATACCTACTGTCTCATTGCCACCAGCTTGTAGATAAAGCTTGTCTGATGAGGCCGACTTTAAGCCATCTAAAACACTCTCCAACACGGTTGATGCAAGCAAAGTTGTATCTTGTTTTTTGCGCGCATCCTGGGCATACAAGCCTAAATACATTAAGGTTTCAGGTGGTAGCGTTTCCTCATACCATAAAGCACCGTTAAGGGTTGTTTTCGTAGCGGAGTCTAATGCAATATGAGCATTAACAGGGGTACAATGCTCAGCGAAAAAAGTGAAATTATCATTACTCACCACAGCTAGCTGCGCTCCAAGATCACTTTCGGCTCGACCAGATAACGATGATAGTATATGGATTAATTTTGAGAAATCAGTATTCTCAATTTTTAGTCGATACTCTTCAAGGTACAAACTCTGATTATTATCAGATGTTTCAGCACTATGGATAAGTACATTGTCAGGACTAGTAATTTCTGGCATATCAAAATCTAACTTTATGCCAAATCGCTCTGCATCTTGCTTTAAACGACGTAAGGCATCTGGACATGTCACCCAGCGAAATTGAGTTGTTAATGAGCGGATTGGTAATAGCAATAAACGAGCATCACTTACCATCAAAGCTCCCGCATAGCTTTCATCCGTTGCCGCCTTACCAAAAATATCCTCTACACTTCTATTTGAACCATTGCTATTATTCTTTTCATATGCGGCTCGGATCGCTCCCTTCATTGCTGAACCGAATATGCACGGCCAACCATTATGCTCTTCCCGCATAATAGGTAAATCGACAACTCCCTGGTTCTGTCCAGCACCTGCATGAATAGACGTTTGCGCATACAAACCTAATAATTTACTCGTCATTACTTTCTCCAATATTCTTTGAAAATTTAAACCTTATTTAAGCCATAATCCGACAAACACTTGTCCATATCCATATTGCCGTTCTATCCCAGACGTCAAAAACTGACCATGCAAACCATCAATGATCTGTTGCGCTTGCTCTTGACTCTCTGTCTGAACATACCAACAGCTACCAGGAGGCACAAAGCTGCGTACAGGTGTAGATTTATGTAATTTCATATCCCAACCACCTAAACGAATTGACTTACCCACTACGGCACTTATAACCTTAATCTTCAAGTCACCCACAGAACCTTCCCATTGAAGCGCCTGAGTTTGTGAAGATTGACTGACCTTTACATCAGAAAAAGGCAAGACTGGTAATTGATTATCAACCCTTTGGTCAGGCAAGGGTGTTAGCAAATAAATAATTACCCCTAGCATATTCTGTGTAACACTCACTTTTGCTGGAAGTTCAGCCGCTGCTTGTTTAAACTCCACGTGCGCTAAACGCCCTTCCCCACCCAAGCGAATGAGATCGCTAGATTGTTGGTTTTCGAATAATGGTAAGCTGCTTTGAAGCTGCAAAGACATACTCCAACCTTCTTGCAAACGCAAATGCTCTGTCTGATATAACATACCTTGAATCACACTACCCGTCTGATTATTGCGTGCAATACCAAGGCGTGGTTCATTCACTAAAATAACATCTGATTTCTTGCGATCCCCAGGCAATTGTGTATGAGTTTTAGCGATGCTTGAGCTAGGTAGCTTACCCTTCAATATAGATTCCCAATCAGTTTTGCTCAAATAATGATTCTCTAGCGGCTTACCCCCCACAGTTTTCATCTCTGGTAAGCGACAAAAACCTAAATCTGTTTGTACCGCTTGACCAATTTCAAAGAATTCATACATTCCATCTTTACTAACAAGGTTAAGTGGGGCTGCATAATGGGACTCGCCATTCTTCTCTAGACTAAAACCATTACATACCAGGGCTCCCAAATCATGCTCACCATAACCAATCGTTTTGGCAAATTCAGAATCGGCGCTAAAGTTTGACCAATCAATTTGCCGCTCGTTGCCAATATAGGTACGAATTGCTCCTAGTAAGGTTTTAATTGATGCAGGAAATAAGCTTTCCATCAGAATCGCACCACTATCATCCATATTCCGTGATTCTTTGAAAAACCATGTATCGACTGGAGAGAATTTCACCGTCCATTGCTGACTCATACTCGGCCTCCTTCAATGCCTTTTTGCGCTAAGAATCGTACAAATAGTGCACCATCGATATCAATTTGATGATCTTTTTTAGGTGATATACATTGCTCAAGTAACTTACTCACTTTTTGACGTGCCGCCTCGAAATCAACCTTATTATCTTTTGATCGACAATAATCAACTGTTAATAAATCAATTTTCAAGTCTTTATTCAGCGTTGACTCCGTCTCATCTAACATAGAAAATCGTTCACGGATTCGATAGAAAAACTTATTTGAAAACTGTTCATCATCTTTGTCTTCACTGATAAAGTCATTAACAAGATCATTGATGTGCATATCATCACGTCTTTTGTTGATTGCTAATTCCCATTTTTTAGCCCAAGTCAAAGCAACACCACCTGGTTTCAATACTCGAACAGCAATCGCATCACGCCCAGCATACGACTTGGCCACATCATCTAACAACTCATGACTATCATGCAGAACATTACTTAAAGGCGTACGAATATGGACATAACTAATGGCTGCAGAAATTGTAGGTTTAAACTCATTATCTTCAATATTCACTTTATCTGTCTGTTCTTTAAAGGCAGATATATAGGCTTCACGAATCGCCAAAGCACACTTCAAGGCATCATCTAAAGTCACTAAGGCGAGCACATCATCTCCACCTGCATAGATCAGGTACCCATTGTTTTGACTAACTAAATCTGGGACTTGTTTCGTAAATGCATCCAATGCCTTAGTAATCACCACTTGTTTTTGCTGATGACCCATATGTTTACCTAGGCTGTCACCATCCATCATAAGCACAGCATAGAATGGCGACACTGGACCTACTTTCGCTTCTTTAGCTAAATTTTTCAAGGCGGATTTAACTTTAGAAGACGAGGACACGTCTGGAAAGATATTGATATTCTCAAGTGTTGACTCATGAAATACATTACCATCGACACTTATCACCCTTTTACTGACATGAGGCTCATTAATTTGCTCCTGCAAAGATCTGATTTTGCTCGAATACTCATTCAATGAAACCAAATCACTAGCAGCATCCACAAACTTATTTAGCACATCTGGATTACATATCCCCTTATTTACTTTATTTAAGACCTTAGCAAACCAAGGTACCGCTGCTAGGTAAGACACTGACGGTACAGATTTAGGCACCTCCCAACCATGTACCGATATCCCTGTCGGTAAATCAGCTTTAAAACTTGCAAAATGATGTACAAATCGACGCTTAATAAACGCCATCGAGCATAAGTATTCATTGCTTTTAAAGTCAGTTTCTTTACCTCTAGCAAGATTCGCCCAAAATTCATTACGTTCCTTAGCATCCGTTTTACGTACTCCCTCTACACCTGATAACTCTTGCCAGTCACGCATCAAAGTACATTTCACACCAGCCTCATTAGGCGTATAGAGATTGCGCCAATTTTTACGACGATCCAGCACATTAGATATTGCCTCCTCATCTACCAAGGCCCAACTCATATCCCAGAAATTATTTACTTGACGATCCCAAATAGCACGCGTTCCAGGTAACTCATACTCCGATATTCGATCAGCTTGATAAATTTTTTCAGCAAGTGCTTTCCAAGCAAGTTGGACTGAGTCAACGACTAAACTGGCATTAAAACCAGCAGGAACTTTTGCTTTAAATCGATTCGGAATACTGCCTTGTAATGGTTTAGACCCTTGCCCTTTACCAGAAATAAATTTTAAAAAACTCTCGTCTGCTTCAGGAAATAGAATCGTACCATTTTGTTTTTCTACCGCTTTAATTGCTATTCCTGCTAACCAAGAAAGCAAAAACGAACCTGCCCAAAAATCACGTGTGCGGCGAGCTTGTGCGACAAAACCTTGTACTGGACCTAGGGTAAAGTGAAAATATTGATCAGTAGTATTAGACATAAAACTTTACCTTATTGATTAAATGGAAAAATCTGTTTCTTCTGTGGGAAACGGACATTACCCGTATTCGTCTCTTGGCCATTGATGAAGTTTTCAATAACTGACCAGTCCTCTTTTAGGGGAACGGTTTTATTTTCCACAATAAAGCGTTTTCTTTTATCTCTTTCAGTAAATTGATTTAACAAAACCTTTTGCTTTGCTCCATCTAAAAAGTCAGCCTTTAGTAAAAATGCAATGCCAATATATTGCTTATTTTCCCCACTTAGCTTGTGTACATGGAAAAAGAGTGGTGATGCTCTCCTACCATTCTCGTTTTTCTTTTCGTTTGTATTAGTTCCCCATTCGACTAAAGCCTCTCTTTTAGCTTCTCCTTCCTTTGTGAAGTAATTATGCGGTAGGCCAAACATAGCTCTTGGGGGGTGAAACGTTGTACTTATTAGATTTTCATTGCCTTTGAACCAATCATGATCATCTTTAAAATTCCTCTCTGCATCCTTACCAAATACCTTACCGTTATTTCCCCAGCTTCTATACTTTACTAATTGCACAGCATAGTTATCCAAAACCACATATAAATTTCTTTGTGAGTCAACTAATTGCCATATCTTTGTGTTATTGGTAAAAGCAGAGAACGGTGCTTGCTCATTAATAGATATTCGTTTGAGTAGTTCTTGTACCGTGCTCATATATTCAGCTGATGTCTTAGGCGATTGCCATAATTGACTTTCATTACCATTAAGCAAACTTAACGAAACTAAAGAAATACTGCCCAAACCTTTACGTGCTTTACTACCTAATCCACCCAGTAAACCCATTAATTTCAAAGCAGAAATCAAGGTTTTATCAAATTCTTCGGCACTATTCAACTCAACTTGAAACGTTTGATTTTCGTTAATACATGATCTTGTTAGCTGTCCTGCTCTAATTGTGCCTCCTTGACGATTAAATGCTTCCATAACCCCATAACCCAAATATCGAGCAGCTTTACAGTTAGCAAATTCCTGGTGAACTACACCTTTATTTGTTGTTTTCAGTGGATTATGCAAGACACTTATCTGTAGGCGCCCTTTGCCATAAATTTTCTTCTTGTCATTATTTGCACTGCTGCCAAATAACTCGGCTTCTCGTCGATGCAATTCCTTTAAGGCATTATTATTATTCAATATACTATTACGAATTTCTGACCAAACTAAAGCACGCCACCAAAACCGCAAGCCTCCTTTGAAAGCTAAAGCACTAATGGCAGTCGCTTCTTGTTCCACATCACCGATAAACATAGGGGTAACTATTTCGTAGGTTGCAACAAGTTTATTAGGCTTCTTTAATGCAAAACTAAATGTCATTTTGACTCCTTGCCTTCTTTTAAATATATTGCTCTAGCTTGCATTGACCGAAAAAAGCAAGCTAAAGCAATTTGAAAATATCATTTAGAACTTAATATATTCTTATTTATTAAATATAACTTCTGAATAGTACCACGCATTAAGTTACAAATTAATAAAAACATAAAGATATTTTACTTAGCACAAACAGTAATAATAAAACCAATAATCCCCCCTAACACTTTGGATATTGACTTGCAATTAATCTTATACCCATAGAGTAAGCACAGGCCATCTAGGAGGGACAATTCTTACATCAGTATAAATTGGACTAACTATGTGATTAAATCACCTAGGGCTTAATAAAATACTCCATCTTCCCTTGATTTAAAAGATAGGGAAATGAAATAGGTTTTCCTTCGTCATCAAGACTTTTCTTGGGGGCTACATAAATGTAGACCCAAGCAGGTAAGTGTTTACTCATTTGAGTAAACATTTTTTTCGTAGGTGGTTTTGCTGTTTTTTGTAGACTGAAATGTACGTCATTATAAAAATGATCGCCAGAACCTGAGAAATAATAAAATTGATTATCTTTTATAAGCCAGTCTGTTTGAGGCGTATTATTTAACAAAGCAGGCTTGTTAACTCGAATTAATATCCTACAAAGATCTAATTGTGATTTAGTTTCTGCATATTTAGGACATCCCCATTCAGCCTTTTCAAAATATATAGCATAATCGTCAGGTGCATTTGGATTAGAGCCAATTACTTTATCCATCAAATTAAAATCAACCAAAGTCTTTTGAAAGGAAAGTGTCAAATGTTCTTTTAGTTTTACTCTTGCCTGATCAGGACTACCAGCTTCCGATGCTGGCATAAAGGCAAAGAAAGAGTTTCTAGCACCATGTGATTTTGGCGTGGCTAACATAGAGAAGAAGCCCATTAAACCCCCTGTGAGGGGGTTTACGCCGATAGTAGGGGCTGTGAGCGTTCCTACATAGCCAGATAGTGCGGCATAGGCAGTAGAGTCTGTTAATGCACCTGTGGAGTCTTTAGGTATGTCTGCGTCACCGATTCCAGTGACTAAGCCACCCATATCAGCAATATTTAAGGCTTTGCTTTTTTTAGGATCGTATGTGTGAGAAAGATCCGTGGTAGCACATCCTGTGGCGGCAAGTAGCAAAGGGAGAGAAATAGCAAGTGTGGTAATTTTATTTAAGAACATATATTGCCTTTTTGTAAATTTAAGACAAAGAGAGGATCTTTCATCCCTCTCCCACCTAAGTTGCACGTATCATAGCGGTTCTGTTGCTTATGATCTAGTAATGTTATGGCCAATTTATTTAGTTAAGCTGAATTTCTAACACTAGGCTATTCATCAGCATCGACATCCAGATCATCTAATACCTCATCTTTGGCATTCACTAAAATTGACGCACGCAACCTTCTCTGTCGGTCAATGGTTCGATTGGCAATTTTCAAGATACGACTTTGCCAATTTAAGGTTTGGCTGCGACGTAGGTGCTGGCTAATAACACCATGAAGCCATAGTGTATCCATATGCTGAACATAGTCATCAAACAGCTCAATTAATTTAATAAAGCGTGCATACTTTGGTGATCCAATTTGAATAATTTCTCGTTGTTTTTTGGTATAAGTAGGAGAATCTTTCCCATTGATTTCAAGCTGTGCATTATCCGCCATTGATTTCAAGCGTGCGATTTCCTCATGTAGATCATGGAATGCTTTATCTAACTCGTCATCAACTACTTGTTCAAGATCATTAATTTCATGAGCCCACTCTGGATAGGCATTGGGCATGATCATATCAAGATGAAAACAGGCCGTCGCCACCACATCAGCGGAACGTTCAAAGAGTTTTTGCGCATAGTCACTATTAATGAGCAACTCATATTGAATAAATGGCTGAGAGTACTTACTCTTAATTGCTTTATGCTTGTGGATATTTATGTCTGAAATATTAACCATAAAATTACTCAAAGTCCTTGTTAGAAATTTAATTGTATTTAAGTAATGAAAACCCAAGTCAGTTTCTATAACGTCCTTGTGTTGTGGGATTCCATTGTTTATTGATTAAACATAACAATAGCAAGAATAATGTTGGTCGTCTGTGATGGCAAGCTTGCCAACTACATAGTTGTAGAGGCCGATTGGACATGAAAAAGGAGTCGCCGCTCTGTAAGCAACAATTCCTTGATATAAAAAACATAAGGAAAACAGGCAAATTTCCGTGTTTCAAATGAAGTGAATGGCAGTGTATATAGATCTAGGTCTGCTGCCACCCTCTCAAACAGGGCTATGTTTCAGAGGCAATCGTTTAACTTGCGAGAAAACTATGCCGTCTTAATCCCTTCTCAAACAGGGCTATGTTTCAGAGTTGGCAGAGATCTATGCTCGCATAGAGCCTTGTCTTAATCCCTTCTCAAACAGGGCTATGTTTCAGAGCCTTTGCTTGTCTATAAGATAGACGCAGATAAGTCTTAATCCCTTCTCAAACAGGGCTATGTTTCAGAGCGATTTCTTGGGCGTAAAACCCCAAGAAAAGAAGGTCTTAATCCCTTCTCAAACAGGGCTATGTTTCAGAGGGAAGTGGTTAAGCGGAAAAATCGCAAGCGACCATGTCTTAATCCCTTCTCAAACAGGGCTATGTTTCAGAGGGCTGATGATTTGATTGGTTTTCATGCGCTTGTTTGTCTTAATCCCTTCTCAAACAGGGCTATGTTTCAGAGTGAATGGAAAGCGGATGGCATTCCTCCAGCTAGTCTTAATCCCTTCTCAAACAGGGCTATGTTTCAGAGCCCTGATGAATTCCATAACTCCCCCTTTAAGAAGTCTTAATCCCTTCTCAAACAGGGCTATGTTTCAGAGTCCAAAGTATACCAGAATCCATGATCGTCTTTGCCGTCTTAATCCCTTCTCAAACAGGGCTATGTTTCAGAGTTACGAAGTTCATATACTTCGTCATGATAAAAGGTCTTAATCCCTTCTCAAACAGGGCTATGTTTCAGAGTGAAGTATTACGTTCATGTAATTTATTGGAGTCTTAATCCCTTCTCAAACAGGGCTATGTTTCAGAGCTCTGAAGGAGAAATACCCTGATATAAATGGGTGTCTTAATCCCTTCTCAAACAGGGCTATGTTTCAGAGCGGGTAAGTCGTGGCTATAGAGGGACTGGGATGTCTTAATCCCTTCTCAAACAGGGCTATGTTTCAGAGCTCGATAGAGTTGCGATCTCGTGAAGAAGTAAGTCTTAATCCCTTCTCAAACAGGGCTATGTTTCAGAGGAAGAAAACGTAGATCCAGGTAGTGAACACGTCTTAATCCCTTCTCAAACAGGGCTATGTTTCAGAGGACTCCGATTAAAGCATAAAGAGGGGATTGCTGTCTTAATCCCTTCTCAAACAGGGCTATGTTTCAGAGTTCAGCAGTCATCGATAGAATTCAACAAGAAGCGTCTTAATCCCTTCTCAAACAGGGCTATGTTTCAGAGTCCTTGTGAAACAAGACTCCCATTTCATTATTATGTCTTAATCCCTTCTCAAACAGGGCTATGTTTCAGAGTACACCCAACCTATAATAAAACCCTAGCTGAAGTCTTAATCCCTTCTCAAACAGGGCTATGTTTCAGAGAGAGTAAGTAATGCTTTAACACCGGTGTATTTACCGGTCTTAATCCCTTCTCAAACAGGGCTATGTTTCAGAGGTTTTTACTTGATTTGTGTAATGGTTTTAGGGAGTCTTAATCCCTTCTCAAACAGGGCTATGTTTCAGAGAAAGATGAATACGGTTATGTCTCTATACCAAAAGGTCTTAATCCCTTCTCAAACAGGGCTATGTTTCAGAGGACCAGAAAATACTGGTCATGTAGTTTCATGGGGGTCTTAATCCCTTCTCAAACAGGGCTATGTTTCAGAGATCCGCAAGCTTTTCACTGGGGATGACTTGAAGTCTTAATCCCTTCTCAAACAGGGCTATGTTTCAGAGATCCGCAAGCTTTTCACTGGGGATGACTTGAAGTCTTAATCCCTTCTCAAACAGGGCTATGTTTCAGAGACCAGTCTCTATTTTCGTCTTTAAAATCATAAGCTTACAAGGGGGTTTGGCGGTTTTTTTGCAGTTTGCAAAAAAGACTCCCAAAAAGCTCTAATTCTAATAGCATGTCAGCGACAGTTTAGCTAAAACAATCATTACTAAAAGCATAAAAAGCACTCATTGCTGAATAACTTTCTCTTCTGCTTAAAAACTGACAAGATCACTGCTAACTCTGGAGAAAAAACCAATACCTTCAGGTAATGTGCTTTTTCCAAGACAATTATACTGCATTTTTGCAGGAATTGGATAAGCGCGAACATCATCGACTTTCCTATTAATTCGCACTTCAATAGTCTGTAACAAACTCTTCAAATCCTCGGTACTGCCTTCATAATAGAAAATTGAATATTGCATTGCAAGTGCTTCTTTTTTCAATAGGCAATGCACTCGTCCAAGGCGCCTAGGGTCACAAATATCATACGCAATAAGCCAAGCTTTCTTTTTCAGCGCCATACTAACTACCCAAGAAATTTATTTTAATGAATCGACACTTTTAGCTTAAGTCTAGGACAAAAGCCACTACGACAAAGCTTGAACACCGCGACTATGTTTATCATAAACTTTATGATTCAAACTCCTCCTCCTCATCATCTCCAAGAGTGGTAAACTCTCGTGATAGTTGTTGTTCTTGTTTAAATACATTCACGATTTTGCGGCAATGGCTGCGTAAATAGCGGCGGTATATAGGTGATTGCTGCTCCCAGGCTTGATAAAACGTATGACGACTAGCCTTATTCATGATACAGGTCCCCTCTTTCTCATAACTAAAGTAATCGTTACGCAAGACTTTCTCGGTAAAAAGCCTCAGCACAAACATGTCCACATCTGGGCGCAAGCCTTCGATTAAATCTGACGCTAATGATTCACGGCCATAACTTGGCTGGTGGTAAAAGCCAATTAATGGGTCCAAACCTGCCATATGCGCAGCTCGCATAGCTTCAAAATGAAGTAAGGTATAATATAGTGATAAGACAATATTGACGGGGTCTCGTGGCGGTCGACGGTTGCGCGAACGAAAATTTAACTGACTGGGAAAAACCTGTGCCATCGCAGCGAACCATTGCCTTGTGGCACTTCCTTCCACCCCTCGTAAACTGGCTAAATGCTGATTCTTATCTGCATAACTACGCGCCTGATAATCTTCACAGGACAGTGAGGTTAATTGCTGCTCTATACGTTTTATCGCCAAAAGCAAGGCTTTACGTTTGTCAGGACGCCTTTTTAACAAGTGATTTAAGCTTTTTCTCTGGTGCTGTAGCTTTTCCTTCACAATCATCTTCGACCAATCCACACACCATTGCGGATCCAACAGACGTGAGGTTTGCTCAATTCGAATTAAGGCATCATTATGCTTATTACCTAAAATAAACGCATTACGCTGGTGATAGCGCGAAGACAGCATTAAGATAGAGCCCCCAGCTTCCATAATTTTCTGAATAACTCCTGCCTCCATCTTGATGCTAGAGCCCATCACAATGCAACGCTCAATCGACTTGATGGGTAACGTTGATTTACGCTCCCCTGCTTCGTAGATTATCAAGGCCATTCCTTCAGTCTTTAGCTCTAGGTTTCGTTTATCTAAAATTAATGTACCCATCATTCGCTCCAATTTTTATTCGAAAAAACTGACTTAAGCTTAATACATAAATCTGTTCTATGGCTTTATAAGTATTATGCGAGTATTTGACCAACTTATAAGACTTGGCAAGCTTGTGAGGGTGGCTAATAATAGGCTAATCTGAAAAACTTCTTAGCCAATATAGAGAAAATTATCATCGACAGGTTCTTGGGCAATGCCTAGCGTATAGACCTTAGCCTTCGGATTGAGTTGAAGTAGCAAGAATCGGTCTTCTTGCTCATCTAATAATACGGCCAGTAAAGTAAGGAGATCTTGTTTTTCGGCATCGCTTAAATACACTTCATAGGCAGATTTCTGGCCACCATAAGCGTGATTGCGTACTAAAGCTAGGGTTGCCGCTAATCGACGTGGATTTGCAATATCATATAATGCGAGATACAGTTTACGATTGCTCATAAATTCCTCCTCACCATGGTTATCAGAAGATATGAATACGGCTTAGTTGAATAAGTTTCAAACCAAGCCGCATAGGTATCAATTACCGAATGCTTATCACTTGTTTTTCACTAGATCAGTAAATTCAATATTTTCTGGTTCAACAAGTAAGCTAAAACGAGGTGATTTTCCACTACCTGTGATTAAATATTGGTCACTCACATAATCTGGTACCAAATTAGCCTTTAATGCTTTCTTAATAGACTTATGTAATTTAGTCTTCATAGGAGAGAAGTCGCTTCCTGACATACCCTTCGCATAAGCCTCATAGGTGCCATCATGAACTTTTGCCTGCAGACTATTTTTATTTATTTCAGCCATAAACCTACTTGACCACTCAAGATCTGGGACGTCTTTATTAGGCGCCCTTAAAGGCTCCTCACCTGAAAGTCTATGCTCTGCAAACGTGCATAATAAAGCAAGTTCCACTGGCGGAAGCGGGAAAGTGAATCCTGCCATCTTCACTAAGTGGTTTAGACGATCAATACTGATGTGCGCTGGACCATACCATATATTTATTGCAGCCACACTCTCACCATAGCTCGCACTGCCTTCAAGTAACTGGCTTGGCATGCCTACACGCATCCGCACAAACGGGATATCCGCCAGTGTCACAACAGCATCCTTACGGTTTAAATAAAGGGTATTGTTGCCGACTTTAACCTCAATAGTTTCAGGCTCCTTGCTTGGGTAAAAGAACTCTTTACTCGACTCATAATTACCTGACACCAAGACATGCGACAAGCGATCTTGTGCACGGCCATAGAGCGATAAGGCATAGCCTAAAAAGAAACCCATGGTTTTACGGCCACCTGCAATGGAAACATGCACCGCAGTATCATCATCAAGGGTAAACTCTCTGACCATATTGGTAATAAAATCAGCGGCCAAAGAATTATCATCCTGACTACGAATATCGGCTAGAGGCACCCCTTCGTGATCTGGCACCACATAAATATGTTCGCTCTTAAAATCTATATCACCTAACTCATAGTCTTGACATAGACGTTGGAACCAATTCGTGTTTTCCGCTAACAATGTATTTCTCGCCTGTTCTGCACCCAAAGACGTTGAAATAAGATGCACCTCCGTCGGTATAAACGGTTGTTCTTGATGGGCTAAACCATATATAGTCTCGGTCACTACCTGTGGAGACATCCCTGTAACTGTCAATAAAATACGACGCTTATATTCATGTGGTTGTTTCATATCTATCCTTAAATGACGCTCCTGAGCAGTGAGAGCGTTGCTAAACTTTAATTTCTAATTGAATTACTTAACTTTAGATACATCATAGCGATTAGTAAATAGCTTGGCTAATATGGCAAGCTTGCGGCCACCATAAGCCCAACAAAAAACGCACAACCACTTGCATAGTTGTGCGTTTAGACCCACTCAAATCAGAACCGAATCCAATTACTGATTTTCCAAGAAGCTCTTTAACTTATCAGCACGGCTTGGGTGACGTAATTTACGTAAGGCTTTGGCTTCAATCTGACGGATACGTTCACGTGTTACGTCAAACTGTTTACCGACTTCCTCCAAGGTTTGGTCTGAACTCATACCAATACCGAAGCGCATACGTAGAACCTTACCTTCACGCTGTGTTAATGAGTTGATTACTTCTTCGAAGACTTCACTCATTGAACGCTGTAATGCCGATTCGGCAGGCGCCAAGGTTGAAGAGTCTTCGATAAAATCGCCCAAGTGTGAATCATCATCATCACCGATTGGCGTTTCCATCGAAATCGGCTCTTTGGCAATCTTCAGAATCTTGCGAATCTTATCGACTGGCATATCCATCTTCAGTGCTAATGTGTCTGGATCTGGCTCTACGCCTGTCTCTTGCAGAATCTGACGATTGATTCGGTTCATCTTGTTTATGGTTTCAATCATATGCACTGGAATACGGATCGTACGTGCTTGGTCTGCAATCGAGCGAGTAATCGCTTGACGAATCCACCAGGTGGCATAGGTCGAGAACTTATAACCACGACGATATTCGAACTTATCTACCGCTTTCATCAGACCGATATTACCTTCTTGAATCAAGTCCAAGAACTGCAAACCACGGTTGGTGTATTTCTTGGCAATCGAAATCACCAGACGTAAGTTGGCTTCAATCATCTCACGCTTAGCTTTCTTCGCCTTAGCTTCACCTGTCACCATGCGCTTATTGACGTCTTTCAGGTCTTTAATCGGTAAGACAACCGCTTCTTCAAGCTCGATAAACTTCTGCTGTACCTCATGAATATCAGGGATATTACGCTCAAGTGTATCGGCATAAGGAACACCAGCTTTAATCTCAGCATGGACCCAATCAAGATTGGTTTCATTGCCTGGGAAGCTAGAGATAAAGTGTGCACGTGGCATATTCACACGGTCCACACAGATCGCTAACATAGCGCGCTCAAGTGTGCGTACTTCTTGGACTTGTTGACGCAAGGTGTCCGCCAATTTCTCTACGATTTTCGCGGTAAAACGTACACCCATTAATTCATCTAAAATGGCTTGGTGCGCATTCTCATACACTTCTGACTGATAACCGCCCTTATCGAATTCATCCATCATAATGGCAAATGATTTCTCAACGATATCAAATTTGCTCATAGCCTCTTCAAGCAGGAACTCAATTTGTCGGCTACTCATACCGCCAGCTGGACCGTCCTCGTCGTCTTCATCAACCGTTGCGCCTGAACCAGCGTATTCTTCACCAGAATCAGAAACTAAACCATCAACAATTTCTTCAATTTGTGCTTGACCATCGCGTACACGCTGGATGTGCGCTAAGATTTCTTGAATCGTGGTGGGTGAAGCGGCAATCGCCATCACCATATGCTTTAGACCGTCTTCAATACGCTTAGCAATCTCAATCTCGCCATCACGGGTCAAGAGCTCTACTGAACCCATTTCACGCATATACATACGTACGGGGTCAGTGGTACGACCAAACTCGGAGTCCACCGTTGTCAATGCGGCTTCGGCTTCGTCCTCAACGTCATCATCACTGCTTACAGGTGTAGAATCATTCAAGATTAAATCTTCGGCTGATGGTGCTTGTTCGTAGACACGAATGCCCATCTCACTGAAGGTACTGATAATCGAATCAATCGCATCGGCATCAACTAAATCATCCGATAATTGGTCATTAATTTCACTGAATGTTAAGTAACCACGGTCTTTACCTAGCTTAATTAAGACTTTAAGCTGGGCGCGGCGTAATTCTAAATCTTCAGCGCTTGAGCCGCTACGACCACCTGCTGAACCACCCGATTGACCACGGCGACGACGAGATTGCTTAGGCTCTGGCACATCAACATCGATTACTTCGTCGCCATTATCATCATCTAAGAAACTGTCATCATCCACTGCTGAGCTAGCTTTAGGTGGACGACCTGGTTTACGGCCAGTCGATTTCTTCGCTTTAGGAGAATCGAAATCCTCGTCAAAGTCGCTGTCGAAATCGTCTTCAACATCCATATCGACATCATCAAAATCATCATCACTGGTGGATTTCGCAGGAGCAGCTTTAGCTGCAGCCTTAGTCGGCGCTTTAGTAGCGGTTTTGCTGGCGGCTGCCTTACTTGCAGTTTTCGTGGTTGTCTTGGCCGCTGTGGTCTTACGCGCAGTCTTTGTAGCAGGCTTGTCGGTGCCGGCATTAGCCGCTAAAGCCGTGACGCTCGTATCACTCGTATCAGTGGTCTCTACAGTTTTTTTAGCACTCATCTGTGTATTCTTCGCTGAAGTTTTCGTTACCGGTTTGGAGGCGGCTTTACTTGCCGTCGTTGTTTTGCTGGTAGTCTCAGTTAGCGGTTCTGCCCTATCCTGAGCCAATTCTGCTGTTTTCTTCGTGTCCTCAACGGCAGTCGCTGGTTTAATAATTTTTGCTCTTGCACGTGTCGTTAAATCTTTATCACTAGGTTTAGCCATAATAGTTCCCACACTTGAAAAACAACATTCCTAATTGTCTAAGCACAATTCATCCATAAAACAAACTCGCTCACTGTCTCTTATTAACTTAATCAAATCTGTTCAATGTTTTGCGTTCGAAGAAATCGCCAATAAATTGAGGAAGAATAAGATGCCCAGATTGCTAATTGATTTAAGATTCAATTGCGTTACGAACAAGTAGACTAAATTTTAAAAAATAACCCTTAATTATACACCATCAGCGCCTATTTCCCTGCAATAAAGCAAGGCGCTCGGTTAAAATCTTATATCGATTTTTCTCGGCTTCAGTACGCAAACCGGTTGCCACTAAAGCTGTCTGTTCCGCTTTCAAATCATCCAACTCGGCACTGCGAATGGCATCTTGCCATTCTGCCTTGGGATCAGGCAAGGCCTCTTGCAAGAGATCTTCATGCACTAAGCTCAACACAATTCGATGCAGCTCAGGCTCCGTATCCAGCAGACGCAAAATCGCCCCACTGTTCACAAAACCCCGGGAAATTCCAATCGCAATAAAGCGGGTCACTAATTCATAATGGGGATGACGGTTCAGAATTTCAAGCTGCCAGTCGGTAATTTGTGTTAATAGCTCAGGATGATTAATCAATAAACGCAATAATCGCTTGGCTTTCGGCTCCACGGCTATCGCCCCACGACGCCCCATCGGGTTCGTATTAGACCCTGTAGCACGCCAGGTATCACGTCCACCAGCGCCCATACCAGCCACTCTATTAGCCCCTCTACCCTCACCTGCTTTCGCACCACTGGCAAAAGGATTTCCGACAGCGTCCGTATTTCGCCCAACATCCATAGCTTTAGATGAAGGGTGCTGATTACGCGCTCCTTGCTCAAAAACATCCTGGTCCTCGGCGCGCTGCCCTGCATGCTGTGCTGAGCCCATAGCAGAAGTCGCTGAGCCATATGTCGAAGCGCTTGTCACTGACTGAGCCAAGTGCTGATATTGTTCTTGTTGCTGCTCGTATGCACTTAAGTCTTGACGCAATTCCTCATGCGTCAGTTGCAAGAGACGTGCAAAGTCCTTCTCAATTTGCGTACGTACCGCCACCTTAGGAATCACATGAAATAAGGGCCGCGCTTCATGTAAGCAAGCCGCCCGACCTTCAGCCTCAGTCAAGGAATGACGCGCACTTAATTCTTGTAAGAAAAAAGCCGACAAGGCTAAGGATAGATTGACCTGCTCACGAAAAGCCTCAGCCCCATAGGCACGCACGAAGGAATCTGGGTCATGCTCATCAGGCAAGAACAAGAAGCGAATTTGCACATCATCGCGCAAAGCTGGCAAGCAACTGTTTAAAGCTCGCCATGCGGCACGCTTACCTGCTCCATCACCATCAAAACTAAAGATAATTCGATCGCTAGTACGCATAAGGCGGGTGATGTGATCAGGCGTCGTCGCTGTACCTAAGGTCGCAACCCCATTATGCAGTCCTTGCTCTGAAAGACCAACCACATCCATATAACCCTCAACCACCAGCACAAAGCCTTCATCATGAATGCCTTTGCGGTTTTCCCATAAGCCATAGAGTTCATGGCCTTTTGAGAAAATCGGAGTCTCAGGAGAGTTAAGGTATTTCGGATTGCCTTGACCGATGATTCGCCCACCAAAACCGATTAATTTACCTCGGGTATTGTAAATGGGGAACATAATACGTTCACGAAAGCGATCGTATTTGCGTAGATCATCACTCTGCACCACTAAGCCAGACTCAATCAGTCCCGTATCATCGTAGTTTTCGAAAACTTGCTTTAAACCTTGACGATCACGCCCGGTCCAACCCAGGCCAAATTTATTCGCCGTCTCAGGGGAGATACCTCGCTGCTTTAAATACTGCTGAGCTTCACCAGAACGACGTAATTGCGCCAGATAAAATTGCTGGGCACGATCCAAGATCTGCGTGAGTTTATCGCTTTGCGATTGACGCGCGCGCTGAGCGGCTTGTTGTTGTGGGGTACGGGTTTCTTGAGGCACAACAAGACCCACCGACTCTGCTAAAGTTTTAACAGTTTCGGGAAAACTAGATCCTGTGTGATCCATCAGGAAACGGATGGCATTACCATGCGCACCACAACCAAAACAATGATAGAACTGTTTCTGGGGGCTAACGGTAAAAGATGGAGATTTTTCGTTATGAAAAGGGCAGAGGCCTAATAGATTAGCTCCGCCCTTTCTGAGCTGCACGTACTTACCGACAACATCGGTAATATCGACGCGCGCTAAGACATCCTGAACAAACGATTCAGGAATCATAGACTGAAATTAGTACAAACGTGCTGGTAGTTGTTGACTACGAATACGCTTATAGTGACGCTTAACAGCGGCAGCGTGTTTACGCTTACGCTCAGCTGTTGGCTTTTCGTAGAATTCACGAGCACGTAAATCAGTTAATAGACCAGTTTTTTCAATAGTGCGCTTAAAGCGGCGTAATGCGGCTTCAAACGGTTCATTTTCTTTTAGACGAACGTGTGGCATGTAATACTTTCTAGTTAATAGTTGATAAAAAACTACAATTTCTCTATTCAAGGTACCCTATTATCGCAAATAGAATGGCACCTAAATATTTCTAAGCTTCATCAAGACTCCTAATAGTTCCTAATAAGATACTACCCAGAGCGCTGATAATTCATCACTAATCAGTCAGCAATTAATCACTAATCAACTACTGTTAAGCACTAACTAATCAACGATGCCTAGTCAATACACAAGCTCATTCTAACGCTTGTTGGATATATTGAATAGAAAAATAAATTGATGAATTCATGATTCTAACATGGATTCATCAAAATAGCTAGTCTTATGTGTTTTTGCGGCAAGTTTACGACGGGTTAAGCAAGGAAGGCATAGGCAATCGATGCACAACGCCCTATTTCTTAACACCAATCGTTACCACCACGTTGCACGAATTAAGAAACCAGACCATCAAGCGGATGCAAGACGTTCATGACTACTCGTGCGCTTTGACTACTCGTGCGCCTTGCCTTTACGGATCCAGGCTTCGAGTTGATGTGGACGTAAGCTGTCGTAATCTTCGAAAGGCTGATGAATCCATGGGTTCTTAGGCAATTTATCGACGAAATACGTCGGCTCTACTTTCGAGTGGCCTTTCCACCACAATACAGCAGAACGCATCTCTTCAATGGCGGGAAATTGCTCTAATAAGTGATTATGTACGCGACTAAAGGTTAAACCAGTGTCTACCATATCATCCACTAATAAGACACGACCCGATAAAGTACCGCGTGTAATGGTAATGAACTTAGCGATATCTAACTGGCCTTGCATAGTACCCGCTGCTTCGCGGTATGAGCTGGTTGCTAAGATACCTAGGGGCACATCAAAGATGCGTGATAAAACATCTCCGACACGCACACCACCACGTGCTAAGCACACAATCGTATCGAATTTCCACTTGGATTCATAGACGGTTAACGCTAAGCGCTCAATTAGGCGGTTGTACTCCGCCCAACTTACCCATAAATCACTGTCTGTGCTTGGAGGAACGCTCATCGTTGTTTAGCCTTGTGATGGGTTGTGCAACATAATAGTTTCTTTACGGTCTGGACCCGTAGAAACCATATCAATACGAACTTCGCAAATCTCTTGCATGCGCTCTAAGAATTTACGTGCGTTAACAGGTAATTTATCGTATTGCGTTACGCCCTTAGTCACTTCAGACCAACCAGGTATCATCTCGATAATTGGCTCTACGCGCGCTACATTCTCAGCACCATAAGGTAAGACGTCGATTTCTTTGCCATCAAGCTTATAGCCGACGCAAATACCCACCTCTTCCATGCCGTCAAGCACGTCAAGTTTAGTCACACATAGACCGTCAATACCATTGATAATCGCTGAACGCTTAAGCGCTGCGGCATCAAACCAGCCACAACGACGTGGACGCCCAGTTACTGAACCGAACTCTTGACCGACTTTGGCGATATGTGCACCGATTTCATTATCCAACTCACTTGGGAATGGACCTGAACCGACTCGTGTGCAGTATGCCTTAGTAATACCTAAAACATAGTTTAAAGATGAAGGACCAACACCGGCTCCTGCTGCGGCCTGACCGGCGACACAGTTACTGCTGGTGACGAATGGATAAGTACCATGGTCAATATCTAATAAAGCACCTTGCGCGCCTTCAAAGAGTACCGACTTACCCGCTTTCTTAACCTCATAGAGAAGTGCTGCAACATCAGCTACCATTGGCTTGATTTGCTCCGCCCACTCTAAGCATTGGCGCTTAATCTCTTCATAAGAGACGGTTGGCGCTTTCAACATATGCTCTAGGATAAAGTTGTGATATTCCACCACTTCTTTGAGCTTAGTCTCAAAAATAGCAGGCTGGAATAAGTCTTGTACACGCATCGCACGGCGAGCTACTTTATCCTCATAAGCAGGACCAATACCACGGCCTGTTGTGCCAATCTTATTCTCGCCCTTAGCGCTTTCACGCGCTTGGTCAATAGCAATATGATATGGCAGGATTAAGGTCGCTGCTTCAGAGATTTTCAGGCGCGAACGCACATCAACACCTGCCGCTTCAAGTTCGGCAATCTCTTTTAGCAATGCTTCAGGCGATAGAACAACACCATTGCCAATATAGCAAGTCGTGTCTTTATGCATAATGCCTGATGGAATCAATCGTAGAATGGTCTTCTGGCCATTAATCCAAAGCGTATGACCTGCGTTATGACCGCCTTGGAAACGCACCACACCGTGTACGCTTTCAGCCAACCAGTCAACAATTTTGCCCTTACCTTCGTCGCCCCATTGGGTACCAATTACTACAACGTTTTTGCTCATAATGATTTTTGCTTAAAAAAAAAATCTTAACTTGCTTTCTTGCAAGCCCCTTAAGTATTTCATCTTTATAGACTATCGCTGTCTATATGATTGAGTGCTTCATTCTCAGCTTTGGTATTTCGCCTCAATGCCTTGTTTCAGCACGACACTTAAACACCATCACTAAGTTACTCTGAAACTAGGCGTTAAGTGGTTTCTGCACCCACTTACCTGCTTCGAAAACTAACTCACTATCAAATTCAAATTCATCGACATCTTGGCTGCTACCTGGGAAAAACTGCACCACAATGTTTCCCTGTTCACGTAATTGTTTGATGGTCTGATTCAATTCTTCATGCATGAGCCAAGGTGCTTTAATGGCACGACTACGCTGAGCAGGTTCAAGACCGCGTGCTAATTTGCGTAAATCCAAGCTAAAGCCTGTCGCTGCACGTGCACGTCCAAAAATCTTACTGACATTATCATAGCGTCCACCACGCACAACAGCTTCATGCCAACCATCAGCATACAGTGCGAAAATCACACCGCAGTGGTAGTCGTAACCACGCACATCAGACAGATCAATTCCTAATTCATCAAGACCTAGTGTATTCACAATATCACGCAGTTCCTGAATCGCATCTAGAATCCCTGGTAATGACGGTAACTCTTGAATCGCACGATCCAATACCTCAGGCCCACCATATAAACGTGGCAAAGCTAATAATGCCAGACGAATTTCTGCAGGTATATTAGGGTAGTTATTGAGACAAGAAATTAAGGAAGCGATGTCTTTATCTTTCAAGAAGGTGTAAATATCACTCGTCACTTCATTCAGTGGTGGATACGCATCAATTAAAGCGCGTGTCACACCTGGATGATTGAGGTCTAAACGAACCTTAGTCACTCCTGCCAGCGCCAAGCTTTCAATGGCTAAACCAATCACCTGGCAGTCGGCCTCGTAGCCTGCATGTCCATAAACCTCGGCACCAATCTGCATTAACTCGCGATCGGCCAATAAACCTGCAGGACGTGCATGCAAAACACTACCGCAATAACACAAGCGAGTAACTCCCTCACGATTTAGTAAGTGAGCATCAATACGGGTGATTTGCGGGGTCATATCGGCACGAATACCTAGGGTACGGCCTGAAATCTGATCGACTAATTTACAAGTCTGTAAGGGTAAGTCGACACTCTGCCCTGCATACAATGAAGTCGTGTATTCCACTAAGGGCGGCGTAACCATCTCAAAACCATAAGTGCGGTAGAGGTCAAGTAAACGACGACGCAACTCCTCGGTACGACGTGCCTCGGCAGGCAATATATCGGAAAGATGCTCAGGGAGTAACCAGTTCTGTGTTGTCATGAGTCTAGACGTTAAAAATACACGTAAAAAATGCGACCTCGCGCGTAAGCATGCAGGTCGCATTAGAAATTTCTTTTCGTAACTTACAGTGCATTATAGCAAATATACAGGGAGTAACAAGTCAAAGCACCGCTTTGAAAAAAGTCTCTGCGGTTTATTCGCGCTGCACCTTTTCTTTAGCGAGCGCCTTTTACTTCACTAACATCTTTAATTTAGATATCGCCTTTTACTTCACTAGCGCCTTTACTTCACTAGCGCCTTTTACTTATTAAGTGAATTTACATAAAGCACTGTTTCAATGTGAAAAATCCGCACTTGCAAGAACAAGTACGGATCTTCATCTGTTGCGCATGGACTTCTGCCTAATTTACTACCTTGTGCAATAGCACGCTATTAAACTTAGCAACACTTGTCCTTGGCGCCTGCCTTAACGCGTACCCGATGATTGATTAAAGAAGCGGAAGAAATCCGACTCTGGGTCCACCACCAATAAATCGCTCTTCGATGAGAACACATTACGATAGGCATTCATGCTATTGTAGAAGCTATAGAAGTCTGGGTTCTTATTGAAGGCTTGGGCATAAATCTTGGTCGCTTCAGCTTCACCCTCACCGCGGATAGCTTGGGCTTTAGCATTCGCCGTCGCTAATTCTTCTTGCACTCGGCGATCAGCATCCGCACGAATGGTTTCGCTTTCAGCTGCACCGTTCGCACGTAGGCTATTGGCCTCTTGTTTACGTTCAGCCTGCATACGTGAGTACACCGAATCCGATACCTCTTGCGAAAACTCAATACGCTTCAAGCGTACGTCAACCACTTCAATACCAAGTGGCTTAGCGCGCTCTTCAACGTTCTGTAGAATTTCTGCCATCACCACATCACGCTCTTGCGACACCACAGCACGCACGGTACGGGTATTGACCGAGGCGTTAAGGGCATCACGAATCTGCGCGTTCAAACGGTTCTGTGCAGCAGCGGTGTTCGAACCAAAAGAGATGTAAAACTGTAATGGATTTTGAATGCGCCACTTAATGTAGGAGTCAATAATCAAGTTTTTCTTCTCTGAGGTCTGGATACGCTCGGTATCGCCTGATTCAATGGTTTGAATGCGCTTATCTAAGAACACCACGTTCTGTAAGGGTGATGGCATCTTGAAATACAGACCTGGTTCGGTAACCGTGCGCTGCCACTCACCTAATTTAAAGACAAGTGCATAATTACGTTCGCCGACGATAAACATCATCGAAGATCCAAGCCAAGCTACCAAGGCCAAGAGAATAACTAATATTGTAGAACGATTCATTATTTAACTCCTATTGACCTGGTCGCGTACGTGGAAAGGCATTGCGATCACGTGATAGCTCGCCTGTCGCATTACTGGTGCTAGCGCTACCGCTTGCACTGGTATTACTCATGGTATTGCTATTGCTACTGTTCGTTGTCGCGGAAGGAGTATAGGTATTACTACGATTCACAGCACTACTACTTTGTTCAATAAGTTTATCGACAGGTAGGTAAATCATATTATTACCGCCTGCTGTATCAATCATCACTTTAGAAGCATTCGCGTAGACATCTTCAATCGTTGAGATATACATACGCTCACGCGTAATCGCTGGTGCTTGACTGTATTCACGCTCAACACTGGTAAAGCGTTCTGCTCCACCCCGTGCCTCACCGATTACGCGGGCTTTATAACCCTCGGCATCTTGCACAATACGTTGTGCTTGACCGCGTGCCTCAGGGATAACTTTACTGGCGTAAGCATGACCTTCGTTCTTCTGACGCTCATTATCCTGACCCGCTTTAATGGCATCTTCGAAAGCCGCTTGCACTTGCTCTGGTGGTTGAACGTTCTGAATCGCCACCGTAATCACATCAATACCAGTACGGTAACGATCAAGAATCTGTTGCATCAGAATGCGCACATCAATCGCTGCTTGGGTACGACTCTCGTACAAAATACGGTTCATCGATTGCTTACCCACCACTTCTCGCATCGCTGTCTCAGCGGCTTGACGCACAGCTTCATCAGGTGACACTGTCTGGAATAAGTAATCAGCTGCTGCGCTATGACGACCTTGCTCAAGATTCATATCGGCTTTAAGACGATACTGTACATCAAACTGCACATCAACGATATTCTCGTCTTCCGTCAGCATCAAGGCTTCAGGTAGAACCTTATTACGGGCGCTATCACGATAACCGACCGAGAATGAACGCACACGCGAAATATCCACCAATTCCACACTCTCAATTGGACTTGGTACATGCCATTGGAAACCTGGACTTACGGTACGGTTGTATTTACCAAATTGGGTCACAATACCGACTTGACCTTCGCGAACGATGAAAAAGCCACTGGCTAACCAAAGCAATAAGGCACCAATAATCACAAAGATAATGCCAAACTTCGCGAAGCGTGGCGATGGTCCTTGGCGACGTGGTGTGTTATTGTTTTGATTAAAGGGATCGCGATTATTACCACCGCCGCCACCCTTGCCACCGAACACGGATTTCAAGCGCTTAGACAGATCAGCAATGACCTGATCTAAATCGGGTGGATTGCCGCCTTGATTATTAGGTGGGCGACGATGTGGTCGTGAAGGCGGTCGCTCATCAGAGCCTCGGGGTTCCTGATCATTGGAGCCGCCACCGCGCCCCCAACCTGGATCATTTAAATTAAAAATCTTCGAAAGTCTCAACTTCATTGTTTCCTAAAATATCAATTTTGGCTTGCGCAATGGCTGCGCGTAAACCATCTAAACCGGTACGCTCTTGCGCACTCACGTAAACTCTGACGACCTTACCAGCATCATCAATGTCGACCTTAGGCTCATAGCCGGCCAAATCTATCTTATTGTAAACGAGAATAGTGGGTATGTCTTGAGCGTTAATCTCCTGTAATACTTTATTTACTTCAAATATCTGCTCATCGCGTTGTGGACTCGATGCATCGATAACATGAAGCAATAAATCGGCATGTACAGTTTCCTCAAGTGTCGCTTTAAAGGCCGCAATTAAGGTCGTTGGCAACTCACGAATAAAACCCACTGTATCTGAAATGGTGACTTGTCCAGCATTTTCAAGCCAAATCCGTCGCGTTGTGGTGTCTAATGTAGCAAATAATTGGTCTGCTGCATAAGCACCTGCACGGGTTAAGGCATTAAAAAGCGTAGATTTGCCCGCATTGGTATAGCCTACTAAGGAAACAGATAAGGTGTTTGAGCGACTGCGGGCACGCCGTTGAGTGGTACGTTGACGTTCCACCTTACGTAAGCGCTCACGTAAGGTTCTCACCTTATCGCCAATCATCCGCTTGTCCATCTCTAACTGAGACTCACCTGGACCACGCATACCGATACCGCCTTGCTGACGCTCCAAGTGCGTCCACAAGCGAGTTAGGCGTGTCGTCAGGTGTTGCAATTGTGCCAATTCAACTTGTAATTTACCCTCGTGGCTCTTGGCTCTTAAAGCAAAGATATCCAGAATCAAGGTAACACGGTCAATCACCCGTAAGTTAAAAGCACGTTCTAAGTTACGTTGCTGTGCGGGACTTAAGGCTTGGTCAAACAAGACAATCTCAGCACCATGGGTCTCAGCCACTAATTTAGCTTCATCAACCTTGCCAGAGCCAATAAAAAACTTCGCATCGGGACGATCCCGCCTAGCAATGACAGTAGCAAGGATTTCCGCCCCAGCACCTTGCGCTAACATGGTGAACTCATCGGCATGGGCTTGATGATCGGGTGAGCCGAAGTCAACACTAATAATTATTGCACGCATAGACTTGTTGCTCTGTATGTATGTGTTCGTTCTTCGACAGTCTGCACGTTCATTGTGGACTGAGCTAAATTCACTATATAGCGTGGTTTAGCAGCACGCACTGAATCAACTGTATTAGCTGTAAGTACTAATAAGCTAGGCTTAAAGAACAAAATGCCCTCTCGCAGCAACGAGTGGGCATTTGAAAAAAAAGATACCAGTGGAATCAAACTGCTTATTCTTCTGTTGTTTCTTGTGGGAAATTCACTGCGCGAGCAGGAACCACAGTTGAAATCGCATGTTTATAAACCATCTGAGTAACCGTATTGCGTAACAATACGACGTACTGGTCAAACGATTCGATCTGGCCTTGTAGTTTAATGCCGTTCACTAAATAAATTGAAACGGGTACATGTTCTTTACGTAAGGCGTTAAGGAAAGGATCTTGTAATGATTGTCCTTTAGTGCTCATTGATGAAGCTCCATTATTATAGGTGTATTAAAGTGTTGATTTACATCACGGGTCAGCAAATAAAAAATATGCTGTACCGCAACCAATCTGGGTTTATGCTAAATCATACCCTTAGATAGTATTTCAGACAAGTTTTTTACTAAAATTTCGCAATTTTCTTGTGTACCGATGGTTACACGCAAGAATTGCATAATCGGATCTTGTTTAAAATGACGTACTAAGATGAGTCGTTCACGCAAAGCCGCCGCAATCGCAGCCGCATCTAACTCTGGGTGACGCATAAAAATAAAATTCGTTTTCGAAGGCAGTACTTCAAAGCCTAAAGCGCGTACCTCACGCTCCAAGTATTCACGTGAAGTGATAATTTTCTGGCGCGTCTGATTAAAATGCTCTTCGTCCTCAAAAGCGGCAATCGCCCCTGCTTGTGCAATACGGTCTACAGGATAGGAGTTAAAACTATTTTTCACACGAATCAAAGCTTGTAATAACTCAGCCTGACCCAAGGCAAAGCCAACGCGAATACCTGCTAATGAACGCGACTTAGAGACAGTTTGAATCACTAATAAGTTCGTATATTTTGCAATCAAACCCACAGCACTGGTGCCACCGAAATCGACGTAAGCCTCATCGACCACGATTAAAATATCCGGCTGTGCTTGCAATAGTTGCTCAATCTGCGCCAATTCCAACTGCATACTCGTGGGCGCATTCGGGTTCGCGAAAATAATCGCACTCACTTCTTCTGGCTTAGCCGCTAAATAAGGCGCTAAATCAATGCTGTAATCCGCTGCCAAGGGTACTTGTTCAAAAGGCACTTGGAACAGCTTGGCGTAAACTGGGTAAAAGCTATAAGTAATGCTTGGGAATAAGATTTTCTTATTGCCACGACGGAACAAACCTTGGAAGGTATGCGCTAATGACTCATCCGAACCATTCGCCACAAAAACCTGATCATCACTCAAGCCGTAGTACTTCGCTACCGCTTGGCGCACCGCCGTTGCTTCTGAATCTGGGTAGAGCGCTAAACCTTGTGCCACAGCCGCTTGCATGGCGGCGATGGCTTTTGGCGAAGGCTCATAGGGTGACTCATTACTATTGAGTTTAATAAACAGCCCTTCTGGTGGTTGCTCACCTGGTACATAAGGGGTCAGGCCTGCAACAAAATCACTCCAAAACTTACTCATTTACTTGTCTTTATAAGGGTTATGTGAAGACTTAAACTCGATGCGCATCGGTGTGCCATCCAGTTTAAAAATACGACGAAAACGGGATTCCAAATAACGACGATAAGAGTCGCTCACGCCATCCAAACCACTGCCATGCACAATCACTAATGGTGGGTTCTGACCACCTTGATGAGCATAACGCATCTTCGGACGGAAAATCCCATGGCGCGGAGGCGGTTGTTGCTCTACCGCAGCATGTAACTCACGGGTTAATTTCGGCGTTGATAGCTTGATGAAGGCTGCCGCATGGGCTTCATGTACCGATTTCATCAAAGTTTTAATGCCATGCCCTTTTAAGGCTGAAATATGATGCACTTTAGCGAAAGACAAGAAGCGCAACTTGCGTTCAAATTCTCGCGTAATCCAATCACGCTCATCGCCATCCAGGCCATCCCATTTATTAATCGCCACCACAAGGGCACGACCGCTTTCAAGAATAAAACCCGCAATATGAGCATCTTGATCAGAGATTTCTGTCTGCGCATCCAACACAAGGACTACCACATTACATGCTTCAATCGCTTGTAAGGTTTTAATCACTGAGAACTTCTCAATGGTCTCGAACACCTTGCCGCGCTTACGCAAACCTGCAGTGTCAATCAGGGTGTATTTCTTATCACCACGTTCAAAATCGATTTCAATCGCATCGCGCGTCGTACCAGGCATATCGAAAGCAATCACCCGCTCTTCGCCGAGAATAGTGTTGATCAAAGTGGATTTACCCACATTCGGACGGCCAACAATCGCCAGCTTAATGCGATGATCAGTGAATGGTGAGCCATCCGCTGGCTTCTCAGCCTGAGCAGCTCCCACTACTGCCACTTGCTGCCCATTATCAGAGGTATCATCATCCGCGCTGCTCATGCGCTCAACATCACCCTCTTCAGCTTCAGCGCCCTCAGGACTCTCATCACTATTATCAGCGAACTCGACGTCGCTATCATCAGCAAGCGCATCATCATCGTCCGCAAGCACGTCAGCTGCGGCCAACTCGGCCTCATCTGTGCCTTCAGCCAGCGCTTGAGCCAGTTCTTCATCGCTTAATTCCTCATCAGGATCAAACTCAGACTCTTGCTCTTCTTCAATATACGGGTCAACAACCGTCGCTAAGGCATGCTCAATCAGATCAACCACACCATCGCCATGGGCCGACGAGATAGGCACAGGTTCACCTAAGCCAAGCTCATAGAACTCGGCTACGGCTTGCCCATGTTGCATCCCTTCGGCCTTATTCACGGCCAGAATAATCTTAGGTCCTGCACGGCGTAACATCTCAGCGATTTCATGGTCATGCGCATTCACACCCGCACGGGCATCAACCAAGAAAATAACAATATCCGACTCGGCAATTGCTTGCTCAGTCTGGCGTGCCATCTCTTTAAGGATGCCAGTTTTCACCACCGGCTCAAAACCGCCTGTATCAATCACTAAATAAGGATACTGCCCAACACGCCCTTCGCCATAATGACGATCGCGCGTTAAGCCTGCGAAGTCAGCCACTAAGGCATTACGCGAGCGTGTTAAGCGATTAAAAAGTGTTGACTTACCTACGTTCGGGCGCCCCACTAAGGCGACGACAGGTTTAAACTTCGTTATTTTCACTGAACACCAAATAAAACTAAATTACCATTGCCTGTCTGTGCTACTACACCATTCGGTGCGGCAACTAGAGGCGATAAAACAGGGTCACTATTGCCTAAAGAGACACGACCTTGTAAATCACCATTGGCAAAATTAAAGAAGTGTGCATAGCCTTCGTAATCAGCCACGACGACATAATTATTATGCACAACAGGATTCGTTAGGCCTCGGTTTTTCAAGGTTTGATTTGACCAAAGCACTTCGCCACTCGCACGATTAAAGGCACTCACATTGCCATCAACAGCAGCGCCCAATAAGGCACTTTCTGTTAAATCAATACCGACAGAGCTAGAAAAAGGCTGTGCCCAACGTAATTGCGGGCCTGCTTGCGTTATGCCATAGCATAAAACATTGCCTTGATAACTCGCCATGCATGCCTCATTACCCGTTAAGACGGGCATACCAACAACATCGGTGACGCTATCTAAGTCGGTTGGACCGCGCACGCTCGCTGCAATCATCTCCCACATCGGGCGACCCGTCGTAATATTCAATCCGACCAAGCGACCACTGGGCACCGCAACGGCGACCGCTCCAGGCAACATCACCATGCGTGAGGTGGTTTTCAAAGCAAGTTCTGGATTGGTACGAACATAGCTCCACAATAAAGCACCATCAGTTACGTTGTACGCTTGTACTCGGTAATCATCGGCACGCACAACCACAACACCATTGCCCACGGCTGGTGGGGTTGTTGCAATCGTTGAGGTACGGCTCGCCCAGACTTGATTACCATTCTGTGCATCCAACGCAATCACCTGACCATTACGCGTAGTCACGGCAACTACACCATCACCTACGCCCACGCCACCAGCTAAATCTTGCTCAAGCTTCACACGCCACATGGTCGCGCCCGTCGCTGAGTTCACACGGGCAACTGAGCCATCCGGTGTTGCGGCAAAAATCGAGTCTGTTGTCACTTGTGGTGCAAAACCATAGCCACTACCGCTACCAATATTGGTGCTCCACGCAATTGATCCTGTCGCTGTTTGGGCGTACTGTGTTAGCTCAACAGGTTCATAACGACTGTCATTACTAAAGAGTCCGCAAGCAGATAATGTTAATGCTGCTCCAAGACTTAAACAAAGTGCTTTCATCGATCTTGCCATGTTTTTACTCCCCACCTAAAACGCTAATTTTTAAATCTACTGTGCGTACTAAACTATCATCAAGACCTGCTGCTGCTTTAGCTTCTTGCCAACTCTTTACAGCTTCAGCGGTTTTCCCTTGAGCAATTAAAATATCACCTTGGCGATCTAAGAATAAAGCTTTAAAAGCCGCTGGAGGATTGTTTAATTGCGCTAATGCTTGATCGTATTTCTCTTGGTCCGCAAGCGCAGTAGCCAATTGCAACTGGGCCGCTGGTACTAAGCTTACATCAGTTTTCTGCGTTACTGCCCATTGCAGTTGCTTTTCAGCTTCAGCGGCATTATCCATATCAAGGAAAAATTTAGAGGCTAATAAGGCCGCGCGGGGTGCATACACCGTGCTGCCATAATCTTTCTGTAATACGCCATTGGCTTCAATAATACGTGCCGCTGAACTCTCATCAGGAGCTGTCACTGAAGTATTGATAATATCGTAATAACCGAGGGCTTTCTGTGACTGATAACCTTGATACCAATTCCAACCATAATAGCCTAAGATGGCTAACATAATGACGGTGGCAACACCAGAAACAAGACCCCCAAAGCGGTTCCACCATGCCTTGAGTTCGTCAATCTTTTCCTGTTCTTCTAAGTCAAATGCCATGCTTCTTAAATCCTTTGTTTTAATTCTTCAATTAATGCAGTTTGTGCAACTACAACTTGATCCAACATCTTACCATCATCTGATAAACGCAATGGTTTAATTGCGATGGTATTGTGTTCAATTTCACTCTCGCCTAGAATTAAGGCAACTTTCGCCCCACTAAAATCAGCGCGCTTAAATTGTGCTTTGAAGGAGGCTGATCCCGCATGCACAATGACGCGCCAATTAGCATCACGACACTGCTCGGCCAATTGTGTGGCGCGACGCCCTGCCTCAAGACCTTGATGCACAATGTAAATATCGGCTTCAGCAGGAGCTGTCTCTTGGCTCTCTAATTCCATTAAACCCAGTAGACGCTCTAAACCTAAACCAAAACCTACTGCTGGCGTTGCTTTACCGCCTAATAGCTCGAATAAGCCATCATAACGCCCACCACCGCACACCGTACCTTGGGCGCCTAAGCTGGTCGTCACCCACTCGAACACCGTCAAATTATAATAGTCTAAGCCACGCACCAAGCGCGGATTAATTGTATAAGCAATACCTGCCTGGTCTAAGCGGGCACGAATTTCATTAAAGTGCGCGAGTGACTCTTCACCGAGAAAATCAAATAGCTTAGGCGCATTATTCGCCATCTCTTGCATGGCAGGATTCTTCGTATCCAATACACGCAATGGATTGCTATACATACGACGCTTACCGTCTTCATCAAGAATATCAATATGCGCTTCTAAGTGCTTAATCAAAGCCTCTCGATGTGCTTGACGCTCTGCAGCCTGACCCAAAGAATTTAATTCAAGGTGAATATCTTTCAAGCCTAAAAGCTTCCATAAGCGAGCCAACATAATGATTTGCTCGGCATCAATATCAGGCCCAGCAAAACCTAGTGCTTCAACTGAGACTTGGTGGAACTGACGATAACGCCCTTTTTGCGGACGCTCATGACGAAAAACCTGACCCATTGAGTACACACGCTGCGGGCGC
Organism: Pelistega sp.; assembly: GCA_030538255.1. Classification (GTDB taxonomy): domain Bacteria; phylum Pseudomonadota; class Gammaproteobacteria; order Burkholderiales; family Burkholderiaceae_B; genus Taylorella. The sequence continues at coordinate 37,127 of JAUNUI010000006.1, read as the reverse complement.
TCATAGGTAATATTGTGTTCAATCGCTGCACGAACCACACCAGCCGTAAACTCAGGGCGCATGGTCATCAACTGCCCTGCTTCTTGCTTATCATTGGACATACTGAAGGTGTACATCTCTTTCTCAACAATATCCGTAACCTCACCAATACCACGGGCAAACAAGCGCGTCTGCTCAAGAATTGGGGTACGCATATTCAGATAAGCATACTGGGCTAACCAGGTTTTTAAGATGCGCTCTAATCGCTCCCATTGCCAACTCGTATCGGGCAGAATATCATTCATGCCACGGATGGCGGTTACTTTTTCGAAGGCTTTACTCATATACTTTCTATAAATTTTAATTTTAAAACTTCTGCACTATCAATTTTGTCACTTAAGTTCTGGCCACTTAACTCTTAGTCAAAACCTGCTGCAATACACACCAACACGGCTGAAATTAGCATAAGCCTTGCTGAGACAGGCGCCACAATTAGGACGAGAAAACTCTTACTGCACTATGGTCACAACTGCTGTACTACGAAAAACTACGACTATTGCTGTGCCGAGGTAAGACCATAACGCTTAGCGACATAATTCTCAACAATCGCCTGAAACTCAGTGGCAATATGTTCACCCTTAAGCGTCACTGTGCGCTCACCATCAATAAAGACAGGTGCCGCAGCAACTTCGCCAGTACCTGGTAAACTAATCCCAATATCCGCATGACGACTTTCGCCCGGGCCATTCACGACACAGCCCATCACGGCTACGTTCATGGTTTCTACGCCAGGATATTGAGCACGCCATATCGGCATCTGATCGCGTAAATAGCTCTGAATACTATCGGCTAACTCTTGGAAAAAGGTACTGCTGGTACGACCACAGCCTGGACAGGCCACCACCATCGGTGTGAAGGCGCGCAAACCCATGGTCTGCAACATCTCTTGTGCCACAATCACTTCGCGGCGGCGATCACCACCAGGTTCAGGTGTTAAGGAGATGCGAATCGTATCCCCAATGCCTTCTTGCATCAAGACAGATAATGCGGCCGTTGAGGCGACAATACCCTTGCTGCCCATACCCGCCTCAGTCAAGCCTAAATGCAAGGGATAATCGCAACGCTCTGATAGATTACGATAGACCGAAATCAGGTCTTGTACGTGGCTGACTTTGCAAGACAATACAATCTTATCGCCCACCAAGCCTAACTCTTCGGCTCGTTGTGCATTCGTAATCGCCGAAACCACTAAGGCTTCACGCATTACCGCCTGGGCACTCCATGGTTGGCTGCGCTGATTATTCTCATCCATCATGCGTGCCATCAATTCATGATCGAGGCTACCCCAGTTCACGCCAATTCGTACTACTTTATCAAAGCGAGCGGCCACTTCAATCATCTGGGCGAAGTTATCATCGCGCTTCTTACCGCCGCCCATATTACCTGGATTAATTCGGTACTTCGATAAGGCTTGAGCACAATCAGGATACTGGGTTAATAATTTATGGCCGTTATAGTGAAAGTCACCGATGAGCGGGACATCCACACCCATTTTATCTAATTGCTCACGAATGGCCGCAACTGCTTGAGCAGCTTCAGGGGTGTTCACCGTGATACGCACAAGCTCAGAGCCAGCGAGTGCAAGCTCTTTGACTTGAATCGCGGTGGCAATCGGGTCAGCGGTATCGGTATTGGTCATCGATTGCACGACAATGGGGTGCTGGGCACCAATACTGACATGCTTACTGCCCCAAGACACAGTCGCGCCACGGGTGTTGCGACGTGCTTGCGGCCCCTTAGGGTAAGGAATTGGAGAAATCATGGCTTACTTAAACCAGTTACTAATAAACTCAATATCTTCAGCGCTCACCATGCCTTGATCATAAGCAATATAGCCAGCGCCCACTAATAAAACTAGAATCACTAAAATCCACACCCAAGCACCACTGCCACGACGACTATCGGGCAATTGTTCATTCATGCTGATCGTGAAATTAGTTTTTAAGTTTTTGGTATCTGGGCTTACAACGCTATTGCCAGTTTCTTGCGCCAAGAGTTCTAGCGCCTTGGCTTCATCGGCACCGACGGCTTTTGCAAATTTCTTCACAATACTACGCAAGACAAATCCGCTAGGAAGCGCGTCCCACTGATTATTCTCTAGGGATTCTAATTGCTTAGCATGATATTTGGTGCTTTCCGAAACATCAGCCAGACTCATTTGACGCTGCAAACGGTGGGCGCGTAACCACGCACCAAGACTATCGGTACTTGGTGGTACTAAGGACTCTTTGGTTAAATCTGGCATCGCTTGATTCATGATCTCACTTCTTTAATCGGTATGGTTTTACGTTCTTGCAATTTCTCACGGATACGTGCGCGGTCAATCACATCACCTGCCAACTGACCACAGGCGGCATCAATATCGTCGCCGCGGGTCTTGCGTACGGTGGTAATCACGCCTGCATCCATCAAGATACTCGCAAAACGGCGTACTTGATTATTGCTAGAACGATCTAAGCCAGACTCAGGGAATGGATTAAACGGAATTAAATTTAATTTACAACGAACGCGTTTGGCGAGCTGAATCAGTTGATGCGCATGCTCATCGCGATCGTTAATGCCATCCAGCATAATATATTCAAAGGTAATAAAATCACGCGGGGCGAATTCTAAGTAACGATTACAGGCATCCATCAGCTGATCAATCGGGAACTTCTTATTGATTGGCATTAACTGATCACGCAGATCATCGTTCGGCGCATGTAAGGATACGGCGAGTGCGACTGGACAGTCCTGAGACAATTTGTCAATCAAAGGCACAATCCCTGAGGTCGATACCGTGACACGGCGACGCGATAAGCCATAGGCATTATCATCGAGCATCAATTTTAAGGCAGGCACAAGCTCATAATAATTGAGCAAAGGCTCGCCCATACCCATCATCACCACATTACTGATAATGCGCTCATCTTGTGTGAGCTCAGCGCTACTTGTCTGACCATCCGCTTGTAGGCGCGCTGCGCCCTTGTCGGCCATAATATCGGCGCGAGCAAACCATAATTGCGCAATAATTTCGGCTGATGTTAGGTTGCGATTAAAGCCCTGATGCCCTGTTGAGCAAAAGCGGCAAGCCAAGGTACAACCCGCTTGGCTAGAAATACATAAGGTGCCACGGTCATCTTCAGGAATGAAGACGGTCTCAATAGCATTATTATTGCCAACGTCAAACAGCCACTTGCGTGTGCCGTCAGCAGAAACTTGTTTGGTAATAACGTCAGGCACGCTGACGCTCGTACGCTCTTGTAATTGCGCACGAAAATCCTTAGCCAAATCGCTCATCTGATCGAAATCGGCTACTCCGCGCTGGTGTACCCAGCGGCATAATTGCTTAGCTCTATATGGCTTATGCCCCCACCGAGCCATCAGCTCGGCAAGGGTTGCAGGGTCTAAGCCTAATAAGTTCAGGCGTTCTGACATATCTGTGTTCAACAGTCCTACAATTAACCGAAGAAATAGTTAATTTCTACAGCCGCTGTTTCAGGCGCATCAGAGCCGTGAACAGCGTTAGCATCGATGCTTTCAGCGAAGTCAGCACGGATAGTACCTGGTTCAGCTTTCTTAGGATCGGTAGCGCCCATTAATTCGCGGTTTTTAGCAATTGCGTTCTCGCCTTCTAGTACTTGTACAAACACTGGACCAGAAATCATGAACTCAACGAGGTCGTTAAAGAAAGGACGCTCTTTGTGAACAGCGTAAAAGCCTTCTGCTTCAGCACGAGTTAATTGTTGTAGACGAGCGTTAACGACTTTTAGGCCTGCTTTCTCAAAGCGAGAAACGATTTCGCCGATTACATTTTTTGCAACCGCGTCAGGTTTGATAATAGATAAAGTACGTTCGATAGCCATTTAAAAAGCTCCAATAAATGCGTTAGTTGATACCTTGTTCAGGCATATTTCTTGAGTGATAAAGTAGATTTTTACTCAATCGGTAATTTTAGCATGCAAAAAGGCGCAAATACACTTTAGAATAGAGGCTTGTTATTAAATCTATTGAATTAAAAGGCATGGCTTAATAAGCTTGTCTAAGTTTATCTAAGCAAAAATGTATGAATACGGAATTAACTCAAGCCAATCAATTAGCGAAAAATTACGACCCTAAGCAGATTGAAGCCCAGTGGTACGAAACTTGGGACAAATTAGGTGCGTTTAAAGCGGGTCAGCATGTACGCACTGACTCTCCCCTATCTGGTAAACCTTATATTATTCAGTTCCCACCACCTAATGTGACGGGCACTCTGCATATGGGGCATGCGTTTAACCAGACTATTATGGATGGTTTAATCCGTTATCACCGCATGAATGGTTGCGATACCGTGTTTGTGCCTGGTTCAGACCATGCGGGCATTGCGACACAAATTGTGGTTGAGCGCCAACTCGATGCGCAGAATATTTCACGCCATGATTTAGGCCGTGAAGCCTTCTTAGAGAAAGTCTGGGAATGGAAAGAGTACTCAGGCGGGACAATTCAATCGCAAGTACGCCGCTTAGGTAGCTCCGCTGATTGGACGCGCGAGTACTTCACAATGGACGATCAGATGTCGGCCGGTGTGCTTGAGACCTTCGTACGCCTCTATGAACAAGGCTTAATTTACCGTGGCAAGCGCTTGGTCAACTGGGATCCTGTACTGGGTACGGCGGTGTCTGACCTCGAAGTAGAAAGTGTTGAAGAAGACGGCTTCTTATGGCATATCCGCTATCCTCTTAGCACCCCAAGTGGTGATTTGACCCATCTTGTGGTGGCCACTACTCGCCCTGAAACCATGCTCGGCGACGTCGCGGTGATGGTACACCCAGAGGACGAGCGCTATCAACACTTGATTGGTCAAACCGTGAATTTACCGTTAGTCAATCGTGCGATTCCGATTATTGCCGATGATTATGTTGACCGTGAATTTGGTACGGGTGTTGTGAAAGTCACGCCAGCCCATGACTTTAACGATAATGCAGTTGGTCAACGTCATGGCTTAGACGTGATCAGTATTCTAAGCTTAGATGCAAAGATCAATGAGAATGCTCCTGCTGTTTACCAAGGCATGGATCGCTTTGCCGCACGTAAGCAAATTGTCGCTGATCTTGAAGCCCTCGACTTAATGCAAGAAATTAAGCCGCATAAACTTATGGTGCCGCGTGGTGACCGCACCAAGACCGTGATTGAACCTATGCTCACAGACCAATGGTTTGTGGCCATGAGTAAGCCAGCTCCTGAAGGCACTTACAATCCTGGTAAGAGCATTACTGAAACGGCCCTTGAAGTAGTGCGTGATGGTCGTGTCAGCTTCTACCCTGAGAACTGGACCACCACCTATAATCTCTGGCTTGAAAAAATCCAAGACTGGTGTATCTCGCGCCAACTTTGGTGGGGCCATCAGATTCCTGCTTGGTACAGTGAAGACGGTCAAATTTTCGTCGCCCGCAATGAAGCTGATGCCATTGCGCAAGCGCGTAAAGCAGGCGTGACTGGTGATTTACGTCGCGATGATGACGTGTTAGACACCTGGTTCTCCTCGGCACTAGTGCCTTTTACCACCATGGGTTGGCCGAATGTGACGCCAGACTATGAGCGCTACATGCCTTCGAATGTTTTAGTGACGGGTTTTGACATTATCTTCTTCTGGGTCGCTCGGATGGTGATGATGAGTATGCACCTGACTGGTCAAGTACCGTTCAAGACGGTCTATGTACATGGTCTGATTCTTGATGCGCAAGGCCAGAAAATGAGTAAGTCTAAGGGCAATACACTTGACCCTGTGGATTTGATTGATGGGATTGAGTTAGAGCCACTATTAGCCAAGCGCACGCAGGGTTTAATGAATCCTAAAGCCGCTGATAAGATTGCTAAGGATACGCGTAAAGAATTCCCCAATGGAATCAACAGCTATGGCGCCGATGCCCTACGCTTCACCATGTCAGCCTATGCGACACTTGGTCGTAATATGAACTTTGACTTGAAGCGCTGCGAAGGCTATCGCAACTTCTGTAATAAGCTATGGAATGCCACACGCTTTGTGATGATGAACGTTGAAGGCCATGATCTCAGCACAGGTAACGCCGAGCTATCGGTGGTCGATCAATGGATGCTTAGCCAGTATGAGCGCTTTGTGGTTGAAGTGACTAAGGGCTTTGAAGACTATCGCTTTGATAATGTCGCCAATGCCATCTACCGCTTTGTATGGGACGAATACTGTGACTGGTACGTTGAATTAGCTAAGGTACAACTGCAAACTGGTACGCCTGAGCAGCAATTAGGTACGCGCCGCACCTTGATTCATATTCTTGAGTCTATCTTACGTGTTGCCCACCCGATTATTCCATTCATCACGGAAGAGCTCTGGCAAAAAGTTTCCGTCTTGGCGGGCAAGCGCATGCCAGAACAAACCGACGTGCTACTGAGCAACCAAGCGTACCCGCTTAGCCAGCCGCAAAATATTAATGAGTCTGCTGAAGCGCAAGTTGCCCAAATCAAGCAAGTGATTGAAGCGATTCGTGCGCTACGCGGTGAGATGAATATTTCACCGGCGGAGAAAGTCGGCTTATTTATGGCAGCTGATGAAGCGCTAGTGAGCCTGCAAAAGCCTTACATTATGGCCCTTGCTAAGGTTAATGAATTAAGTGTGGTCGATAAATTGCCAGATCTCGGTGCGCCAAGTCAGATTCTGGGTTCATGTCAGTTAATGCTGAACGTACAAATTGACGTAGCCGCTGAGACAGCTCGCCTAGAAAAAGAGATTAAGCGTCTTGAAGGTGAGATTGCTAAAGCTAAAGGCAAGTTAGAGAACAAGAACTTTGTTGAACGCGCGCCAATGGCGGTGATTGAGCAAGAGCAAGCACGTGTGGCGGATTTTGGCGCCCTCTTAGCTCAGGTTCAGGATCAGCTAAAGAAATTGTTGAAGGCTTGAATGAAGGTCTGAGTGAGGGCACTTATGAATGTCTAAATGAGGGCTTAAATGCAAGCGTAACTATGAGCTTAAATGCAGGTCTTTATGACGGCTTAATCAAGAACTCATCAAGGCATCAATAAACAAAACCCAGGTTTATACGAACCTGGGTTTTGTGTTACTACATAGTCTATATTTGGTGTACGTGTTATCTTTAGCTACACACACCTTATTCTGCTACATACGCCTTATTTAGGCATCATGTTTTTAATCATAGACAACATATCTAGCGCTTTCTTGCACTCACTTTCTTGTTGCTCTTTACTCATTTCTTTAAGAGCTTTACGCATATTTTCAAGTTCAGTTTTTAGCTGTGGCTCAAGCTGTGCACGTTGCTCCGCTGGGATTAGCTTCATCAGTGACTCTGTTTCTGAGATATAGTTCTCGCATACTTTCGGTAAGCTATCGCTGCCGCACGCACTTAATGCAAAGCCCGATGAGATTACTGCAGCGCTTAAAATTAATTTCTTCATTTATTCTCTTCCTGTAAAAAACCACGCCTCTTAAATGGGCGTGGTTTATTATTACATAAGTTATTATAAGTTAATACGTAAACTCTCTTATCTCAATACTGAATGTGCTTAAAGCATACACTTAAAATAAGTTTGTCGCCTATTAACCTACTTCCTTAATTATGACTGAGGTTGACCTGCTGTCATCTGCTTGAACATCTCAGCAGCTTGATTACATACAGATACTTTCTGTGCGTCATCAGGGATAGACTTCAAGGCTTCACGTGTTTGGTCAAGCGCTGTCTTTAATTGTGGCTCTACTTGAGCACGAGCAGCTTCAGGTAATTTATTGAGGTAGTCCTGAACTTGTGTGATATATGCTTCACATGCAGGTGGCAAATCGCTAACAACTGTTGGAGCTGGTGCTGGAGCCGGTGCTGGTGCTGGTGCAGAAGCTGCTGGTGGCGTTGCTGGAGCGGCTGGCGTCTCTTCTTTCTTGCCACAACCGACTAATGCTAAGGCTGATACTAAGCCAGCGAGTACAAACATATTTTTCTTCATAACAATCCCTTTAAGTAGTGAGAGTAAATCTGCTACGTGCAACAAGCATTAAGCGTCCATAGAACAAAAAGCTTTGGGCGAATGCCAAAAAATTGCTTGTTACAACACAACTATGAATAATTATACCCACAAGATAAGCTTAAAATTGTTACAACTACTGTAACAGCTGTTAAGTTGTGCAAAGCAGCGAAAGCTATAGTCTATATCATCATCTTGTCATAAAGACATGCTAAGTCAAAGTAGTAACAAAGCGACAACTACTGTGCACGCTCAGAGACTTGATAATAATAAAACACTATCTCTCATTGACGTCCTCCCTGCCCTTAAGAATGCAGTTTTGCGGCGAGTTCCTATCAGTAAATAAAGCTTAATCTAATGTCTTACGCAATAAAAAACTCCTGCATGGCTGAAATCAAATTCAACACATACAGGAGCTTTAGGATAATGATGCAATTAAGCCTTATTGAAACGCTCAGCACTCGCCATAATTTCAGCCTTAGCAGCCGCTGAGTCTTCCCAACCTTTTACCTTAACCCACTTGCCTTTTTCAAGGTCTTTATAGTGTTCAAAGAAGTGCTGAATACGTTGCAACTCTTGTGCTGGTAAGTCAGTGGCTTCTTTAATATTGTCGTAAAGAGGGTAAAGTTTAGAAACAGGTACTGCAAGCAATTTAGCATCACCACCTGCTTCATCGTCCATCTGTAATACGCCAATGGCGCGGCACTTAATCACTGCACCAACCTGAATCGGGAAAGGCGTAATCACCAACACATCAACTGGGTCGCCATCATCAGAGATGGTTTGTGGTACATAACCATAGTTACATGGATAATGCATAGCCGCTAACATAAAGCGATCAACAAATACAGCGCCTGTATCCTTGTCTACTTCATATTTAACAGGATCAGAATTCTGAGGAATTTCAATAATGACGTTAAACTCTTCAGGAATCTTAGAGCCAGCAGGAACATTGTTCAAACTCATTTTATATACCTTATTGATAAGTTAATTGGATTAAGTTATTGGGTTACGTTATTAAATGACGTATAAAATCTATGGCAAATTTGTATTTTACCCTAGTCTTTTCTGTCTAGACCAGGGATCGGTGCTGAATCAAAGTAAACCTCTGTATCATCTTCCAGTTCACCTCTACCCGATTCAATTTTATTCGATAAGAAATGGTCATCAGGTTTATCTAAATTTTTGACATCAGGTGGTGTGCTTGGATCATTACTCGTATCAGCTGCCGCTAAGATTGTCGCATGATCTACGGGCAAAGCTACTGTTGCCGTCGATGCTAAGCGCCAATGACGCATGGCTTCTTGCGGTCTACCTTGGCGGTCATTCAAAATACCTAATAAAGCATGGACTTTAGCGTCATCACGCAGACTTAGGCTCTTATTCAGATAACGCTCAGCTTGCCCCCATAACTTCGCTACTAGGCACAGATGGCCTAAAGCGAGCAGGATGTCGGGATTTTTTTCATCCTTAGCTAACCACTGCTGAGCTTTACTCAAACGACCACTTGCCTCTTGCTCATTGCATTGGGTATAGAGTGCTAATAGACGCACATCAATCTCGCGATCAAGTGCAAGCTCCAATGCCTTAGCCGCTTGTGCAGGTTCGCCTGCTTGCTCATAACGTCCAGCCATCGCCAAAGCAATATTGGCATAACTTTTCTCTTCTGCGCTTAATGTCTGATACAAGCTATTGGCATCAGCAATATTCGCTTTAGTGAAATAATTGGCCGCGGTGTACTCTAATAAGCTCTTAAACTCAGAGGTTTCCAGATGCTTTTTCTTATTCAAGATGCGCGCCATCTCAATAATTTTTAAAGAGTCGCCTGTTTGCTTATAAGCGCGCAACATGAGTTTCTGTATATGCACTTGATTGCCATCGACACTATTGACGAACTCCAAGTGTGGTAGAGCCTCATGTCCCTTACCTTCATCTAAAAGCAACTCTGCCTGAACAGTAGCAGCGGCTGCACTGAGACGTGGCTCATTCTTCGTTGCCTCACGGGCTGATAGTAATAAACGGTCGCGTTTGTCATTATGGCCTAGATTATGGGCAGCTCGTGCCGCCGCCATGCTCGCTAAAGCCATGCGGGTATTATCCTTGGTATGGTGCGCTAAGCGCTCTAAGTCTTTTTCCGCTTTGACTGAGCTGCCTTCGAGTAACTCAATCCAACCACGTTCAAGTAAAGCCACATCCTTACGCTCATGACGGCGGTCAGACCATTGACTAACTGCCTTAGGAGCCGCCAAAACGCGACGAATAATACGAAATACAACATACAAGACGACAAATGCCACTGTAAAAATTAAAATCGCAGCAGGAATTGACATCGTACGACGCTCTTCATTGGTCACCAACATGAGGTAACCATTGCTATCTTTTAGCAATAAGGCTGCCACTACGGCAAGGCCAAATAAAATCAAAAGCTTAATAATTGAACGCATGCCCTACTCCTAGTATTGAACCGGTGACGGGGTTTTAAGTTCTCGGCTAGTTTGCTCGATAGCTTCCTTGGTGAACTTCAATTCAGGTAGTTCAGGCTTAACAGATAAGTCCTGCAACTGCTTAATTAAAGTCACTAAAGTTTCCATACGTTCATCTTGTGGGTCGTAATATCTCAACACATTATCTAAGACGCTTTGTAATGAGGTCTTCCAGACACCCTCTTCTTGCTTAAGCATGGCATCTTGTGCAATTCGAACATCTTGCTTTAAGTTATTACGAATGAGTTGCACCTGATCGACCGGAATAATACCTAAATCAGGATTGCTGAGTTTCTCAACCTTGATTAAGCCACCAATATCAGAAGATAAGGCATCATAGGCTTGACCCGCCCACTGTGCGGTCGTATCGTAAGCACGATCAAACCAAGAGCTTTCGGCTGCTGCCTGACTAGCAGAGATGCTTTCTGGATTCGCCTCAGACGCTGGAACAACTTGCGTTGAAGACACTTGCGGCTGCAAATCAGGTGAAATAAAGCGTACTTGCTCTAGCAGACCTTGCAGCTGCGTGGTTGCCTGGAATAACAAGTCAATATTAACGCCCTTGCTGCTATTCAAGACATTGATATCAGCACTGATGCCATTCGCTAAATTATTAAAAATAGGGTCTTTGGCATTCAAGGCTGTGTTGTGTGCTAGCTGTAATATACGCGTAGCTTTCTCAACGTTACCCGCGATCTGCACTTCATATGAAGCACTATTATATAAATGGATTACTTCCGATAAGACTAATGGGTAGCTTAATGATTGCAAGGTTGGCGCCGCACCGATTTGATCGGAGACTTGACGATTCAATTGCAAAGCCTCTTGCAATTGCCCCTTCAGTTGCTCAATTTCTTGTGCTTGTGTCTGCAATTGAGCCTGTAGTTGATTTAACTCAGTACTGGTTTTGTTTAAGGCGGTATGCACCTCTTGACTAACCGTAGCTTGACTTAGTGCAGAACTGTCGCTTGGTGTTTCTGTTGATTGTGGTGCCTCTGAAACATGGCTTGGGCTTACATGAGCGGCATGATCCATCGCGACTTCAGCGCTTGTTTCTGCTGTCTGTGGAGCACTCTCTACAGAGGTGTCAGTCGCAGAATCCGCTGCATTGCTAGACGAAGCATCTGCAGTTGTTGAGCTATCTACCGCTGCTGTCGCCGTATTATCTGTCTCTGCTGTGGCACTCTGAGCTGGAACATCTGCGCTAGTACTGGTAGCGACTGAGGTCGATTCTAGCGCGGTGCTTGAATCCGCTTCCTGAGTACTTGAATTAACCGCAGAATCGATACTATCAACCACTTGTCCAGCAATATTATCAGCGCTTTGCGCCACACCAGCCACTAAATTACTGGTTTCATTATGCACAGCTTCTAAGGTGGTTTTGGGCGCGCTTGGAGTACTTGAAGCACTTGAGGTGCCGACATCACTGGTACTCGCAACATCGCCACTTGTGGCCGTTGCATTATTATTTTCAGCACCTGCTGTACTAACGCTCGTCGCGCTAGAAGGTTGAGCTGTGTTTTGTGCGCTAGATGCCGTGCTGCTTGTACTGACTGCTGAACTCGGCGTGCTTGCCGTACTCGCTGCCGTTGATGTACTTACCGCACTTGCACTGCTAGCACCAGACTGCTGCGATTTCGCTTGATCTAAATAATAATAAGCACCTCCACCGACTACGGCTAGAGACGCCAATACCACGCCAGCAACTAAACCAGTGCGACGCTTAGGAGGTGCAGGCGACACATACTCCTCTTCCGGCGTTTCAGAATCGGAAGCCTCGTCATCGTAATGCGATAAATTATCTTCAACATCAATCACATTATCATCATCAAATTTTCGGCCAGATCTGGGTTTATTATGTTCATCCATTCGTCATTATCCTTGAGAATTCTATGAGCAAGCTTCGCTTTAACACGTATAACTATACACATTAATATATCTCTATTGTAGTAAAACCTGACGAAAAAAGACAATAGTTATCACTTTCTATGGGTATACGCCTAGTTTAATGAGCAATCTGTTAAGAACGTCATACAGTGTGTGCAAGGAAGATGCAGCCCCTAAGTATGTTTACTTGAGTGCTCTATCTATACTGAGCCTGAGCGTCGTATTTTGCCTGACTACTCTAATGAATATGTCTTGTCAGTGTAGTTCTTAATCTTCTAAGAACGTAATAAATTGGCCACTAAATGCGCTGACTCAGTATTGCTGAGGCTAAATTGCTCAGGCTTAATGACTAGGTGTGAATCTGTGGCTTGTTGAACAAATGCTTGAATCGCCTCGCCTATTCTTGGGTGAACAAGTACAAAGCGATGTTGAGCAAAACTGTCCAGACGATTTAATGAATGCACAAGACGCAAAATATGGTGTGCGCTTTCAATGCTGCTAATTAACCATGTCGTCTGTTGTGAGTCTAAAGCTTGTTGCACTTGGCATATTTGCTCGGGTGTAAATTCACTTGGCATTCTTTGGTAAGCGCTTAAGCGATGAACTTGGCTACCCTGTGCTCGTAATTGTTCAGTAAACCAGTTACGTCCATCTTGGGCGCGCACAATGAGAACCTGTTTAAATTGTGTCATACCAAGACTTTGTAAATGCTGCAAAAGCGCTTCCGAATCATTGTCTTGTAGGTTCGGTGGGCTTATCACCTGCGCCGGTATGATACCTTGCTGTAGCCACGCTTGTTGGGTCGACACACCAACTGCCGCATAATAAGGTCGTGCCGATAAAGACAAACCCGCTTCTTTGATTAAACGAGAAAAATGCCGTACAGCATTCGAACTCACCGCAAAAATCAAATCCATCTGCGCATGGTTTTGTATATGGCCTTGATCTTCAAGAGACAAGCTTGACCAGGGCACACCGTTAATCTGCAAGGCAGGTAAATCTATAATCTGCGCTGAAGTATAGGGGGTGAGTAATTGTGCGAGGGAGAGATTTTGCGCACTAGGACGAGTAAGGACGATATAACCAGCCATCTTCCCTACTCGCTGTGTTTAGACATGTAAGAATTCGGCGATAATCGCGGCGCCGCCAGCGGCTTTAAGTTGCTCGGCGACAGAAACACCTAATTGCTCTGCTTGTGCAACAGGGCCTTGAGTTTGCGCACGCAACACTTGCTTGCCGTCAGGTGTGGCAACTAAGGCATCAATCTGCAGCTCGTCGCCGCTTAACGTGGCATAGGCGGCTAGTGGCACTTGGCAAGAACCACCTAAGGCTAAAGAAACTGCACGCTCAGCCGTAATGCAAGCTGCAGTCGTGTTATCGTTAAGAGCTTGCAAGATGGCATGTACATCGTGACGTTCGGCTAAGATCTCAATGCCTAATGCGCCCTGTCCAGCCGCAGGTAAGCTATCATTGACTTCGATATAGGACTTAATCCGTTCAGGCAAGCCTAGACGCTTCAGACCTGCTGCAGCCAAAATAATCGCCGCATATTGTCCTTCGTCTAATTTACGTAGACGTGTATCAAGATTGCCACGCAAGGGCTTTACTTCAAGATGTGGATAACGCTCACGAATCTGCGCCTCTCGACGTAAGCTTGAGGTACCGACTACCGCCCCTTCGGGTAAGTCAGCTAAGCTAGCATATTGATTTGAGACAAATGCATCACGCGGATCTTCACGCTCCATCACACAAGCCAATTGAAATGGCAGTTGTAAGTCAACAGGGACATCTTTCAGGGAGTGTACGGCGAGATCGGCACGGCCATCAAGTAAGGCCGTTTCGAGTTCTTTGACAAATAGACCCTTGCCACCGACTTTAGAGAGTGTACGATCTAAAATTTGATCACCACGGGTTGTCATCTTTAAGAGTTCAACCGAGGTATTAGGTAATAAAGCACTTAATTTAGCTTGCACGTGCTCCGCCTGCCATAAGGCTAGGCGGCTTTCACGTGTAGCAATTACCAGCTTAGCTGGAATACTAGTCATTGATCTAAAACTCCTAGAGTAATAATTTAGCCACCACACCCAATACAAGTCCCAGTATAAACACCAGTACTAGAACTTGCAAAAGCGTAAAGCGCGGCTTCTTACTCATGACTTGAACCAGCTGTGACGGCTTTGGATTTCTTGCGGTTTCCTAACCACATACCCAATAATACAACAAAAATTGCACCCGCGGCTTCGGCCGTGTATTTAACAGCGGCTGGAGCGGCTACTCCGTCGAAGAACCATTTTTGGATTTGCACATCACCAACAAGCATACCACCAGCAATCCAACCTAATAGGCCCGCACCTGCTGTCACCACTAATGGGAAGCGGTCAATTAATTTCAATACTAAGGTACTACCCCAAATAATGATAGGCACACTGACCAATAGACCGAAAATCACATAGCCCATCTGGTGGTCATCATGTGTATTCTGTGCAACACCTGCAATAGCAAGAACGTTATCTAAGCTCATTACAAAGTCAGCAATTAGAATCGTCTTAACAGCAGCCCATACGGTAGCACCGCCTTCAATACTGCCGTGTTCATCATGGTCAGGCAATAAGAGTTTAATACCAATCCAAATCAATAATAGACCACCCACTAATTTCAAGAATGGAATGTTTAATAGTTCCATTGCAAAGAAAATAAGCACAACACGCATAGCGATTGCACCGAAGGTACCCCATAAAATACCATGCATACGTTTTGATTTTTCTAGGTTCCGCGAGGCCAATGCAATAATAACGGCATTGTCGCCACCTAAGAGGATATCAATCAGAATAATACTGCCGATAACACCCCAGTTCAAAGATTGTAAAAACTCAATCATGTTCTTCCTTTTTTGGTTTAATTTAAATCTGTCGTTAAGATTTTATGCAGCTTCTCGAGCAATCCTTAGAGCGCTTTCGAAACTTATCATTTATTTTCAATTTGCAGTCAAGCATTATAAAACATAAACGCAATTTGCAATAGCTTTGAAACACTTCTTACAACAAGCTGACAAAAATATTTATTGACTAAAGCAAGAAAACCACAATTTTTTCCTCTAATTGCAAAAATCATTTGTAAGACCTACGCACTTGACAAATCCACACCACTTCAGCATAGGTCCAAAAATCAATAAAAAAAAGCCGCCATTTAATAAAATAAATGACGGCTTCTCAGAGAAACTAAATCAATTAGAGAATTGATTTAAGTAGTTTACCCATTTCAGATGGATCGCGAGTTGTCTTAATACCGCATGCTTCCATCACAGCTAATTTCGCATCAGCTGTATCGGCACCACCAGAAATCAAGGCACCTGCGTGACCCATACGCTTTCCTGGAGGCGCTGTAACACCAGCGATAAAGCCAACGATTGGCTTAGTCATGTTGTCACGAGCCCATTCAGCAGCAGCCACTTCATCAGGACCACCAATCTCACCAATCATCACAACAGCATCAGTATCAGGATCGTCATTGAACATCTTCAAGATATCAATATGCTTAAGACCGTTAATTGGGTCACCACCAATACCAACAGCGGCTGATTGACCTAAACCTAATTCAGTCAATTGAGCAACGGCTTCATAAGTCAGGGTACCAGAACGGCTAACCACACCGATACGGCCTGGGCGGTGAATATGACCAGGCATAATACCAATCTTGATTTGATCAGGAATGGTTAAACCTGGGCAGTTAGGACCTAATAATAAGGTCTTGCGGTTTTCAGCACGCATACGATTACGCACTTCTAACATATCACGAACAGGGATACCTTCAGTGATACATACCACTAAGTCTAGATCAGCTTCAACAGCTTCCCAAATAGCAGCCGCGGCACCTGCTGGTGGAACATACACCACTGATACGGTTGCGCCAGTCGCTTCTTTAGCTTCTTTAACGCTTGCGTAGATTGGGATACCTTCAAAATCTTCGCCCGCACGCTTTGGGTTAACACCCGCTACAAAGCAGTTCTTACCGTTACCGTATTCACGGCACATACGTGTGTGATATTGACCTGTTTTACCAGTAATACCTTGTGTGATAACTTTTGTATCTTTATTAATCAGAATAGACATTAGAATTCCTTACTTAACAGCAGCAACGACTTTAGTTGCGGCTTCTGCCATAGAGTCTGCACTAATGATTGGTAAACCAGAGTCTTTCAACATTTGCTTACCGATCTCTTCGTTAGTACCTTTCATGCGAACGACTAGAGGCACTTTCAAGTCAACTGCACGTGAAGCTTGAATCACACCGTCAGCAATCACGTCACAACGCATAATGCCACCGAAAATATTCACAAGAATGGCTTTAACGTCGTCGCTCTTAAGCATTAATTTGAAGGCTTCAGTCACTTTCTCTGCTGTTGCACCGCCACCAACGTCAAGGAAGTTAGCTGGCTCACCGCCGAACAACTTAATCGTGTCCATTGTCGCCATCGCTAGACCTGCACCGTTCACTAAGCAACCGATGTTACCGTCAAGTTGAATATAGGCCAAGTCAAATTTAGACGCCTCAACTTCGCGTGGATCTTCTTCGTCTAAGTCACGGAAAGCAACGATTTCAGGTTGACGGTACAAAGCGTTAGAGTCGAAGTTGAATTTCGCATCTAGCGCAATCACGTCACCAGAACCTGTTACCACTAATGGGTTGATTTCTGCTAGATCAGCATCGGTTTCCCAGAAGCACTTGTAAAGTTTGATGAATTCATCAGCTGCTTTAGCTACTGAACCCTCAGGGATTTCAATACCACGAGCCAATTGCTCAGCATCAGCTTGTGTTAAGCCTGTATTTGGGTCTACAAATACTTTGATGATTTTCTCAGGAGTTTTAGCCGCAACTTCCTCGATGTCCATACCACCTTCGCTAGAGCCCATTACGCAAATACGTTGGCTGCTACGATCAATCACAATACTGAGGTAGTATTCTTTCTGGATGTCTGCACCTTCTTCAATGAAAAGACGACGCACTTTTTGACCTTCAGGACCAGTTTGATGTGTCACCAATTGCATGCCTAGAATTTGAGATGCATATTGACGTACTTCATCCATAGATTTAGCAACTTTAACACCGCCGCCCTTGCCGCGACCACCTGCATGAATTTGAGCTTTAACAACCCAAACTGCACCGCCTAACTCTTCTGCCGCTTTAACAGCTTCATCAACTGAGAATGCTGGAATACCGCGTGGAACAGTTACGCCAAACTTCTTTAGAAGCTGTTTGCCTTGATACTCATGAATCTTCATATATAACCTATAAGAAGTGACTAAAAAACCCCTACGTCTGTAAGGAACAAAATTTAACTTTCATCTGCCGATTTGGCTTCATACCACTGTGGGAAAAATTCCTTCACTGCAGGCGAGTCTAAGCGTAAAGCATGACAACCCTCCAACTGGAAAGGACGCTTTCCCTGATTTTCACTACGTTTCTTATTACGACGATTGGCTAAACTCTGAACAAAGACCGTTGGTAATAAAACCGCCAGCTCTGACATATGTGTACAGCCCTGAACACGAGCAAAGCGCTCGCGCACTGCATTCCTAAAGCCACGCAATAGATGCATACCGACTAACTCATTATAAGCGCTTTCGATAGCAAAACAGGTCGTATTGTAGGGAGCTGCCCCATATTTCACCTTCGCCTCAACAATTTCACCCTCTTCCGTGGCGGTTACGCAAATTAACATATCATGAACTGGCGTACCCGCTGTATGTGTGGCCCCGCTTAATTTCACAAAATCATAGGCCTTCACATCTAAGAGCGTTGCTTCTAAATCCCATAAACCATCATCGCGCAGGAACGAATTAATCTGTACTTTACGCTCATGCATTGGTGTGCGGGCAACTGTTGTTGCATTCGACATAACAAGACAAAACAAAAAAACCAAAACGCGTCTATTATAGCGTAGACTGAGAATGGTAATGTAGAATTTTTTAGTCAAGTAATTTTTAAAAATGTGAATGCGCTTAAGTAGGCTCACCCTGCCATATTTACTTGAACTTATTCGCTTATCTCTGCGTCAGTATCTGTCACAACAGTACGTAATTGACGTCACAGCGGGCGCGTCTATTCACCTGTCTCTGTATCAGCCTCAGTCACCACCTCAGGAATCACATCCCCTGGATGCCATTCAAATACCGCAATCGACTCCACATGCGCTGTATGCGGGAACATATTGACGACGCCTGCGCTGATCAGGCGATAGCCACCTTGATGCACCAGAACATCCGCGTCACGTGCCAAGGTCGCTGGATTACAGGAAACATAGACAATGCGCTTAGGACGCTCTTCTGCTTTAAGCGCTGCTAGTGCCTTAGCCACGGCAAATGCCCCCTCACGTGGAGGGTCAATTAACATACGGTCAAAATAGCCCAAATCACGCAGCCACTGAACATCCACCTCGAATAAATTCAGTGTTGAAAAATCCGTTTTATCGGCCAGACCATGTGCTCGTGCTGCTTCTAAGGCGCGAGCCGTGAGTGTATTACTGCCTTCAATCCCCACAACTTCGCGCGCTTGTGTCGCGAGCGGCAAGGTAAAATTGCCTAAACCACAGAATAAGTCCGCTACCCGATCATTCGCCTCAACACCCAGTAAACTCAAGGCTTTAGCGATTAAGGTACGATTAATATGGTAATTCACTTGAGTGAAATCACTCGGTTTGAAATGCATACGCAAACCAAACTGTGGCAAGCTATAAGACAGACGGTTTTCATCTTCAGCATGCATAGGCGCAATCGTATCTAGGCCCTTAGGCTGCAACCACCAGATAATGCCGTGCTCAGTGGCGAAAGCATCTAAGCGACGCAAATCTTCGGCGCTGAACGGTTTCATATGGCGCAAGCATAGCACGAGCTCCTCATCACCCATCGCCACTTCAATTTGCGGAATTTCTTCTCGAATACTAAGCGCGGCAATCAGCTCACGCAAAGGCGTTAATAAATTTGACACGCGTGGAGGCAACACTAAGCATTCATGCATATCCACTACATAGCTGCCTTTGCGCTCTCTAAAACCAACTAATGCAGCCTCTTTCTTACGCACATAACGTACGGATAGGCGTGCACGGAAACGATAGCCCCAGCTCGGACCATGAATCGCTGGCAAGACATGCGGGATAGTAATACGGCCGATATGTTTAAAATTATCCTCCAAGGTGCGTTGCTTAACCGCCACCTGCGCTGAGGGCTCTAAGTGTTGCATAGCACAGCCGCCGCAAACCCCGTAATTCGGGCATTTTGGCTCTACTCTCATAAACGATGGACGAAGAATTTTCTCAGTGCGGGCAACTTCATAAGACGGCTTTTTTCGAATAATATTCGCTTCAACAAGTTCACCCGGCAAAGCACCTTGAACAAAAATAGCCTTGCCTTCTCGATGCGCAATTCCACGCGCCTCATTATCAATTGATTCAATAGAAAATACTTCAGACATTATCGCTTTCCATAGCAGAGAATAGTTAAGCCGCTATTTTAATGGCTTAGATAGAGAAAATCTGCATTCTGCTGGAACAAGCAGAGAAATTAGTAGGCATGGCCTAATCCTCTGGACCTATGAAGCTAATACGGTGTCAATAGCATGCCCTCGCTCGTCATGGCCTAATCCTATGGATCTAATCAGCTACCTTGCACTAAGCCTACTTGATATTCATCGCAAGCAGGCAAAAAAAGCCCCAGTCTTAGCAACTGGGGCAAACAGGGAGAGGAAAAAATGAGAGGAAAAACTGCTGTACTACTAAACTACTAAACTACTGAACTGCTACTTACTGCTGAGGTGCGCGTTGCCCACCACGTTGGCCGTCACGCTTGTCTTGCATACGCTTACCCATACGCTCTTGCTTCTCGGTGAATGCTTTGCTGACTTTGACCTTCTGATCATCATCTAAGGTTTTCCAGAAGTCTAATACTTTCGTCTTAAACTGTTGATGATCTTTCATCGCCTCAGCGCGCTCTACATCATCGGCAGCAAACAGAGCTTCTAAATCTAACTTACCTGAAGCCATCTGCTGTTCACGAAGTTCTTTCAGCTTTGTGAAACCTTCTTTGCGCTTGGTAAAGACTTCTTTTTGGAAATCATCAATAGCTTGATATTGTGCTTTCTGGGTATCATTTAAATTTAAGTCTTCAATGATACGAGGACTCACAATACTCATTGGACCCATGCCCATACCTGGCGCACCTGGACCGCGCTTATCAGCACGTTGTGATTGACCTTGACCGCCCTGTGGTCCTTGACCAGGTTGCGCTTGAGCCACTGAAACAACACCAAGCGCCAGAACAGTAGCGGCAACAATGCCTTTTAAACGAGTTTGCTTATTCATTGATAACTCCTTATGTAATCAATTCGTTTTCGTTAGGAGTATTATTAAGCAGAGGCCGTTACAAATCTATTTCGTTTATTAAGGCAATTATTTCATTGGCTTTCAGTGACTTTTAATCGCTTTCAGGATTGTCAATAAACTGCAAAATTTTAAAAAGTGCTTAAGATTTCAGCGCACACATATGCCTTTTTTCGAACTAATTAGCTGTCATAAAGCAAGACTAAAGACTCTCAGCCTCCCAAGTCGCCATATATTCCTGCCAGTGTGGTGCATCAATCTGCTGTAAGCTATCGCGCACCAATTGAATTTCCGCTTCATAAGCCGTGATATCTAACTCGCCCTTGATTAAGCGATAACGGCAATACAACAACCATGTATTCACGACATCCGTCTCACAATAGGCGCGCACCTCAGCTTGCTGTCCAGCCTGCCATGCTGGCCAGACTTGCGAGCCATCCATACCTAGCTTACCTGGGAAGCCACATAATTTCGCCAACTGATCCATCGGCGCATTGGCTCGGCCACTAAAGCCAGCTAACACATCCATCAAATCTAAGTGACGCGTATGATAACGATTGAGATAATTATTGAATTTGAAATCGCGATTATCCTCACCAGAATCCCAGTAGCGTGGCGAGGCAATCTTATGAATTAAGCTACGGTAATGCAAAACAGGCCAATCAAAACCGGAACCATTCCAACTAATAATTTGTGGCGTGTAGTAATCAATGATTTTAAAGAACTGCCGAATTAGCGTCGCTTCATCATCCTCTGGCTGGCCTAAGGTCTTAACGCGAAACCCTTGATCGTCTCGAAAGACGCAAGACACAACAGCAACTTTCTGCAGGTGATGCGGGAAAAAGTCGGAGCCTGTTTTCTCACGACGCTCAGCCATCGCCAACTCTACTACTTGCGCATCACTTAAGCCCGCTTCATAATCATTCAGGGCCCGTAAACCGGCAGCATCGGGGATGGTTTCTAAATCAAAAACGAGGCAAGGAATCATAAACTACTCTTGAAAAATAAAAAAGGCCGCAACTACATTCTAGCGCGGCCAAAATTATGCATTGACTTGCGTAGCTCAAAGACGATATGCAGCGGACTCGATTTATCGAGAAGCACCCACAAATTTATCTAAGCGCCAAGGCTAGCTACAATTGATTAAATTACCTTAGCCAGCCCTGAAAAAAGCAAACTCGCTCTCTTGGTGCTAAAGCCAAACTTAATACTTAGCGTGGCAAGTAGGATAGTGGGTTTACTGGGCTACCATTGCGACGAATCTCAAAGTGCAAGCGCGGCGAGGTTGTATCTGACTGACCAAGCTCAGCAATTTTCTGTCCCTTCGTGACGCGCTCATTCTGTTTCACTAATAATTTATCGTTATGCGCATAGGCAGAAATAAAACCATTGCCATGCGTAATCAGAATTAAATTACCTAAACCACGTAAGCCATTACCAACATACGATACGGTACCCGCTGCGGCCGCTTTCACAGGGTCACCAATGCTACCCGCGATATCAATGCCACGTGTGCTCTCTGAGTATTGGCTAATAATATTGCCACGCACAGGCCAGTCCCAAGAGACCAACTTCGCATCACTCGCCACGCGTGGAGATGAGCTTGAAGCACTTGACGTAGAAGCTGCAGGCGTGCGAGTAGCCGCTGTAGCAGGAGCACCCGTACCTAGGCGCAAGCGCTGACCTACTTCGATTTGCGAAGCATTCGAAATATTATTTAAACTTAAAAGTTGATTGACCGATACATTATGGCGACGAGCGATACTGTATAAAGTATCGCCACGTTGCACAACGTGTACGCCAGAACCTGTGGCGGCTGAACTCCCACCTGCCGATGTAATCGGCGCACGGTTACTGGTACCACAACCCGCTAAAATAATCGCTGATAATGCAGCACTTAATAAATACGATGTTCTTTTAGACAAATGCATAACTTTCCTAATCTTCTCTTGCTCTAGATATAGCGTAACATGTAAATAGACATGCGCTTCAAATTACGACTGAACGCCAGCACGCAAAGGGACGAAACGAACTGCTTCTAAGTCTCGACGAACCCACTCTTGGCTCGCTTTGCGCTCAATTAAAACGAGTTTCTGTTGATCGGCACCTTCAGGGGCGATGAGACGACCGCCTACCTTAAGTTGAGTCAACAAGGCCTGCGGGATTTCTAAACCCGCCGCCGCAATAATAATGGAATCGAAAGGCGCCTGATCTGGCCAGCCTATGCGTCCATCACCATAATGCAATGCAATCTTCGGTAGATTATTGACCTTGGCTAAATTAATTTTAGCCAGCTCATGTAAACCTTGAATCCGTTCAATGGAAAAGACTTCACGATACACGCAAGCCAAGACTGCGGCTTGATAGCCACAACCCGTCCCAATCTCTAGCACACGTCCTGCTTCTCTTTGCTCAAGCAAAACCGAAATCATGCGAGCAACCACAGACGGCATGGAAATTGTCTGGCCATAACCAATTGGCAAGGCCGCATCTTCGTAGGCGCGACTCGCCATGCCCTGATCCATAAAACAATGGCGCGGCACTTGTTGCATCGCCGACAGCACACGTGGATCACTAATCCCCTTATCACTACGCAAGCGCTCACTCATATTACGGCGCAACTGATCTGAATTCAGACCCGCATTACGTAGCAATTGCGATTTCATATGGGCTATTGATTCTGGCGTTGGGCGAAATAGCGGACTATTTCCCGACAGAATTTTCGCATTGCTATTACTTGCCGTAATTTTAAACTTTTTTGCCGCCTGTGCGCTAGGTACTGATGCTTTTTTAACATCATTTACATTTGACGCATACAGTTTAGAATATTTCGAGCTAGGCACTTTACTCATCGTTGCTCAATCCATTCTTTGGCCATAGACAATTGATCGTAATGGGTGAGGTCGAGACGCAATGGCGTAACCGCCACATGGCCTAAATTAATCGCCCCAAAATCCGTATCATCACTTAAATCTAAGGTCGCACCGACGGGTCCAATCCAATAGATAGGCTCACCTTGTGGATTTTCTGATTGAATCACGGCCTGACTTGGATAGCGCTTGCCCAGGCGCGTTACGCGAATGTTCTTAGGGTCGTGGGATTCCAGGGGCGGAATATTCACGTTCAGCAATACAGGCTTGTCTTTAGGATTATCCAGCATATGTTTGATAATGTGGACAGCTATCTCTACCGCCGCCTCAATATTCGGCCAATTGCGCTCTGTTAGGGAAAAAGCGACCGAAGGATAGCCAAACAGATACCCTTCAGTAGCCGCCGCTACCGTGCCTGAATATAAGGTATCTTCGCCAAGATTCGCGCCATTATTAATGCCTGAGACAACAATATCAGGTTTCTCTTGCAGAATCCCCGTCAAGGCAATATGCACGCAGTCACTTGGGGTGCCATTCACATAGTAAAAGCCATTATTCGCTTGGCGCACATTCAGTGGACGTGTTAGCGTAAGTGAGTTGGAAGCACCACTATGATTGACCTCAGGGGCAAATACCGTCACATCAGCCCACGGTTTCAGAGCCTCGACTAATAACTCTAAACCCTTAGCGTTATAGCCGTCATCATTTGAGACCAAAATATGTTTCTTCATGGTTAAACTTCTACCCCAATCTGCCAAGCGATAAAATGAAGCTTCATTTTACCCCATTTTCTACAAGCAACACAAAACTCATGGCAATCGAACGATTCCACTTGAGTGCAAAAGGTGTACAATATCTGAATTGTTTTTTGACCTCTTATTTAACGACTCATTTCACGACTATGGCCGATCCAGTATCCTTACTCCTTGCAATTATTATCGCGTATCTGTTGGGCTCCTTACCCTTTGCGATTATTGTGAGTAAATTATTCGGCTTGCAGGACCCACGTCAATTTGGCTCAGGCAATCCTGGTGCTACTAATGTCTTACGTAGTGGAAATAAGAGCGCCGCTATCTTAACCTTAATCGGCGATGCCTTGAAGGGTTGGGGCGCGGTATATCTTGCACAAACTTTATTCCCGCAAATTGGCACAACAGGCTTTGCTTTAGTTGGTATCGCTGCCTTTTTAGGTCATATTTATTCTTGCTTCTTGAAATTCAAAGGCGGCAAGGGCGTAGCTACTGCAATTGGTGTTCTATTTGCTTTGCAGGCTTGGTTAGCCGGCGTGACGATTGCCATCTGGATCTTAATTGCCGTGCTATTCCGCTTCTCATCTTTAGCGGCCATCGTTGCCTCAGCCAGCGCTCCGGTGATTTACGCACTCATGAGCTTGTCGGGCGGTGACTTTATCATGAGCTATTTCTTAAGCTTTGTGTTTATCGCCGCCATGCTGATTTATAAGCACAAGAAGAATATTCATAATTTAATGAATGGCAAAGAATCGAAAATCGGCTCTTCGAAAGACAAAGCAAGCACACCGCCAGTGGCGCGCATGAGTAAAAAGGCCAAGTCTAAGAAATAAGGGCGGCTCAGTAATTCGACTGCTTGGCTGTGAATGAAAACTCAAAGCGCATAAAAAAACAAAATGAATTGTCCTAGTAAACTCTACGACGACAATTCAGTCTATGCGAGAATCCAAGCAGAGATAGCAGACCCTAAAATAAACCATTCAAGCACGGATTAAATCTGCGCCAGATCCCAGCGTGGCCGCACGCTGACATTGTATTCCCGCTTAGATAAGTCAACCAAGCCTGCCTTCACCCGCTCACTGGCCGCATGCGCAATCATGGCACCATTATCGGTACAGAGCGCATGGGGTGGGAAAAACACCTCACCTGAAATCTTACGCATCTCATCTTTTAAAAATTGACGCAACTCCAAATTCGCACCGACGCCACCCGCCACAACCAAGCGCTTAAGACCTGTTTCTTTCATGGCTTTAATCGCTTTATGGCCCAGGACATCAACAATTGCCGCTTGCGCACCTGCCGCTAGATTGGCCTTATCTTGTTCACTTATCTCACCCGCTTGCTCAAGCTTACGTAAGGTTGTTAAGACTGCTGTTTTTAAGCCGCTAAAACTAAAATCCAGGTCCTTGCTATGCTTCATTGGACGTGGTAATTGATATACACTGGCATCACCTTGACTGGCTAAAGCCGATAAGTGAGGGCCTCCTGGATACGGCAAGCCCATCAGCTTGGCAGATTTATCGAAGGCTTCACCCGCGGCATCATCCAAGGTCTCACCAAGTAACTCATACTGCCCCACCCCATCGACGCGCATAATCTGGGTATGACCACCAGAGACTAATAAAGCGACAAAGGGAAATTCTGGTACCGGGTCAGCCAACATGGGCGATAACAGATGACCTTCCAAGTGGTGAATCGCAATCGCAGGTAAATCATGGGTCCAAGCAAATGCCTGTGCCACTGATGCGCCCACTAATAAGGCACCCGCTAGACCTGGACCTGCGGTATAGGCCACCGCATCAATCTCGTTCAAGGCAACTCCCGCCTTTTTCAAGACTTCATGAGTGAGCGGTAGGATGCGACGAATATGATCGCGCGAGGCTAGCTCAGGCACCACCCCACCATAGGCTTGGTGCATGGCAATCTGACTATGTAGCGCATGCGCCAACAAACCACGCTGCGTATTCACGATCGCGACGCCCGTTTCATCACAGGAACTCTCGATGCCTAAAATATTCATACTCATAAGATCTTAAATAATACTCAATGTTGCAAATACAAGACGAACCACCGGGTAAAAAGCCAGCATTATGAAAATAACTGAGCGATTCTCACAATGTCCTCAGGTAGTAAAGCTAAAATTATAAATTACCTATCTGTTTTAAAGGAGCAAACCCCATGTTTGAAGCGTTATTTAAACTACGGGAGAATTCTACAACGGTCAGAACCGAGTTGCTGGCTGGTCTCACCACTTTCCTCACCATGGCTTATATTATCTTTGTGAACCCCGAAATCTTAAGCACAACGGGCATGGACAGAGATGCGGTGTTCGTGGCCACTTGCTTGGCAGCCGCTGTTGGCTCAATGATTATGGCCTTCCTTGCAAACTGGCCGATTGGTATGGCGCCAGGCATGGGTTTGAATGCCTTCTTTGCCTTCGGTGTTGTCGGTGCTATGGGTTATACATGGCAACAAGCCTTGGGTGCGGTCTTCATTTCTGGTCTCATCTTTCTCCTGCTCACCGCCACAGGGATACGTAAGTGGATGATTGCGGGTATTCCGAAATCCTTGCGTAGCGCCATTGTCGCTGGTATTGGTTTGTTCCTTGGCTTTATTGCCTTGAAATCAGCGGGTATCGTGGTTAAGAACGATGCGACCTTTATTGGTGCTGGTGATTTAAGCCATCACTCTGCCGTACTTGCCGCCTTGGGCTTTTTCATTATTGCAGCGCTGGATGCGTTTAAAGTGCGTGGCGCCATTCTGATTGGGATTTTAGCGGTAACAGTGGTCTCTATCCTAGGTGGCTATAGTGCAGCCCCGACGACCCTGATTTCATCACCACCAAGCATTATGCCGACCTTTATGCAGATGGATGTCTTGGGCGTATTGAACAAGGGCTTTTTCCACATTATCTTGGTCTTTGTTTTAGTGGAAATTTTTGACGCAACGGGCACCTTAATTGGTGTGGCTAAGCGTGCTAATTTATTGCCAGAAGGCAAACCGAATAACCTCGGTCGTGCTTTATTTGCCGATAGTGGTGCGATCTTAACAGGTTCTGTCTTAGGCACCAGCAGTACAACTGCTTTCGTTGAAAGTGCCGCCGGTGTGCAAGCCGGTGGTCGCACTGGTTTAACAGCCTTAACCGTCGCAATCTTGTTCCTATTGTGCTTATTCTTCTCTCCGATTGCCGGTATCGTGCCCGCTTACGCCACCGCACCTGCCCTGCTTTTTGTCGCTTGTTTAATGGTGCGTGATTTAATCGATATCGAATGGGATGATGTGACCGAGTCTGTGCCTGCGGCCTTAACCGCCTTCATTATGCCGTTCACTTTCTCGATTGCTGAAGGGATTGCCTTTGGCTTTATTAGCTATGTGGTCTTGAAAGCCTTAACCGGTCGCTTTAAAGAAATTCATCCCGCTACCGTCATCGTTGCTGGTTTGTTTATCTTGAAGATATACTTGGATACAACAGGTGGCTAAGGCACTTGATGAAATAGCTTATTAGCTAGCATTAGTGTTTGAATAAGCATTTAGATAATACTCAGGGTGGGACAAATAGGTCTCACCCTTTTTTTGTGTAATTTATATGGACGTAATTTTAGCCAGTTCAGCTTAAGTGATAGCTCCTGTTTTGCCACAGCTAAGATAAACGTTATTTTGATTGACGCAGCTAGAGGTACAGCGCTCGCTTTTTGACATAGTTAAAATCAATTACGGCGATGAATATTTATTACACTTGAAAACAAGACACTTGGCCTATAAATAAGCTAGTATGTAACGAAACAATCTTATGGAGCAGTTATGGAAATTTTAGATCTTAACGAAGGCAATTTTAATGATGTCTTAAGCGGCGACAAAACCGTGATTATTGACTTCTGGGCACCGTGGTGTGGTCCTTGCCGTCAATTCGCCCCAACCTTCGAAGCGGCAGCAGCCAAGCATGAAGACGTTGTCTTCGCTAAAGTGAATACTGAAGATGAACAAGGCTTAGCAGCGGCTTTTAACATTCGCTCTATTCCGACCTTGATGGTATTTCGTGAGCGTGTGATGTTATTCAACCAAGCAGGTGCACTAGCGCCAGCGCAGTTTGAAGAATTGATTACGCAAGTAAAAGCGGTTGATATGGCACAAGTACATGCCGATATCGCTGCACAAGAGGCGGCGAGTAAAGAGGGTGAGCAACAAGCTTAATGGCGGGCGGACTCACTATTGAATCAAGTTTAATACTTGATAAGTGGGTCTAGTAGCATGCTCTGTATTTTGCTTAAGCATCTCTATCTGGATGCTGCTTAAGCAAGCTTAGGAAAAAGCAGTATCTGCTTATTTAATCGAGCTCAATAAAAAGCGGGAGCTGCTCATTTAATCGAGCTCTTTCGCATTAATCCATTGGCCTTTGCCACGGGTAATATTGGTGTAGTCTTGCTCCAACTCAGCCAATAAGGCATCAGGTATACCCAGGGTCCAGACTACACCCTGGTCACCAAAATCCTCAGACAATACATTCACTTCAGGGCGCAGTAAGCGCGAGCGCAAGATTGCCATATCGGCAAAGCTCGCCTCACAGACAATTTGCGTCGTGGGAATAATTTCTTGGCGCGGTGCTGCTTGCAGGCACTTAGCTGCACTGCCCCCATAAGCACGAATCAAGCCACCCGTACCTAATTTAATGCCACCAAAGTAACGAATCACTAAGACCGCCACATTCACCAACTCTTGGCCTTCAATAGCCTGTAAGATAGGTCGCCCAGCAGTGCCGCCAGGCTCGCCATCATCATTAAAGCGATAACTTTGTTCGAGTTTGAAGGCCCAGCAATTATGCGTAGCTTCAGGCTGATGCTTCGAGGCGAAGAAATCAAGCGCCTCTTGTGCTGTTTTAATCGGTGCAACATGCGTGATAAACAAACTCTTTTTAATGGTTTGTTCAGCACTAAAAGGCTCGACTAAAGTAAACAAACTTAACCCTCGATACCGCGCGAAGTGAGATAGTCTTCGTAGCCACCCATATAATCAACAATCTCGCCATCAGGCATAATTTCAATAACACGATCAGCTAAGCCTGAAACAAATTCACGGTCATGTGAGACGAAGATTAAGGTACCTTGGAATTTTTCGAGTGCTAATTGCAACGACTCAATCGATTCCATATCCAAGTGGTTGGTTGGCTCGTCCATTAAGAGAACGTTATGGCGTCCTAACATTAAGCGACCGAAATACATACGGTTCTTCTCACCACCTGAAAGCACCTTAACGTCTTTGACAATATCATCGGCAGAGAACAATAAGCGACCAAGTACTGAGCGAATCTGTTGATCCTCATCGCCCGCTTGACGATAGTCACCCATCCAGTCAAAGACATTCACACTTTCTTCGAAAGCATCCGACACGTCTTGCGCCATATAACCAATATCCGCGTTCTCAGACCATTTCATGGTGCCAGAGTCTGGACGTAAATCATTGGCAAAAAGGCGCAGTAAAGTGGTTTTACCGACACCGTTAGCACCAATAATAGCAATTTTCTGACCCGCTTCAACCATGGCCGAGAAGCCCTTAATCACTGGTGCATCATAGGCTTTAGTCACTTTATCAGCGGTGACGGCAAGACGATGTAAAGCTTTGTTCTGTTCAAAACGGATATACGGGTTTTGACGTGAAGACGGCTTCACCTCAACCGCCTCAGACTTAATACGGTCAATTTGCTTTAAGCGTGAAGTAGCTTGACGTGATTTTGATTTATTCGCGGCAAAGCGACGGACAAAGTCCTGCAACTCCGTAACACGTTCTTTAGCCTTAGCATTATTCGCTAAGAGACGCTCGCGCGCTTGCGTTGAAGCCAGCATATAGTCATCGTAGTTACCTGGGTAAACGCGAATTTCACCATAGTCAACGTCGGCCATATGGGTACACACTTGGTTTAAGAAGTGGCGATCATGACTAATAATAATCATAGTGCTATCGTAGCCATTCAGCACATCTTCTAACCAACGAATAGTATTAATATCCAAGTTGTTGGTCGGCTCGTCAAGTAGCAAGACATCAGGATTCGAGAATAAGGCCTGGGCCAAAAGGATCCGCAGTTTCCAACCTGGGGCGATTTCACGCATAGGCAGATTGTGTTGCTCCACTGGAATCTCTAGACCTAGGAGCAACTCACCGGCGCGGGCTTCAGCCGTGTAACCATCGTACTCAGCAAATTTTGCCTCAAGCTCCGCCGCACGCATATAGTCTTCATCAGTGGCTTCTAAGTTGGCATAAATCGCATCACGCTCGCTCATGGCTTGCCACATCTCTTCGTGACCCATTAGCACTACATCTAGCACACGCACGTCTTCATAGGCGAATTGGTCTTGACGCAATTTACCCAGACGTACACCTGGGTCAAGGGTCACATGGCCTGAGCTTGGCTCTAAATCACCGCCAATAATTTTCATAAAGGTCGATTTGCCCGAACCGTTGGCGCCAATTAAGCCATAACGGTTACCACCGCCAAACTTGACACTGACATTTTCAAAAAGAGGTTTCGGACCAAATTGAATGGTCAGATTGAGAGTTGAGATCACGCTGTGTTACCTATACAAGCCAAGGATTAAATAAAAAGAAAACTCAAAGAAAAATGCCTTTCCTAAAAGGGAAAGACATTTAGATGCCATTATTGTAGCATGGACTAAAAAATGTTTGATTTATCAGACGCTTATTTCGTGATGATGCTTATTTTTCTTCACTCATTACCATTAGCTACCTAGCGCACAACCGAGTCTAGACTTGAAGTACCATTAGCTACTTAGCGCACAACCGAGTCTAGACTTGAATCAGCGGGCAGATTCAAGTGACGAATTTTAGTGAAAAATTAGCGGCAATTTAGTGATGATGCTCATCAATCACTAGATGCACCATATCGTCTTCGGTGGCAATCCCCACCTTCTTACCAATTGGTAAGGTTACGCGGACTTCACCATGACCATACGGCAAGCCCGTCAGTACAGGTACCTTGACCTGACTACGTAACCAAGCAATGGTATGTGAGAAATCATAGCCATTATCGGTAGGGGTTAATTTATAGTCGGTAAAGTGACCCAGAACAATCGCCTTTTGCTTGTGTAGAATACCGGCATGCAAGAGTTGTGTGAGCATGCGCTCAATTCGGTAAGGATGTTCAGAGACATCTTCAATAAACAGGATACCGTTCTTAATCTTCGGCATATACGGTGTGCCAATTAAGGAAGCAATCATCGCTAAATTACCACCCCATAAGACACCGCGTGTATCTACAGGGTCTGCATCCTCAGTAATAAAGCTAAGAATTTCAAGTTCACCGCGCATCACTTCAACAAAGATATCACTGGTTAACTCATCAATTTTCGAGCCACCGAAGTCACTCACCGCATTCGGTCCTGTATAGCTAATCATGCCCGTCTTGGCAAGAAGCGCCAAGTTGAAGGCAGTAAAGTCGCTATAGCCGATATAGGTCTTAGGATTGGCTTCTATGGCTTTCCAATCAATCATGGGCAAGATACGATTAATACCATAACCACCACGCGTTGCCATGACAATCTTGCTCTTATCCTTAGCAGCGCGAGTAAACGCTTGCGCCCGATCTTCATCAGAGCCCGCAAAGCGCGTTACCTTATCGGAAGCATGCGGATCTATTTTAACTTTAAAACCAATGGTTTTTAAATAGCTTGCCGCAATTTGCAAGCGCTCAGGGTGTTGCAGCGCACTTGAGGGCGATAAGAGATATAAGCTTAATGGCTTATCATATTTGGCGCCTTTTAGGGCAACATCATCGGCCTCGTCGAATAGAATCTGAGCATCATTCAAGAGCTCTTGAGTATCACTTAATTGTTCTTTTTGTTTTTGAAGTTTCTCTTTGATCTTTTCACTTTGATCAACCATGATGTGTTCCCCGACGACGAGCTTGAAAAAACTGACGTAAAATTTTACCACAAGGTTGCGCTAAGACTCCAGCGCTGACACGAGTTTGATGGTTCAATTGCTTATGTGCATGAACCGATAGCAGACTGCCACAAGCACCTGTTTTAGGGTCTGAAGCCCCATAAATAAGCCGCCCTATTCTGGCATGCATCAGAGCGCCCATACACATAATACAAGGCTCCAACGTCACATAAAGACGCAAATCTGGCAAGCGATAATTTTGCAATTGCTGCGCAGCTTGACGTAAAGCCATAATCTCCGCATGCGCAGTAGGATCATTCAGCGTGATAGTCTGATTATACCCACTTGCCACCACTTGATTCTCTTGATTCACTAAGACCGCACCAACAGGCACTTCACCAATATCATAAGCTAATTGCGCCTGCACCAAGGCAAGCTGCATAAAATGATTATGTTGTTCTGCTAGGTCCATAAGTTTAATAAGTGCTTAATTTAAGAGGTGTACTCAATAGAATAAGTGACAGGAATGCGCAATAGGACTATACCTTGATTATCACAATATCTTCGCATGTTTATTGTAGCGCTATCTCTGCGCACTGAGCATAGCACTTGGTAAAAGTCGATAAGAATTATGTTAAGGGAAACAGCACCTGGTAAAACTTGATAAGAATTATGTTAAGGGTAACGGCACCTGGTAAAAGTCGATGAGAACTGAGTTAAGAGAGCTAACGCTTCTTCTATGCCTCAGCATATAGCTTAGCAAGGAACGCTTATGCTTAGATGCTCATATATTCAGCACCCTGACGCATAGGACTATCTTTATTATGATATTTGATGTATTATTGAACCATGGAAAATAAAACTGCAATCAATATATTCGAATCTCTCGCCTCAGGCGTACGACTTGATGTCTTTCGCTTGTTGGTCGAGCATGGTCAACAGGGACTAGTGGCGGGCGAAATTGCGCAAGCCCTAGGTGTTCCTCCGACAAATTTATCCTTTCACTTTAAGGCCTTAACCCAAGCAGGGCTACTCAGCGTAGAGCAAGAAGGACGTTTTCAGCGCTATCGTGCGAATATCCCCTTGATGCTGGATTTGGTCGCTTTTCTTACTGAAAAATGTTGCAGCGGTCATATTGACCAATGTGTACATGTTGTTGACGGTGCGACGCCGAGCTCATGTTCATAAGCTCCTCAGTTTTAGCTCAGCATCACTACTCTTAGCAGATGAGAGTATAGAGGCGCGCAGTAGAGTCGAACTACGCTTTATTGTTCCTATTTTTTGGACACGGCACTCACTGAGAATAAATAATCAAAGGATTTAATCCTCCAAGTCCTTATAAAAAATAGGTTTAAGTAGGCTTGTACAAAAATTTCATTTATCATTATTTTGTTATTTCAATTTTTGATGGAGTATTAAAATGATTACAGTACAAGTATTTGATTCTGCCTCTTGCTGCGGTAATAGCGCCGTGAAAGACTTCTCAACGAATGTGAATTGGGCCAAAGAGAATGGCGCCAAAATTGAGCAATACAATATTAATGACCAAGCTAGCGCATTCGAGAGCAATGCTGTAGTGAAAAACTTCATCGATACATCGGGCAAGGATGCCTTACCCCTATTCTTAGTGAATGGCGAAATTGCCCTAAGTGGTCGTTACCCAACACGCGATGAACTTGTAGATTTAGCAGGTTTGTCTTATGACGAAATTGAAGAGGCCGTGTCTGCTGGTTGCTGCTCAGGCGGCAAATGCGCTTAATTAACGATTTTCGGCCCCCTCGGGTGATCGCGGTATTCTGAGACGAGATACTGTTATTACCTTAAATTGATTAGCAAACTTATTCCCTGTTGCGATTCTCTTTTTTGCCGTAAATTAGACGCACCAAAGCCCGCGAAAGCGGGCTTTGGTGTTTTTGGGTTGATAATTCAATAAGTGTTATAATGCACTTAACGTGTAACACATCTTAGGCATATTTATTTTAGACATATTATCTTAGGCATATCATTATGAGCAACACCACACTAACATTTAGAGTTGACGAAGAACTTAAGGCCGAATTTTCTTCCGCTGCTAAAGCACAAGATCGTAATGCTGCCCAGTTACTACGCGATTTTATGCGTGAATATGTCAAGCAAGAACAGGAGTCAGGAGAATACGATGCCTGGTTTCGCACGCAAGTGCAAACAGGTCTTGATTCAGCTAATGCAGGCAAGCTAATACCCGCCGCAGAGGTGAAGGCGAAATTTGCAGCTCGTCGTGCTGCCTCACTCAAACGCATTCAAGCCACTAAGTGATGGAGTTGTATTGGACTCCTGAGGCTGTTCTGGATAGAGAAGCTATTTATGACTATATAGAAGCTGATAATCCCAAAGCGGCTATCGCACTTGATGAGTCATTTGAGGCAAAGGCCGTACGCTTACTTGATCACCCTCATATTGGCAGAAAAGGCCGCGTTCAAAATACACGCGAGTTGATTGTTCATCAGAACTATATCTTGGTCTATGATGTGCTTGATGCTAGCGTACGAATTTTGCGAGTATTACATTCTGCGAGAATGTGGCCTTTAGGCAAATAATTTGCCCGAACTCTATGCTTTCTCTAACATAAGTAGATATTCCTTAAGTATGAACTAGCATATTAACTAACTCTACCCTATTTTTACGCACCAAAGCCCGCGAAAGCGGGCTTTGGTGTTAGATACCGTTAAGGAAATCCCACTAAGAGCAAGACTCTAGCAGAAATGAGCTTATTCCCACTCAATCGTTGCAGGTGGTTTACTTGAGACATCATAAACCACACGGTTAATACCACGAATCTCATTGATAATGCGTGAAGAGACTTTGGCTAATAGTGGATACGGCAATGGTGCCCAATCCGCTGTCATAAAGTCTGAAGTCTGCACTGCACGTAAAGCCACCACATAATCATACGTGCGGCCATCACCCATCACACCGACCGTCTTCACTGGAATAAATACCGCAAATGCCTGTGAGGTTAAGTCATACCATGAACGACCTGTTTCAGGGTCGATCATATTACGTAATTCTTCAATAAAGATCGCATCCGCTTGACGCAATAGATCGGCAAACTCTTGCTTCACTTCACCTAAGATACGCACACCTAAACCAGGACCTGGGAATGGATGACGGTACACCATATTGTGCGGTAAGCCTAAAGCAATACCAAGCTCACGCACTTCATCTTTAAATAATTCGCGTAGCGGCTCTAATAATTGCAAGCTGAGTGTCTCAGGTAAGCCACCGACATTATGGTGTGATTTAATCGCTACCGCTTTGCCTGTTTTCGCACCTGCTGATTCAATGACATCAGGATAAATCGTGCCTTGCGCTAACCACTTAGCGTTGACTAGTTTACCCGCCTCTTCTTGGAAGACCTCAACAAACTCACGACCGATAATCTTACGCTTCTGCTCAGGATCGGTCACGCCCTCTAAATGCGACATAAACTGATCGATGGCATTCACACGAATAATCTTCACACCTAAGTTATGGCTTAACACATCCATCACTTGGTCACCTTCGTTCAAGCGTAATAAACCATGATCAACGAATACACATGTTAATTGGTCACCAATCGCACGATGGATAAGAGCTGCTGCCACTGATGAGTCAACACCACCTGATAGACCGAGAATAACCTCATCACTACCCACCTGCTCACGAATACGATCAATCGCCTCGCTCACATAGTCAGGCATATTCCAGTCGCCATCGCAATTACAGATATCTAGAACAAAGCGGCTAAGTAAAGCCTTACCTTGCACAGTATGAGTGACTTCAGGGTGGAATTGAACGCCGTAGAAACCACGTTCTTCATCTGCCATGCCTGCAATTGGGCATGAAGGTGTAGAAGCCATGACTTTAAAACCAGGCGGTAATTCAGTGACTTTATCACCGTGACTCATCCAGACTTTTAATAGCGGTAGACCATCTTTACCCTTGCCATCTTGCAAGGTATTCAGGAGCGCTGTCTGGCCATGCACTGAAACCTCAGCATAACCAAACTCACGTTGATCAGACCAAGAAACCGTACCGCCTAATTGGTTGGCCATGGCTTGCATACCGTAGCAGATACCAAGCACAGGCACACCTGACATGAAAACAGCATCGGCTACTCGAATAGCACTTTCATCATAGGCTGAAGAATGGCTACCCGAAAGGATGATACCCTTCAAGCCTAAACGAATCTGTTCACGGATAAAATCATCGCTCACATCGCCAGGATGAATTTCACAAAACACCCCTGCCTCGCGCACGCGACGTGCGATAAGCTGAGTGACTTGAGAGCCGAAATCAAGAATTAAGATACGTTGATGCATAATTTGTCTTATACCATTAAAAAACGGAGCCTAGCCCCTTGAAGTTAATCACAAATTATAAAGGATAACGGCCTTTAATAGCAGCAATTCCCTCTAAGGCAAGCAGAATCATTCAGCAGCAAAAGCCCCCTACGCCTTTTTTCGAAAAGGATTTCACGCAAAATAACCTACAATCGCGGCGAGAGACTGTGACTTTAATGTATGCCCAACGCTAAGCATTCAAGAGTTAAATAACTCCATTCTGCTGTCACATAGAAGACATGGGCGCTGAAACGGACGATAGCTTTATCACAGAACATGCACCCAAAGATGAACCCAAGTTTAAAATCTATGGGGTTCACTTTGATACCAATGATAAGCTCTCTCACTTCAGTGCAGTCATTCACAATTACAGCGCTGAACGAAAACGTGCACACATGGAATCAATTATCTAGCTACTCATGATCAACTGCATAAAAAAAACCCAGTCCTAAAACTGGGTCAGACTGCTGACTAACCCCTTGTTTTTTTGGACAAGGGGTTTTCGTTTAAAG
>JAUNUI010000033.1 GCA_030538255.1 Pelistega sp. | reverse complement strand
AGAATTCAAGCTAATAACGTAGAATTCAAGCTGATAATCAAAGTTTTAATTATTATCCTTAAAGCCCATATTTAACTGTAGGCCAGTACCACTTGTTGTCTTCTCTTTCTTTTTGTGTTTTGAGTTTAAACGAGCCAAGTAATCTGCATCAATATCGCCCGTTACATAGATACCATCAAAGCACGATGAATCAAGTGAGGTAATTTCTGGGTTAATATCCATCACCGCACGTTTTAAATCGTCTAGGTCTTGATAGACAAGGCCATCAGCACCAATTTCACGGCACACCTCTTCGGTTGTACGATTATGCGCAATTAATTCGTCTTGCGTTGGCATATCAATGCCATACACATTCGGATAGCGTACGGCAGGTGCTGCTGAGGCAAAGTACACCTTCTTCGCCCCTGCGGCACGTGCCATATCAACAATTTCACGGCTCGTGGTACCGCGAACAATAGAGTCGTCCACCAATAAGATGTTTTTACCTTTAAACTCAACACTCATGGCATTGAGTTTCTGACGCACTGACTTCTTACGCACTTGTTGTCCTGGCATGATGAAGGTGCGACCCACATAACGGTTCTTAATAAAGCCCTCACGGTACTCTAAGCCTAGGCGTGAAGCGAGCTCCATCGCCGCAGGGCGCGAGGAATCTGGGATAGGCATAACGACATCAATATCCGACAAGCGTAGCTCACGCGCTACTTTATCAGCGAGATACTCACCCATGCGCAAACGCACATTATAGACATTCACACCATCAATGGTAGAGTCTGGGCGAGCAAAATAAACATACTCAAAGATACACGGCGACAATTTAGCTTGTGCTGCACATTGCTGTGAAAACAATTGAGCGCTCTCGTCAATAAATACGGCTTCACCAGGGGCAATATCACGCACAAAGCTAAAACCGCTGCCTTCAAGGGCCACTGATTCTGAGGCAATCATCCATTCCAGACCATTATCAGATTCCAGCTTACCGATGCAAAGTGGACGAATACCATTCGGGTCACGAAAAGCTACCATACCAAAACCTGAGATCTGCGCCACCACAGCATAGGCCCCACGCACGCGTAAATGCAGCGCTGTAACCGCATTAAAAATAGCTTCATGATCAGCTGTATGATCAGCACTTGCCAACTGCAATTCATGAGCAAAGACATTCAGTAACACTTCGGAATCTGAGTTGGTATTAATGTGGCGGCGATCAATACGGAATAATTGTTCACGCAACTCATCGGTATTGGTTAAATTACCATTATGGGCAAAGGTAATACCAAACGGCGCATTCACGTAAAACGGCTGCGCTTCATCGATACTATCGCTTGAGCCAGCCGTTGGGTAGCGTACCTGTCCAATTCCAGAATTACCAGGTAAGGAGCGCATATTGCGTGTTCTGAACACATCTCGCACAAGACCATGTGCCTTGTACATGCTAAATTGATTGTCATTCGTCGTTGAAATGCCCGCTGCGTCTTGCCCTCGATGTTGGAGTAATAATAAACCATCATAAATCAATTGATTGACCGGAGAAGTACCTGCAATACCGATAATGCCACACATATGCGTTAGACCTTTTTGTAAAAAAACTAATACGGCAAATAATTGCCGATTTCAACGGGAAGAAATGATTTTATATAGAGCACTGCATTGACAGCAGTTGCAGAAAACCGGGCATTTTGCCACCAAGCTTCTTGTGGGAAGGTCGTATAACCGGCCAAAATCACCACAATAATCACAATTAGCATGCCGCGGGCAAGCCCAAACAACAGCCCTAAGCCCCGATCAGCGGGACCTAAACCTGTCCAGGTAATAAGAGAACTTAAAGAAAGGTTGATAATGCCGACAATCAAGAGGACAGCGATAAAAACCACAGCATAAGCCAAGGCAAGACTGACTAAGTGATGTTCAATTAAGCTTGAAAACCATGGGTAGGCTCTTGGCCCCCACATAACCGCAGCATAGGCTGCTGCAGCGTAGGCAATTAAAGAGAACGCTTCTTTAATAAATCCACGTATAAAACCGAGTAGGCCTGAGAAACCTAAAACGGCAAGAAAAATATAATCGAACTCTGTCACAATGCCTTAGCAAGAGGAAATATAGCGGAACCCACCAAAACAGACAGTCTGTCATGGTGGGAAAATAATCACTTAATTAGAGGAAATAAAACCACCCTCACCCAAACCTCGTAGACGGGTTTGCGCAGCTTGGGCGGCTTCACGAGAAGTGAACGGGCCAACACGTACACGATAGGTTTGACGGCCATTCACCGTTGCACTTTGCACGTAAGCATTCGAAACTCCTGAACCACTTAGACGCTCACGGTGTAATCGGGCGGCATCCATGGTTGAGTGTGATGCCAATTGGATACTAAATCGCGAGTTACCTGATGCCGCTGGCGCTGGAGCACTTGCACGAGGCGCCGCAGCAGCACTTGAAGCAGCAGGGTTTGAACGACGACCTTCAAGCAAAGCTAAAGCTGCTTGACCATCGTCCGTGCGGTCCTGTTCACGGATTGTGCTACGAGAGCTTGGTGTACGAACGACCGCTGGTTTTTCTGTTTTTGGTTCAGCTGGTTTAGTAGTAGGTTTAGTGGCCGCTGTCGCTGGCTTGGTTTCTGCTGGTTTAGATTCCGCAGGCTTAGTTTGTGCCGGTTTAGTTGCCGCCTCACTCACTGTCCGCGCTTCGGAAGCTGGCGCAGTGACGACATTCTGTTCACGTGTGCCAGCAGCAACACTCGGCGCCCCTTGCGCAGGAACGCTTGCTTCTGTACTTGTACTTGCCGCGACACTGGTTGAAGGCACAGTAGTGCTTATATCACCCTGAGCAATCGTGCCTTGTGCACTGGTGCCTGTTGAAGTGACCGTACCATCAGGATTCACTGCCTGAGACATACTTTCAGTACCACTTGCGCTCACACCAGGTGCCGTCGTCACAGAAAGCGTACCCGAAGCACCGATATCGGTCTGGCCTTGTGGTGCCACTAAGGGTGCTTGAGCTTGCGAAGGGTCAGCTTCTTGTGAATCCTGCATCACCATGGGCACTAATATAATCGCTAAAATCACTAAGACAACCGCACCAATTAAACGGCTCTTAGCTTTATAACGCAACTCATTCGCTTGTTGATCAGCCATGCTCATACGCTGCCCTGTCGAGCGACGCTGACTTGTTTGCACGCGATCAGTTTTAAACAATCCCATTCAATATCCTTCTACTAACTTTATAAAGCGCAACCATAAACACTATTATATTACTTTCAACATCTCACTCAAGCGAAAAGCACTCTCTTAAGCACGTAGGCCAATGCCAAACATAGCTTCGGTCATTCTAATCTAGCGCTTATTCAAATCGGCCAAGACAGCCGCTACCGTGAGGAAAGAACCAAACACCACAATTCTATCACTATCGTCCGCTTTTTCGCGGGCTTTTTGATAAGCGCTTACAGGTGTATCAAAGACTTCAACATTCGGTAAGCCATCACTGTCTTTTTCAATCAAGCGTTCAATCATCGCCGCTAAATCCGCCCCACTACGTGCACGTGGACCTTCTAGGTCAGCGCAATACCAATGATCCACTAAGCCCTTAAACTTGCTTATCACTTGCTCGGCATCCTTATCATTCAGCATTCCTAATACGGCATAGGTATACGGGAAATAAGACATGCTTTGCATATTATGGGCAAGCACAGCAGCGGCATGGGGATTATGCGCCACGTCAAGAATAGTGGTCGGTTGACCAGGTAGAATTTGGAAACGCCCAGGTAAGCTCGCTTGTAAAAAGCCTAAACGAATTGCTTGAATAGGTACAGCAAGTTGCTGCTTGAGAGCTTCAATCGTGGCTAATACAGCTGATGCATTCAATAACTGATTAGCGCCACGTAAAGCTGGGTAGGCGAGAGAATTTTTTCGTACACCACGCGCGGCAAATGACCACTGCTGCTTATCACCATCATAATTAAAATCACGGCCAAACAACCATAAATCTGCACCAATTTGCTCTGCATAATTGACTAAGCTAGCAGGTGGTTCTGGGTCACTACAAATAGCTGGTTTGCCACTACGAAAAACATGTGCTTTTTCCAAACCAATTGTTTCACGGTCATTACCAAGCCAGTCGGTATGATCAATATCTACGCTCGTCACAATCGAGCAGTCAGCATCAATAATATTCACGGCGTCTAAGCGTCCGCCTAGGCCCACTTCAAGAATGGAGACATCAAGCGCATGCTCTTTAAAGAGTAATAAAGCAGCTAGGGTCGTGTATTCAAAATAGCTCAGACTAATATCGCCACGCACGTGTTCAATAAGCGCGAGTTTTTCGACAATCTGCGCATCAGTGGCAAATTCACCATTAATGCGGATACGCTCATTAAAGTCAATTAGGTGCGGTGAGGTATACATACCGACTTTATAACCAGCAGCCAAATAAATCGCCTCTAACATGGCACAGGTGGAACCCTTACCATTGGTGCCTGCCACAATAATCTTAACGCCCTGCCACTGTATGTCAAGCTTATCGGCCACTTGCTGCACTCGGGTCAGGCCAAGATCAATTGCTTTAGGATGAAGCGTTTCAAGATAGCTTAGCCATTGTTCTAGGCTTTCTGCTGAGGTAGGAATAGACATAAGAGAGCAATACAGAGTTAAGACAAATAAGCTGTTGATTTTACCATAGACAGTCTGTTCATAGCTTATACCCTT
The DNA here is from genome assembly GCA_030538255.1 of Pelistega sp. Lineage (GTDB taxonomy): Bacteria > Pseudomonadota > Gammaproteobacteria > Burkholderiales > Burkholderiaceae_B > Taylorella. The sequence goes on along the minus strand of JAUNUI010000033.1, from coordinate 24,748 downwards.
GTTTTTTATCCAAGTGTTAAAAAACCTCGACTCCATACAGAATCGAGGTTTACTTGAAGCTACTTGGTGCAAACAAAATAATGGCTAATGCTGCTAGTTAAAGCTATACCGCTATCATCTCATGATGAGCAATACCGCTAGCCATAAGGGACAAAGCCCTAACAGGCTAACTAAGCATATTATTTACGCTTGCGTGCTGGTGGTACATCCGTACATGAGCCATGCGCCACTTCTGCTGCCATGCCAATAGACTCACCTAAGGTTGGATGCGGATGTACGGTCTTGCCAATGTCCGTAATATCAGCACCCATCTCAATCGCCAAGCACACTTCACCAATCATATCGCCCGCTTGTGTGCCAACAATACCGCCGCCTAAGATGCGATGTGTTTGCGCATCGAAGATCAACTTAGTAAAGCCTTCATCACGACCGTTAGCAATGGCACGACCTGAAGCGGCCCAAGGGAATACGCCTTTTTCAATAGCAATGCCTTGCTCTTTAGCCTGATCTTCAGTGAGACCAACCCAAGCTACTTCAGGATCAGTAAACGCAACGCCAGGGATTACGCGTGCATCGAACTCAGTCTTCTGACCAGCAATCACTTCCGCTGCCACATGACCTTCGTGTACGGCTTTATGCGCCAACATAGGCTGCCCAACAATATCACCGATCGCAAAGATATGCGGAACGTTAGTGCGCATCTGTGCATCAACTGAAATAAAACCGCGCTCACCAACAATCACGCCAGCTTTATCAGCGCCAATGCGTAGACCATTCGGAGAGCGGCCTACAGCTTGAAGCACTAAATCATAGCGTTGTGGCTCACTTGGCGCACCTTCACCCTCAAAGCTCACGTAGATGCCATCGGCTTTCGCTTCAGCGCCAACGGTCTTAGTTTTGATCATGATATTGTCAAAGCGATGCGCATTTTTCTTTTGCCACACTTTCACTAAGTCGCGATCTGGACCTTGCATCAAGCCATCCATCATTTCAACCACGTCCAAGCGTGCGCCTAAAGCTGAATAGACTGTACCCATCTCTAGGCCAATAATGCCACCACCAATGATGAGCATTTTCTGAGGGATATCTTTTAAGAGTAAAGCACCTGTTGAGTCAACAATGCGATCATCTTCAGGAAGGAAAGGTAATTTAACCGATTGACTGCCAGCTGCAATAATGGCATGTTTAAAAGCCACTTCTTGCTCACCGCCTTCACTTAACTGCACCTGGAAGTGATGGCTGTCTTTAAAGCTAGCCACGCCAGTGATAATGGTGACTTTACGGGCTTTGGCCATACCACTTAAGCCACCCGTTAATTTACCCACCACACCGTCTTTATAGGTACGAATTTTCTCTAGGTCAATACTCGGCTCACCGAAAGTAATACCATTAGCCGCAAGATGCTTGGCCTCTTCTAAGACCGCAACATTATGCAACAGCGCTTTAGATGGAATACATCCTACATTTAAGCAAACACCACCTAATGTTGAATAACGCTCGATTAAAGCGACTTTAAGACCAAGGTCAGCGGCACGGAATGCGGCCGAATAGCCACCGGGACCCGCACCTAAAACCACAACATCATAGGCATCATCACCGACTGGAGCACCTTGCACCGCTTGTGGTGCAGGCGCTGGCGCCGCTGTAGGAGCAGAAGCGGCAGGAGCTGGTGCCGCCGCAGTAGCAGGTTTAGTGGCCGCAGGTGCGGCGGCAGCACCACCTTCAGCAAGAAGGATAGTGGTACCTTCGGCAACCTTATCACCAATCTTCACAGAGATGGCTGTCACCACCCCTGCGACTGAACTTGGGATTTCCATTGAAGCCTTATCCGATTCCACCGTGATCAAGCTTTGATCTTCGGCAATGGTATCGCCCACATTCACCAAGATTTCAATCACTTCAACTTGATCAAAATCACCAATATCTGGAATTTTAACTTCTACACTCATCTGTCTCTCCTTAGATTAAGGCACGACGGAAGTCGCTTAGTAAAGAAGCTAAATGCACATTGAAGCGTGCCGCTGCTGCACCATCGATCACGCGATGGTCATACGACAATGACAATGGCATAGTCAGACGAGGCACAAACTCTTTACCATTCCATACCGGTTTCTGGTATGAGCGGCTCACACCAAGAATCGCTACTTCTGGCGCATTAATGATCGGTGTAAAGTGCGTACCACCAATGCCACCTAAGGATGAAATTGAGAAGCAACCACCTTGCATCTGGGCTGGCGACAATTTACCGTCGCGCGCTAATTTAGCCAGTTCAGACATCTCTGTGGCAATATCTGAGATTGATTTCTTATCCGCATCTCGCACCACAGGAACCACTAAACCATTTGGTGTATCGGCTGCAAAACCAATATGGTAGTACTTCTTGTAGATAAGGTTATCACCATCAATCGATGCATTGAATTCAGGATATTTCTTCAAACATTGAACAACTGCTTTAATCAAGAAGGCGAGCATAGTAAATTTTACGCCTGCCTTCTCATACTCTTTATTCAGAGTAACGCGGAAGGCTTCTAAATCGGTAATGTCTGCTTCATCGTTATTGGTGACATGAGGAATCATGACCCAATTACGATGCAAGTTAGCGCCTGAAATTTTCTTAATCCGTGACAATGGTTTGGTATCAATTTCACCGAATTTCTTAAAGTCGACCTTAGGCCAGTCAAGCACAGATAGACCACCGCCTACAGCACTGCTTGAGGCTGTTGGATTATTCGGTGCTACCGATAGTGCTGCCTTAACGAATGCTTGTACGTCCTCTTTAAGAATACGATTCTTTCGACCTGTACCCTTCACCTGCGTTAAGTCTACCCCTAACTCACGGGCAAATTGGCGCACTGATGGTGTGGCATGCGGCAAGTTGCGCGCTTGACTTGGGGTCAGGGCATAAGCTGCCGTAGGCGAGACGCGATACTCGCTTGCGGTGGTGCTTGCTTGCGCTGCAATTGCACCCTGCTCCACAACCGATTGAGCCACCACTGGCTCTGCTGCGGCAGGCGCAGAACTTGTTGTTGGTGCAGATGCAGCTGCAGGTGCTGAACTAGGCGCAGAGCCACTAACAGCAACGGTAAAGATTTTCGAACCCTTAGAAACCTTATCACCTACTTTAACCAATACGTCTTGTACAACACCGGCCTGGCTTGAAGGAATTTCCATGGAGGCTTTATCAGACTCTACGGTAATTAAGCTTTGCTCAACCGCAATCGTATCACCTGCTTTCACAAGGACTTCGATCACTTCAACTTCACTAAAGTCACCAATATCAGGAACTTCAATATCTTGTACGCCACCTGATGTTGGTGCGGCTACTGGAGCAGCAACAGGGGCTGGCGCAGGTGCTGTGGCTGGCGCAGCGGCTTGAGCAGCAGGCGCTGCTGCCTGAGCAGCACCAGCAGCTTCAACTTCAAGCACCACAGTGCCTTCAGCGACCTTGTCACCCAATTTAACCTTAATGCTTTTCACGACACCCGCTTGTGAACTTGGAATTTCCATCGAGGCTTTATCAGACTCTACTGTAATCAAGCTTTGTTCAACAGCAATGGTATCACCGACATTAACCAATACTTCAATCACTTCAACTTCGCTAAAGTCACCAATATCAGGGACTTTGACTTCGATTAGTGTACTCATATTCATCGTCCTTTATTAAGCGTAGTGAGGATTAGCTTTATTAACATTAATGTTATATTTCTTAATCGCTTCCGTCACTTTAGAGTGCGGTAGTTTTCCTTCATCGGCCAAGGCTTTAAGCGCAGAGACCACGATGAAATGACGATCTACTTCAAAGTGCTCTCGCAGTTTGAAACGGAAGTCCGAACGACCGTAACCGTCAGTACCTAGAACACGATACGTACGACCCTCAGGGATAAACTCACGAACTTGATCACCAAACAACTTCACATAGTCAGTAGAGGTAATGACTGGACCTTCAGTCTTACTGATTTGCTGCGTGAAATATGGCACGCGGGGATTCTTCGCTTCTGGATTTAATAAGTTCTCACGGTTTGCATCTAAGCCATCACGACGCAACTCAGTAAAGCTTGTCACACTCCATACATCAGCACTAACACCCCAGTCTGCTTCTAGCAAGGCAGCTGCTTTAATGGATTCATGCAAGATAGTACCTGAGCCCATTAACTGAACACGTAGATCGTGTTTACCGCCTGCTTGCAGCTTATACATGCCACGTAAGATACCCTCTTCGTCTCCCTCATTGAGACCAGGATGAGCATAGTTTTCGTTCATGATCGTGAGGTAGTAGAAGACGTTCTCTTGGTCTTCAACCATACGTTTCAAGCCGTGTTGCATAATCACGGCCAATTCATGTGCGAACGTTGGGTCATATGATACGCAGTTTGGAATCAAACCAGACATAATATGGCTATGACCATCTTCATGTTGTAGGCCTTCACCATTCAAGGTTGTACGACCTGCTGTACCACCTAACAAGAAGCCACGAGACTGCATATCGCCCGCTGCCCAAGCCAAGTCACCGACGCGTTGGAAGCCGAACATTGAGTAATACACAAAGAACGGAATCATGATGCGGTTATTAGTTGAGTACGATGTTGCTGCTGCAATCCAAGAAGAGAATGCACCTGCTTCGGTGATACCCTCTTGGAGCAACTGACCATTCTCAATCTCACGGTAGTACATCACTTGGTTTTTATCAACAGGTACATATTTCTGACCTTCTGGAGCATAAATACCAATTTGACGGAATAAACCTTCCATACCGAATGTACGTGATTCATCCGATAAAATTGGCACGATACGTTCAGAGATTGAGCTCTCACGTAAACATTGGTTTAAGAAGCGAACAAAAGCCTGGGTGGTTGAAATTTCACGACCCTCGGCTGTTGGCTCAAGTAGACTCTTAAACTTATCTAATGTTGGTACTTTAATTTTCTCATCCGCATTCACACGACGTTGTGGATAGTAACCACCCATCGCTTGACGGCGCTCGTGCATATACTTCATTTCTGGAGAGTCTGCAGCGGGCATGTAGAATGGAATACTTTCGATTTCTTGGTCGCTCACTGGAATATTAAAACGATCACGGAACTCACGCAACGACTCAACGTTCATCTTCTTCTGTTGGTGCGATGGGTTCTTCGCTTGTACCACATCACCTAAACCGTAACCCTTAATGGTTTTCGCTAAGATAACTGTTGGCTTACCTTTAGATTTAGTCGCTTTATCAAATGCGGCATAGACTTTATGCGGATCGTGGCCACCACGATTCAAACGCCATACATCTTCGTCGCTCATACGGCTAACCATCTCAAGCAGACGAGGATCCTTACCGAAGAAGTGTTCACGTACGAAAGCACCATCATTGGCTTTATAGGCTTGATACTCGCCATCAACGGTTTCTTCCATTACCTTACGTAAAATACCATCTTTATCACGCGCTAATAACGGATCCCAATAAGAACCCCAGATCACTTTAATGACGTCCCAACCACTACCACGGAAATCACCTTCAAGCTCTTGAATGATTTTACCGTTACCACGTACAGGACCGTCAAGGCGTTGTAAGTTACAGTTAATCACGAAGATTAAGTTATCCAGTTTCTCACGAGCCGCTAAGCTGATTGCGCCGAGTGATTCTGGCTCATCCATCTCGCCATCACCGCAGAATACCCAGACTTTACGATTGCTTGTATCAGCAATACCGCGAGCGTGTAGATATTTAAGGAAACGAGCTTGGTAAATACCCATCAAAGGACCTAAGCCCATAGATACCGTTGGGAATTGCCAAAACTCAGGCATTAATTTCGGGTGAGGATATGAAGACAAGCCCTTGCCATCGACCTCTTGGCGGAAATGAGCAAGTTGTTCTTCACTTAAACGACCTTCTAAAAAGGCGCGGCTATACATACCTGGTGAGCTGTGACCTTGGAAGTACACCAAGTCACCACCGTGATTTTCATTCTCAGCGTGCCAGAAGTGATGCTGACCGCAAGCAATCATCGTTGCTAATGAGGCAAAAGAAGCAATATGGCCACCTAAATCACCGCCATCAGCTGGCTCATGCTTATTCGCACGAACCACCATAGCCATAGCGTTCCAACGAATATACGTGCGGATACGTGCTTCTAGACTTAAATCACCTGGGTATGCAGGCTCTAGCCCTGGAGGAATGGTATTGATATAGGCCGTATTCGGTGAATAGGGAATATCTGAACCTGAACGGCGAGCCAAATCAGTCAGTTTTTCAATTAAGAAATGCGCGCGCTCTGGACCTTCACGGTCAAGAACAGCTTCAAGTGCTTCAAGCCATTCTTTGGTCTCTATAGCATCTACATCGAGAGGAAGATTATTCGTAGCCATGTATTGCTCCTATGAAATTTTGTTATTTATTTACCTAATGTACCAATTGTCTATACTACACAACATTACTAGCTGCCCTAATTGACAGATACAAATAGCTTACTTACGCATTATGACATGATTATTTTTTATCGCTGTATATTTAGCTTGTAATTTTTATATACTGATAATATATTTTACATTATGAGAAAATATAGATAATTATCCCTAAAAACCATGAAATATGACAAATTTAGATCGGATCTTCTACAATAGCGATGAAAAATACTACGCCTGAACCCATGCAAGAATCCCCTTTAAAAGCCTTTTCGACCTCTAGCCTAAGTCATAAGACGAAATCACGTGGCCTTCATTGGATTACACCGGTGTTTGTTCTTGTGTTATTTATTGTTGTGATGGTGCTATTTTTTAGTGTGCAGAAAATCCAAATGGAGCTTTTGCCCTATTTTGTACCGGATAATGAGCCCTTAAAACAACGTATAAATCTTATGATTATTGCCTTATCAGGCATTATCATTATTAGTCTATTACTCATGTGGCGCAATACGCGTCAACGCATGCGCACTGAGATGGCACTTGAAGCTGAAACCATCTTTCGACGCGCCATGGAAAACTCCATGTCCACAGGCATGCGTGTTTTAGATATGCAAGGGCGAATGATTTACGTGAATCCTGCCTTTTGTCGTTTGATTGGTTGGGACGAAACTGATTTAGTGGGAACCTCACTGCCCTTCCCTTATTGGATTCCAGGACGCCACCAAGAACATATGCGCACCATGGAGACCTTATTAGCGGGCAAAACCCCGAATTCAGGATTAGAATTAGAAGTACAACGTCGTGACGGTTCACGCTTTACCGCGCGTATGTACGTCTCTCCCTTACGTGATCCGAATGGCAAACAAATCGGTTGGATGACTTCGATGACGGACATCACCGAGCCTAAGCGTGTACGCGAAGCACTTTCAGCCGCACACGAACGCTTTATGACGGTACTTGAGGGTTTAGATGATGCGATTTCGGTTGCTGTTGATACACCGAATGGCATCGAATTACTCTTTGCGAATCGCACCTATCGCCGCTTCTTTGGCTCTCAACCCTCAGGGCATGAAGAGCTCTTAAGAGCAGGTGAAGCGAGTGACGATTCCAATACCCACTTTATTGCATCGGTGAATATTTGGTTTGAAGTCCATCATCGCACCTTAACCTGGACCGATGGGCGCAAGGTGCGACTACAAGTTGCCCGCGATATCACCGAACGCCTCAAGCACGAGCAAGAGTCACGCAACCAGCAAGAGAAAATTCAAATCACCAGTCGCCTGACCACAATGGGCGAGATGGCATCAAGCCTTGCGCATGAATTAAACCAGCCACTCACTGCCATTGTTAACTACAACACGGCCGCGATGAATCTTTTGCAGGCTGGCCAAACAGATAATCCCATGCTCATTACCGCACTCGAAAAGTCCGCCGCTCAGGCGTCACGTGCAGGTAAAATTATTAGCCGCATTCGCTCATTTGTGAAGCGTAGTGATCCACGCCGTCAGAGCGTAACCATCAACCGAATTGTTGCGAACGTATTGGATTTAGCTGAAATTGATGCACGCAAGCATGGTATAAAGATAAATGAATACATAGAAGACGATCTGCCTGAAGTTTATGCAGACCCAATTCTTATTGAACAAGTTTTATTTAATCTCATTAAGAATGGCTTAGAAGCAATGAGTCAATCGAGCGAAAGACTGTTAGAAATTAAGGTGACCAAACTGCCTAAAGAGGTGCTTGTTTCAGTCCTTGATTGCGGTCATGGCTTGAAAGATCCAGAGCGCTTGTTTGAACCATTTTTTAGCACCAAAGCCGAAGGCCTGGGCATGGGATTAAATATTTGTCGCACGATTATTGAATCGCACAACGGTCAATTGTGGGCTGAAGCTAACCCTAGCGGCGGGACTATATTCCGCTTCTGCCTGCCTTTTGCAACAAATACCCAAGATTCACCAATACCCCCTTTATCAATTAAGGATACTCCATGAATACCAATAGCAACACGATTTATATTGTTGACGACGACGATGCTGTACGCGACTCCCTACGTTTCCTGCTCGAAACCAATGGTTATCAAGTACAAACCTTTGCCAGTGGTGAGGAGTTCTTAGAAAAGTATGATCCTAAAATTGTCAGCATTCTCATTACTGACGTACGTATGCCTGGTATGTCAGGTCTACAATTACAAGAAGAATTGAATGCGCGCAAAGCCACTGTACCGATAGTCTTTATTACCGGTCATGGTAGTGTACCCATGGTGGTAAGCACCATGAAAAAGGGCGCTGTTGATTTTATTGAAAAACCCTTTAATCTTAGCGAAATTCAAGATGTCATCGCTCGCCTTAGCCATGAAGCCCAAGCACGCGCAAGCGCCGCTCAACACCAACGCGCCAATGAAGAGCTATTGAATAAACTCACCTCACGTGAACAACAAGTTCTAGGTCGTATCGTTGCGGGCCGCTTAAACAAACAGATTGCTGATGATTTAAACATTAGCATTAAAACGGTTGAAGCACATCGCGCCAATATTATGGAGAAATTGCAGGTTTCTACCGTGGCCGATTTAATGAAGGTAGCCTTAAGTACCAGTGGAGCGAAGGAATAAGCATGACTGCACAGATTATTGATGGTAAAGCATTAGCTGCCTCTATTAAAGAATCACTTGCTCCTCGTATCGAGAAGCTTAAAGCCAATAATATCATCCCTGCTCTCACCGTCATCCTAGTGGGTGATGATCCTGCCTCGGCAGTCTACGTCAACAATAAAGCCAATACGTTTAAAGCACTCGGTCTGCGTAGCGAAGTTCTACAATTCCCAGCAAGCATGACGCAAGAAGCCCTATTAGCTGAGATTCATCGCCTAAACAGCGACCCAAGCTTACATGGCATCTTGGTGCAACTGCCCTTACCTGCGCATATCGATACGAACACCGTGATTGATACCATCGACCCAGAGAAAGACGTCGATGGTTTCCATATTAGTAATGCCGGTGCCTTAATGACAGGTAATCCGCGCTTTATCCCATGCACACCATACGGCGTCATGAAGATGCTTGAGTCACAGAACACCACTATTCGCGGTGCCGAAGCAGTCATCGTTGGCGCCAGTAATATTGTGGGCAAACCGATGGCGCTACTGCTACAGAAAGCAGGCGCGACCGTAACCATCTGTAACTCCAAGACGAAAGACCTTGCTGCACACACCCGTCGAGCTGATATATTGGTGGTTGCCACAGGTCGTGAAGAAATGATTAAGGGCGATATGATTAAGCCTGGTGCTGTAGTAATTGATGTTGGTATCAACCGTTGTGCAGATGGTAAATTACGCGGTGATGTTGAATTTGCTAAAGCAGCTGAGGTTGCTGGCGCCATTACCCCAGTCCCTGGTGGTGTAGGCCCCATGACAATCGTTATGCTATTAGTCAACACGATTGAGTCAGCTGAGCGCCAATTAGGGTCATAACAAACTCAATTAAGCATGACGCTTTACAAGTCTTAGCTCTGCCTTAAATAGAGCTAAGACGGCATGGATTAAGGGAGTTTACGAGACTTAATTTTAACTATTGGCGCTATAGGCTTGTCACTTAGGCTTGTCATTAAGCCTCCTTGATTGAGCACTGTTTTACTTGATTTAATCAGGCTTGGCCTCATGTACTAAGCATTCCTTATTTCATTTTTTGTATTTTGGCATTTTCACGACTTGCCCTTTTACTTCTCTTAAGTCTTTATGAATCAGAACTCTCAAAATCCATTACTCAGCCCCATTGATCAACTCATTAATTATGCCGACATCAAAGCAGAACATATCGTGCCTGCCATGGACGATCTGTTGACTAAGCATAAAGAATTCATCAATACCTTAAGCACGAAACCATTGCCTCAAACTTGGCACAGCTTCATTGATCCGCTTGAGTATGAATCGGCTGTTTTATGGCGCGCATGGAATATCATCAATCATCTGAATGCCGTCGTCAATACGCCAGAGTTACGCGAGGCCTACAATACTGTCTTACCTAAAGTCACTGAGCACTCGACGTGGTTAGGCCTCAATAAAGACTTATATCAGCAATACAAAGCACTCAAAGAAAGCCCAGAGTTCGCCAACTTAGCGCCAAGCCGCCAACGCATACTTGAACTAGCGATGCGCGACTTTAAACTCAGTGGTATTGAATTAGAAGGCACGGACAAAGCACGCTACGAAGAAATCAGTGAGGAGTTAGCTAAAACTTCACAGAAATTTAGTGAGAACGCATTAGATTCAGTTGATAGCTGGGCTCACTACGAAACCGAGCTCAGCGCACTTGACGGACTACCACAAGATGCCATTGATGCGGCCGCTAATGCCGCGCAAGAAGAAGGCAAGGCAGGCTATAAATTCACCTTAAAAATGCCCTCTTACTTGCCTGTCATGCAATATGCTAAGAATGGACAATTGCGGGCCATTATGTATAAGGGCTATGCCACCATTGCTTCAGAACAAGGCAAGCCTGAATTTGATAACTCACGCTTAATCGAACAGCTGCTCGCCTTACGTGTTGAAGAATCGCAATTACTAGGCTATCAAGATTTCACCCAGATGCAGCTACAAACCCGTATGGCGGATAGCGCAGAACAAGTTATTCGCTTCTTACGTGACCTTGCTGCACGTGCCAAACCCTTCGCCCTTAAAGACGTTCAAGCCCTAAAAGAATTCGCCAAAGAACAGCTTAATCTTGATCATCTTGAGCCTTGGGATTATGCCTATGTTTCGGAACAATTACGCCAAGCTCGCTACGCCTATTCTGATGAGCAAATCAAGCAGTACTTACCGGAAGACACGGTGATGCAAGGCTTTCTTGCTATTGTGAAGACCTTATTTAAGATTGATCTTGAACCAGTTGAGGTACCCACATGGCATAAAGATGTGAAAGTCTATGCCATTAAAGAAGCTGGCAATTCTATTGGCATGCTGTATTTAGACTTATATGCTCGCGCTGGCAAGCAAAGTGGTGCTTGGGTGGGTTCAGAACGTACTCGCCAAGTACATAATAAGCAATTGCTGACACCGATTGTCTACTTAACCTGCAACTTTACACCACCGACAGCAGACAAGCCTGCTCTCTTGAGTCCTGATGATTTAATTACCTTATTCCACGAAAGTGGTCATGCTTTACACGCCTTACTTTCTAAAGTAGATGACCCTTCTGCCTCACCGTTCTCCAGTGTGGAGTGGGATGCGATTGAACTACCTTCCCAATTTATGGAAAATTTCACTTGGGAATGGCCAGTCTTGCAACAGCTAACGCGTCATTGGCAGACGAATGAGCCCTTACCGCGAGAACTGTATGAGAAGATGCTCGCCGCGAAAAACTATCAAAGCGGTATGCAAACTGTGCGCCAAATTGAATTCGCCCTATTCGATATGCTCATCCATCAACGTACAGATTCACTGAGCATTGAACAAGTCCTTGAGATTTTGCATACTGTGCGTCAAGAGGTCGCTGTGATTATGCCTCCAAGTTGGCATCGCTTCCCACATAATTTCTCACATCTTTTCGCCGGTGGTTACGGTGCAGGTTACTACAGCTATAAATGGGCTGAAGTGTTATCCGCGGATGCCTATAGCTTATTTGAAGAGCATAGTACTGAACAAGAAGCCACTTTAATTCCACGTATCGGTGAACTTTTTAAAGAGAAAATCCTAGCAGTAGGTGGTACCAAGCCCGCGGCAGAGTTCTTTAAAGACTTCCGCGGCCGTGAACCTAATCCTGAGGCTTTATTACGGCATAGCGGTATGTTAGCCTCTCAAACAGAGGTAGCATGACATGCTTAAGTCCTATTTCTTATCGTTATTGACGCATACTCGCCTACACCATACAAGTATTCGCCTACGCCGTACAAGCGCCCAGGTCTTAAGTGCAAGCTTAGCGGCGCTTGCACTCAGCAGCACTAACAGCATGGCCCAAACCGAAGTGCCTTTTGACCAGAAACCGACTCAAGTGTATAGTATTGCAGGGCATCTGGCTGATTTAAAATTCAAACTAAATCGCGCAGGCAATCAGACACTCGACAATGAGCAGCTACAGGGTAAGGTGGTACTAGTATTCTTTGGCTATGCCTCATGCCCAGATATCTGCCCCACCACCATGGCGGAGCTGACCGATGTTCTGCATGAACTCGGACCAGAGCTAGCTAAGCAAGTACAAATTGTCTTTGTCAGCGTTGATCCACATCGTGATACCCCTGAGGTTCTACAGGCCTACGTTGACGCCTTCGATAATGGCGCGATTGGGGTGACAGGCAATCCTCAGGAAATCGCCGAAGTGGCACGCCGCTACCGCGTCTCCTATCAAATTGAAAAACCCAAACCTGGCGCTGACCCCAATAATTATGAAGTGATGCATGCTCAAGGGGTGTATGTTTTTGATAAAAAAGGCAAAGCACGCCTACTTGCATCAAATCTCAACTTCCCTGAGGAATTTATCACAAAACTAAAAACCTTATTAAACTAAGGGAGTCATTAGCGAGTTAATGACATGACTAATCAGAGGAAGCTCTTAGTTATTTAGAGACCTTATTAATCTGAAGCAGTCATTAGCTAAGACACAAGACCCTATTAATCTGAAGCAGTCATTAGCTAAGCTCAAGACCTTATTAAACTGAAGAAGTAATCAGCGAAGTCCTGAGGATAAAGGCCCCGCGATCGATCATGCCGCCTGATTAAATTAAGGAAGTGTTGAGCTAAGTCTTGAAGCCATATTTAATCTGAAGCCGTAATCAGCGAAGTCCTGAGATCTTATTAAACTAATTTCTGTTGAAAGCATCGGGGCTTACTCGGCTGCATTTCAAACTTGCTAGACCGACATAAGCCTCAACACTCTGCAGACTGGAAGCTTGCTAGGTTTGTTTTAAAAATGACAAACTGGTATTGAAAAAATCAGATAAAATAGAGTTTGTAACCGTTAAAAAGCATCAATATATATGGTTATTATCTAGAGCAAGAAAAAACTCACGTACAATCTTATTAATGAGTCGCCGCTAAAGCGACAGGCTATTTTGTTGAACTCAACTTAAGCAAAGGGGTAATTATGATCACACTACATCATCTTGAATCATCTGGCTCACACCGTATTATTTGGTTATTAGAAGAACTTGAACTTTCATACCAAATAGAACGCCATCAGGTGAATCCCGAGACTGGTGCAGTGGATAGTGCTTTGCAAGCCATTCACCCACTTGCTAAGGCTCCTGTGTTAGTGGATGACAAACAAGTAGTCGCTGGCTGTGGCGCCATAATGGATTATATTTTGAATAAATATGACCGTTCCGGCCTACGCCCACCGATTACCTCCAGTGACTATACTCAGTATCAGCAATGGATGTTCTATAGTGACAGCCAACTACTGCCCCTGTTCCAACAACAAGCACGCTATGAGAAGTTAGCCAATACACGGGTTCCCTTCTTTGCTCGCTCTATTTTGAAGAAAGTCGTGAATGGCGTACTTAGCGGCCCTATCGCCACAGAAATCGCCCAACACCTGAACTATATCGAAGACCAACTCAGTGCTAATGGTTGGTCAAGTGGTAGTCAATTTAGTGCCGCGGATATTCAGTTGAGCTTTGCGCTTGAGACCGCCAAATCTAAGGGCTTAATTGATGCCAAGCAGTTCCCTAACCTGGACTCTTTCCTGAATGCCATTGCAGAACGCTCGGCCTATCAAATTGCACAAGAGAAAGCCGGTAGTAAGGTCTACGCCCTACCTGTAAGTACTGAGCCAGAAATTAGTGACGATGAGAATAGTACAGCTATTGCTGAAGATAACAACCCTCAAGGTGAGTCGAATAATCAAGCCCTCGATGGCGCAAGTAGCGAAACGGGTATTGAAGCAGGCAATGGCAGCGGGAATGGCAACACCCAACGTTAATCGGCTGAGCGTTCACTTAGTGCGCACCCTTGAAGTCGACTCTGAACAGCGAATATTGAGCGTATATAATAAAGCCCAAATCCATCACTGAATTTGGGCTTTATCTTTATCGCTAAGACGCTAGATAAGGATAGCTTTGATGACTCAAGTACCTTAACTTAACCCCCCGCAAGCTAACTTAATGCCTCAGACACCTCATCAACTTAATGTCCTAGATACGCCTTACGCACCTCATCATTCACCAAAAGATTAGCACCGGTATCATGTAGTACCACATTCCCCGTCTCTAACACATACCCACGGTCAGCCACTTGCAAGGCTTTATTTGCGTTCTGTTCAACCAAGAACACGGTAATGCCTTGCTCACGAATGGTTTGAATAATTTCGAAAATTTGCGCAATAATTAAGGGTGCTAAACCCAGGGTTGGCTCATCTAAGAGCAGCAATTTCGGACGGCTCATTAAAGCTCGACCAATAGCTAACATCTGCTGCTCGCCGCCCGACATCGTACCCGCTCGTTGATTGGCTCGCTCTTTAAGACGAGGGAATAAACCAAAGACATAGCGAACCCCTTCTTCAATCTCATGCTTATTGAGGAAGAATGCACCCATCTGTAAGTTTTCAACCACCGTCAAAGCAGGAAACACACGCCGCCCTTCAGGTGAGATAGCAATGCCTTTGCGCATAATATGATGCGTATCGAGTTGCGTAATATCTTCACCCAAGAATGAAATCTTGCCTGCCGAGGCTCTAGGACCACCGCAAACCGTCATTAATAAGGTGGTTTTGCCCGCGCCATTGGCCCCAATCAAGGTCACAATTTCACCCTGATTCACTTCTACACTCACCCCATGTAGTGCTTGAATCGCCCCATAGTGTGAATTAACATTCTCTAATTTCAGCATGCTTATTCTCCTAGGTAAGCTTTAATGACGCGCGGATCATTGCGCACCGCTTCAGGCTCCCCTGTGACCAAGGGACGCCCCATTTCCATCACCATAATGCGGTCGGAAATATCCATAATAAGACTCATATCATGCTCAATCAGAAGCACAGAAATATCAAACTCCTTACGTAACTGATCAATTAGACGTGCCAGATCCTTCTTCTCTTGTGGATTGAGACCCGCAGCAGGCTCATCGAGCAACAATAGTTTCGGCTTAGTAATCATGCAACGTGCGATTTCAAGACGGCGTTGATGACCATAGGCCAGATTGCCTGCTTCACGATTAGCAAACTCACGCAATCCCATAAAATCTAACCATTGAACCGCATTTGCCAACGCTTGCTTCTCACTGCGCTTATAAGACGGCAAATTCAATAAGCCAGAGAGAAAGCCCGCTGACATATGATTATGTTGCGCTACCAGGAGATTCTCAACGGCGGTGAGATTTTTAAAAAGGCGCACGTTTTGGAAAGTACGCACCAAACCATGTTGAGCCACCTTATGACTCGGCTTGCCGGTAATATTCTCGCCAAACAGCTGAATCTGACCTTCTGAAGGTTTATAAAATCCACTTACACAGTTAAACACCGTGGTCTTACCGGCACCATTCGGTCCAATAATTGAAAAGATTTCATTCTTCTGGACATCGAATGCCACTTGGTCTACCGCCACTAAACCACCAAAACGCATGACCAAATCTTTAACACTTAATATGACTTGACTCATGCTGGAATCTCCACATTGGGACGCTTAACAGGTAATAAACCTTGTGGACGCCACATCATCATCAGCACCATCACCAAACCAAAAATAAGCATACGATATTCAGCAAAACTTCGTGCCAACTCAGGCAAAGTCGTTAATAAAACCGCGGCAAAGATCACCCCAATCTGCGAGCCCATACCACCCAACACAACAATTGCAAGAATCAAGGCAGACTCAATAAAGGTGAACGACTCAGGATTCACCAGACCTTGACGCGCGGCAAAGAATGCACCACCGAAGCCAGCACACATCGCGCCTAAGGTAAATGCAGATAATTTAACATTGGTTGGATTTAAGCCTAATGAACGGCATGCAATTTCATCTTCACGCAAAGCCTCCCAAGCGCGTCCAATCGGCATTCGCACCAGACGATTTGAGAGTAAGAGCGTAATCACTGCCAAGGCTAGCGCCATCAAATACAGATAAATCACCACATCCACACTATCGAACTTCCAGCCCATTAACTGATGGAAAGTCTGCTCACCCTCAGGTGCACGTCGACTCATGGTATAGCCAAAGACACTCGGTTTAGGAATGCCTGAGATACCATCCGGACCGCCCGTCCATTCGGTTAAATTAATCAATAGTAAACGGATGATTTCACCGAATCCCAGCGTCACAATCGCTAAATAGTCACCACGCAAGCGCAAGACAGGGAAACCTAATAGAAAGCCAAATAAGGCCGCCATTGCACCCGCTAGCGGCAAGGCCTCCCAGAAGCCCCAGCCTGCCCAGTGGAACAATAGTGCATAGGTATAGGCACCGACCGCATAGAAACCTACAAACCCTAGGTCAAGTAAGCCGGCAAAACCGACCACAATATTCAGACCTAGACCTAGCATTACGTAGATTAATACCAGCGTAGCAATATCCACTGCTGTACGACCACTAAAGAATGGCCAAATCGCCGCCCCAATCACCACAAACAAGATAATAAAATTAATTGTCTTGGGTGAGAATGTAGGCCACTGCGGTAACTTTACATTACTGAGACCCGTCTTTTTAAATATCAAGGGACGGACCAGTTGCGCCAGAAACACCGCTAGGCAGCCCCACATCACCACGGTCCAATCGGTCTCAATCACCGTGTTCATACCCTGGCGAACCAAGTTCAAGCCAAAGATAGGAACCGCCAAAATAGCCGTGACAGCGGTGGCAAAAATTGCATTTTTCAGATTGCTCATCATACTTTTTCTACCTCCGGTTTACCAAGCAAACCACTAGGTCTAAAAAGAAGAATCAACACTAATAAACTGAATGCCACAATGTCTTTATATTGTGAAGAGATATAGGCCGCAGCCAAGGTCTCGGCAACCCCCAGAATTAAGCCGCCTAGAATGGCCCCTGGAATGCTGCCAATACCACCTAACACTGCGGCTGTAAACGCCTTAATGCCGGCAATAAAACCGATAAATGGATTCAGTTTACCAATCGTAATCGCGATTAACACACCTCCCACCGCCGCCAAAATAGCCCCGATGATAAAGGTAAATGAAATCACCTTATTCGTATCAATCCCTAAGAGATTGGCCATCTTCATGTCTTGGGAACAAGCACGCGAAGCACGGCCCATACGTGACTTCTTAATAAAAAGTGTGAGACCCACCATTAAGCTGAAAACCACCACAATAATTAATAAGCGCGCATAAGTAATCGTGACACTAAACTCATCGGATAAGGGAATTTGAAAGGCACCAGGTAAGATATTCGGCACAGCCACATCACGCGCACCCTGCCCTAAGGCCACCCAGTTTTGCAAGAAGATAGACATACCAATGGCGGAAATCAGTGAAACAAGACGCGCACTATTACGCAAGGGCCGGTAAGCCACTCGTTCAACTGCATATCCATAGCAACCCGTCACAAAAGCGGCCACAACAATCATCGTCATGATCAATAAGGGAACAGGGACATTGCCTCCTACGCCTAAGGCGGTTAAGGTAATTAAACCGACATAAGCACCAATCATATAAATTTCGCCATGCGCGAAATTAATCATGCCAATAATGCCATAGACCATTGTGTAGCCGATTGCAATCAAGGCATAAATAGCTCCTAAGGACAAGCCGTTAAAGAGCTGTTGTATAAATTGAGGTAAAAATAAATCCATGAAAAAACTCTATGTCTTGTAAGAACATTGGCAACAATAGAGTAAGTAACAGAATTTTTCAATAGGCGCTTATACTAGCTTTGCTATTATTTTCTTCGCTAAGCACCTTATGATTTGCCGTTTACATGACGAGCAACGAGATTCCACAAGCACCTCAAGTCTATAGATATCAACTAAAATCCAATCTTTGCAGAAATTATTTATAGATAGAGAGGATTTGTATTTCAGCTAAATTATGGAATTAAGCCCAATTCTTACTGGACAATTGATGCGCGTCTAAGGCCCATCTTTCTGCTCAAGCTTATACGTAAACTCAATCTTGACCAGACTGCTTACCGAGGTTCCACATCAAGGCACGAAATGGCAATAAGAGCAAGAGATTCATCGCCAATTTAATCCCTAAATCCCCTAAGCCCAAAGTAATCCAAGGGATACCTGTGCCAATAAAAGCCAGACCAAAAAATGCATAGGTATCGACAAATGAGGCCAGAAAGCCAGCGACAAAAGGTGCCTTCCACCAACTCTGACGCCGTAATTTATCAAATACGAATATATCCGCCAGATGGGCGAGTAAAAAGGCACTACCAGAAGCAATGGCAATTCGCGTATCGGCATAAAAATACGAAATTACGACCGCCACTACAAAACCGATAAACACCACCTTGCGGGCGGCTGCCGGTCCAAAGCGACGATTCAACAAATCAGTCACTAGAAAAGCGAAGGGATAGGTAATCGCTCCCCACGTGAGCCAAGCATTCAGGTGATATTGTGGTTGAACGAGAATATTCGACATCACAATAATTACCGTCATAATAGACACAGCAATAAGCCCTTTAAAGGGGCTTAAACGATCAAACTTCATTATGCTTGCCCTAACTCCTGCGCCATTTCTGCGGCACGATCTGAAGCCGCTTGCATGGCTTGGGCGACCAGAGACCTAAAATCATGTTGTGCGAATACGTCAAGCGCAGCCGCGGTGGTTCCGCCTTTAGAGGTGACATTTTGACGCAAGACATCGGGCTCTTGCTCTGAATTGGCAGCCAAGCTCGTTGCACCCTCAAGCGTCCCCAGAGCAAGCGCCTTGGCTTGGGCATAACTGAGGCCTAACTTTTCACCCCCAGCAATTAGCGCCTCAATAAAGAGGAATACATAGGCAGGACCACTACCTGATAAAGCCGTAATCGCATCCAGTAAGGACTCTTGCGCTACTGGCACCACTTGCCCCACTGCGTTCAAAATCTCTACAGCGCGCTCATGCTGGGCTTGAGATACACTGGGCATCGCATATAAACCCGTTATCCCCTTAGCGATAAGCGCTGGCGTGTTCGGCATGGTACGAATAATATTCTCATGGGCAAACCATTGACTTAAGATGGCCGTGGTTAAACCAGCCGCCACACTAATAATCAAGACATCTTTATGTAAGAATGGCTTAATCGCTTGTGCGACCTCATGCATCTGCTGTGGTTTTACCGCAAGAATCCAGATATGACATTGGCTCAGTTGTGCATCAGCTTGTAAGATCCCAGCGGCACCAAAGCTGGCCCAATGATCCAAAGCCGATTGATTCACATCCATCACGAGAAGATTCTCGCCTGAACCGCGCTGTTTAACCATACCGCTAGCTAAAGCACGTGCCATATTACCACCACCGATAAAGGCGATTTCTAATTGTGTTGTCATAATGATAATCCATTGAAAGTGCCAATTAGATACTATTCTAATCCGACAAGATGAAGATTTTTGCCTATTATTCCATAGTCTTAAGCAGCTTGATGTGAGATTTCGAGGGCCGTGAATATTTATTATCGCTAAACCATTACTTGAGATCCTCACCACACTGAAGGATACAGTTTTACGGTAAATTCTAATAAAAATATTTTCAAGTACTTCATCTCATTGTAATATACGAGTAATATTATGGCGTTGTTGCCTAACAGGACAATAAACATTTTAATCATGACCTGCTCCAGGAGAGTTGAAAATGAAATTAATCCCTAAAGCTTTATCACTAGCCCTATTATGTGGCTTAGCCTCACACGCATCGGCCGCTACCGAAGTGACATTCTGGCACTCAATGGAAGGTGCCCTTGGTGAACGTGTCAACGAAATCGTTGATAACTTCAATAAATCACAATCTGACTATAAAGTAACTGCTACCTATAAGGGCAACTACGGCGAATCTATGAACGCCGGTATTGCTGCTTTCCGTGCAGGCCAAGCCCCTGATATTATTCAAGTTTTTGAAGTCGGTACCGCCACTATGATGTACTCTAAGGGTGCGATTAAACCGATTCAAGAAATGAGTGAAGAAGTCGGTAAGCCAATTGATCCTGCTAAATTTGTGCCAGGTATCGCTGGTTACTATTCTGAGCCGAATGGTAAATTGGCTTCTATGCCTTTTAACAGCTCAACTCCAGTGTTCTACTACAATAAAGACATGTTTACTAAAGCAGGTCTTGATCCGAACACCCCACCTAAAACTTACCAAGAAATTAATGCCGCTGCTGAGAAAATTAAAGCCGCTGGTTTTGAGTGTGGTTATACAACATCATGGCCATCATGGGTACTCGTAGAGAACTTCGCCGCACTACATAACACCCCTTATGCCTCGAAAAACAACGGCTTTGATGGTTTAGACGCGCGCGTTGATCTAAAACACGAGAACTTTGTAAAACATTTCACCTACCTTAACGAAATGGCCAAAGCAGGTACATTCACCTACGGTGGTCGTGGCGATGCGGGCAACTCATTATTCTCAGCAGGTAAATGTGCCATGTTCACGGGTTCAAGCGGTTCACGTGCTAGCTTTAGTAAGAATGCCCAATTTGAATTCGGTATCTCACGCCTTCCATACAACTCAGATATCGTTTCTGAACCACAAAACAGCGTGATTGGTGGCGCCTCACTATGGGTCTTTAATAAAAAATCTGAAGACATCTACAAGGGCGTAACCGCTTTCTTCCACTATATTTCTGAGCCTAGCGTTGCCGCTAAATGGCACCAAGACACAGGTTACGTGCCCGTTGTTAAAGCCGCTTATGAAGAAACTAAAGCATCAGGCTTTTATGAGAAGAACCCAGGTACGGATATTCCTTTCCTACAACTTAACGTCGCCACTACCGATGCCTCACGTGGTGTTCGTTTAGGCTTCTTACCACAAATTCGTGACGTACAAGATGGTGAGTTAGAGAAAATCTTCGCCCAGAAAGTTTCTGTGGCTGAAGGCCTTGAAGAAATGACGCGTCGTGATAATGAATTGCTGACTCGCTTTGAAAATAGCAATAAGTAATTTATTTCGCTCGACTTTATAATAATAAAATAGCGGGAAGACACACTTCCCGCTATTGCTGTTACGGGTATCTCACATGGAAAAGCGCGTTGTCTTTACACATAAAGCACTCCCCTTGCTTTTATTAGCCCCACAATTGCTTATCACCATTATCTTTTTCTTCTGGCCCGCCGGTCAGGCGATTTGGCAATCGTTTTTTATTGAAAGCGCTTTTGGTGGTGACTCAACTTTCGTGGGCTTTGATAACTACATTAGTTTATTTAATGACCCTAATTACTATGACTCTTTTTTAGTCACAATCGTCTTCTCAACCTTAGTGGCAGTCATCGGTTTAGGCGTCTCTTTAGTCTTAGCGGTGATGGCCGATCGTGTGATTAAGTTTGCCACCACCTATAAAACCCTGATTATTTGGCCTTATGCGGTAGCACCTGCCGTCGTAGGCGTGTTATGGGCCTTTATGTTTTCACCTTCGGTCGGTACCGTGGCGGTGTATCTCAGTCAACTCGGTATCGGTTGGAATCCTCAATTAAACTCCAACCATGCCATGATACTGGTGGTGATGGCGGCTATTTGGAAACAGATTTCCTATAATTTCCTCTTCTTCTTAGCCGGATTACAAGCCATACCGAAGTCCTTAATTGAAGCCGCTGCCATTGATGGCGCCTCACCTTCGCGTCGTTTTTGGACCATCATATTCCCTCTCTTATCACCAACCACTTTCTTCCTTTTGGTGATTAATATGGTGTATGCCTTCTTCGACACTTTCGCGATTATCGATACAACGACTCAGGGTGGTCCTGGTTCATCAACCAATATCCTTGTGTACAACGTCTATAAAACTGCTTTTAAATCGTTTGACTATGGCTCCTCTGGCGCCCAATCGGTCATCCTCATGTTAATTGTCATTGGTTTAACGATTATCCAATTCCGTTACATTGACCGTAAAGTCCAATACTAAACCAGGAGCTTAACTTATGATTGAACGTCGCCCTTGGCTTGATTTTATCGCCCACTTAACCTTGATTATTGGACTTATCCTAGTGGCATTCCCCTTGTATATTGCGTTTGTCGCCTCAACGCAAACTGCACAAGAAGTGGCGAATGCACCGATGAGTCTATGGCCAGGTAGTAACCTGATTCAGAACTATTATGATGCCTTAATGGGTACAGGTCGCAGCAATGCCACCCCTGTTGGCCAGATGCTCTGGGTCAGCTTTGTCACCGCTATGGTGATTGCAATTGGTAAGATTTCGATCTCCATGCTTTCTGCCTTCGCGGTGGTATATTTCCGCTTCCCATTCCGTATGCTGTTTTTCTGGATGATTTTTGTCACCTTAATGTTACCGGTAGAAGTGCGTATATCACCAACCTTTGAAGTAGTGGCCAACTTAGGCTTAGTTAACACTTACGCTGGCTTGACCCTGCCCTTAATTGCCTCAGCAACCGCCACCTTCTTGTTCCGTCAATTTTTCTTAACCGTACCGGATGAATTAATTGAAGCGGCAAGGATTGATGGTGCTGGACCGATGCGATTCTTTAAGGATATTCTATTTCCACTTTCCCGCACCAGTATTGCGGCACTTTTCGTGATCCAGTTTACCTATGGTTGGAACCAATATCTCTGGCCACTGGTCATGAAAACCACTGAAGACTTCACTCCGATTGTGGTGGGGATTCGTACCATGATTAGTGGTGGTGACAGCGTTACCAGCTGGAATCTCGTGATGGCAACAGCGATCTTAGCCATGATACCTCCTGGCTTAGTCGTACTACTTATGCAGAAATGGTTTGTGAAGGGTCTGGTAGACTCTGAAAAATAAAAGGATTATATACATGGCTACCCTTAGTTTTAAACAAGTAAAAAAAGTCTACCCAGGTGGAGTTGCTGTTATCCACGGTGTTGACCTTGATGTCAAAGACGGTGAATTTATTGTGATTGTTGGCCCATCCGGCTGCGGCAAATCCACCTTGATGCGCATGGTTGCGGGTCTTGAGTCTGTCACCGAAGGCGATATCTCCATTGGCGATAAAGTCGTCAATAAGCTCGAGCCGGCAGAACGTGATATTGCCATGGTTTTCCAAAACTATGCGCTCTATCCGCATATGTCGGTTTACGACAATATGGCCTATGGCTTGAAGATTCGCAAGCTGAGTAAACAAGAAATTGATACGCGAGTACAACAAGCCGCTCAAATTCTTGAGCTCAGCCACCTCTTAGATCGTCGACCACGTCAACTCTCAGGTGGTCAACGTCAGCGTGTGGCTATGGGTCGTGCCATCGTGCGTGAACCTAAAGTCTTCTTATTTGACGAGCCACTCTCTAACCTAGATGCCAAACTTCGTGTACAAATGCGTCTTGAAATCCAGAAGATGCATCAGCGCTTAAATACCACAAGTCTCTATGTCACCCATGACCAAGTTGAGGCCATGACCTTGGCCCAACGTATGGTGGTGATGAACAAGGGCTACGCCGAACAAATTGGCACCCCTAGCGAAGTCTTTGAGCGCCCTGCCTCAACCTTCGTCGCCAGCTTTATTGGTTCCCCACCCATGAATCTTATTCCCGTCAAGATTGATGCACAGGGGCAGATTAGCACAGCGGATGGCGTAGCACTTGCGATTAATACGCATAAGGTCGTTGAAATCCTAAAGCAAAAGCAAGTGATCTTAGGCTTACGTCCTGAACATATAAGCCTTGATGGTGATCAGTTCGAGGTGCGTGTTGAGATGGTGGAAATTCTGGGTTCAGAGCAACTGATTCACTGTTTACTCGGCGAGACATCGATTGTTATTCGTGCTGACTTACATGAAACCAGTCATAAGCCGGTTAAAGCGGGTGATGTGATTCGTATCGGAGCCGATGCGAAGTTCCCACTACACTGGTTTGATCAAGAGACAGGTCGGCGCATTGAACAAGCCGATATCACGATATAGTGAGTCGCTTATGAGTTTATGGCAAAGTTCAGCCTATTGCTAATAGAAGCTGAACACGCTTAAGGCTAAGTCTAAGGTTCTAACGAGTTTAAGCAGAACACTTAAGTATGATCAATATTGATTCATCAAAGACTTAGCAAGCTCCTACTCTCATGCCCATAATAAAACTGGATGCCTTTAAAAAAGCATCCAGTTTTATTTTAAGCTTATGTTTTAACATTTTAAGCTTATGTTTTAACTTACTCTTAATGACTGAGCACTTGAGACTAAGTTAAAATCAGCGCCCTATTTTCAAATTTGACATCCTCCCCTGCATGAATGCAGGAGATTCCTACGGTGGTTAGCGATGCTCTGCTAACTCGCTTCGGTGGGTTCGTGCTGCTGACAACCTTACTGCATTGTTCA
>JAUNUI010000005.1 GCA_030538255.1 Pelistega sp. | reverse complement strand
AAGCGCCCACACTTATCGGCTGTTAATTGTTAAAGAACCTATTCACAAAATCTCCACTGAGATCCTGGCTAACTGTTTAACTCAGAGAATCAAATTCACACTTCAGAACTGACTCAATCTGCGTCTTGCTCGTTAGCAGCAAAGAATGTAATTATGAACCTGTTTTAAATCCCTGTCAAGCACTTCGTGTTAAATAACAACAAAAAAGTTTTTCGAAGAATTCAATTTGTTTATCGTCAATTCATTCATTTCTGAATTTCAATATTTAGTGCAGCGATCCGAATCACCTGCTAAATATAACGACAAATATACACAGCTACCAATTGGCATCATGTTCAAATTACTAATAGTATCGTTGGTTTGTTCTTGCTAATATGAAGAACTAAGAAGCGGTATCTATTATTCTTTTTGTCTTTGATGAGTTGCTGTTGCATTGCTCATCAACGAAACGATAATGTAGCACTAATAATTTTCAAAAGCAAGCCTTTTTTCATCAAACTGTAAAAAAGCCACTAAATAATCTCCTGCCTGCCAAGATTTATGAGCTTATTAATTTGTCGTACTCTGCGCCTAGTCTATTAAAGTAGAAGGGCGTGACTCTAGGTTTAACGTCCTACCTATCCTGAAGGAAGGGGGTTATAGCAAGTTTCAATTAAACATCACACCTATCGAACTTGGTTGAACGCCTTTATGCTTATTTAGACTACTTCGACATTCACTTATTTAGAGTACTTTGCCACCCACTTATTTAGACTCATTCTTCTTCAGGGCTCGCCTACTTCTCCTTATAGCAAAATCCTCCTGAGAATGTTGCAATTACACATCCTTCATGAATCAAAAAAACAACATCACTTCTTTCTGCTATGTTTTGATGAGATGCTCTGCACAGCATCATTCGTGTGCTTTGCAGCTTAATTTAAACTCATGGCTTTTAATAAAGAGTAATCATTTGTAAGTATAGTAAACCTTAACGATTGTTTGCCATCCTTATTGCGCTGCAATGCTATTATTCACACAGATTCTTTGAGGTTATTGGTGTAGCTGTCTATATAGGTATGCATTCTTTTAGTAAAAGAAGGTAGATTTATTTAGTCCTAGGCGATCAACCCACAAGAACATAATAGAAATTATCTTTATTTCAGAGGAAATATCATGAATAAGTACTTCGCCGAATTTTTCGGTACATTTTGGTTAGTGTTTGGCGGTTGTGGAAGCGCCGTATTAGCTGCTGCTTATCCAGAACTTGGTATCGGTTTTGCTGGTGTTGCTTTAGCCTTCGGTCTAACCGTATTAACCATGGCGTATGCGGTAGGCCACATTTCTGGCGGCCACTTTAACCCGGCCGTATCTGTAGGTTTATTAGTAGGCGGTCGTTTTTCTGCTAAAGACTTAATTCCTTACATCGTTTCTCAAGTACTTGGTGCGATTGCCGCCGGCGCAGTACTTTACTTAGTCGCTTCAGGCAAAGTCGGCTTTGATGCTGCAGCGAGTGGTTTTGCTAGCAACGGTTTTGGTGAGCACTCACCTAATGGTTATAACTTAACCGCTGCCTTATTGATTGAAGTGGTGTTAACTGCATTCTTCTTAATTATCATTCTTGGCTCTACTGATGAACGCGCTCCTAAAGGCTTCGCCCCTATCGCTATTGGTCTAGCACTTACCTTGATTCACTTAATCAGTATCCCTGTAACCAACACCTCAGTGAACCCTGCACGTTCAACGGGTGTTGCTCTATTCCAAGGCGGCTGGGCTGTTGAACAATTATGGTTGTTCTGGCTTGCTCCTATCGTTGGTGCGATTATCGGTGCCTTAATTTACAAGTGCCTTATTGGCTGCACAAAATGCGCTAAAGCATAATTTCTTAAATTACTTGCTTAAGTAAATTAAGACACAACATTAAGTTACAACAAAATTAAAGGCTGCTTCTATTATCGGAAGCAGCCTTTTTTTCATCAGCCTTTTTCATCAGCTATTTTTCTTTGCCCTGATTCTCCAGCCTTGCTCTCATCACTAATAATCTACGCGCTAGGCAAAAGCCACCGCATACACGCCACGTCCAGTGACACACTCAAACGCCCTACTCGCTTACTTATTTCGTATTAATCAGTGCCAAGAACTCACGACGCAGGTCTGAGTTTCTGAGGAACGAACCGCGCATCACACTATTGATCATCTTCGAATCCATATCCTTCACGCCCCTCCATTGCATACAGAAGTGATCAGCTTTCATCACCACGGCCAAACCATCAGGTTTCATCTTATTAAAAAGGAGATCGGACAATTGCACGACCGCCTCTTCTTGAATCTGTGGACGTGATAAGACCCAATTGGCTAAGCGCGCGTACTTAGATAATCCAATCAAATTCGATTTTTCATTCGGCATCACGCCAATCCAGCATTGCCCCATAATCGGACAGAGGTGGTGAGAACATGCACTACGGATCGTGATAGGTCCGACAATAATTAATTCATTCAGCTTCTCAATATTCGGGAACTCAGTCAGTTCTGGCATCTTGGTATAGCGCCCTGAGAATACCTCTTGCACATACATCTTAGCCACGCGTTTAGCCGTGTCTTGTGTATTATGATCAGTTTCAGTATCAATCACTAAACTATTTAATACCTCAACCATCTTGGCCTGTACTTCTTCTTGTAGCAAGGCCAATTCACCAGGCTCAATATAATCGGCAATATTATCGTTCGCATTAAAGCGCACGCCAGCCTGCTTAATACGTTGGCGAATAACTTGGGAAATATATTGACCTTCTTGATTTTGACTCACAGCTTAATTCCTATAAAACGCTAGGCTTACTCGAAAATACACGCCTGCTTAACTTCAGGCGCAATAGCCTTATATATGACTTATCCTTGCACCTCGATAATCCTTGAGATGATGCCCGAAAAGCAGATGCTATGCGGCGCATACAGATAAGCCCTATTTTACGCAGGAAATGCGAACGAGTATGTTAAGCTTAGTGCTAATTTAAAAATTAGTCATTAAATCGATAGTTATCGAACAAAGAGTTATTTATGAGTGAGCAAATTCTCATCAACGTCACCCCTTTTGAGACCCGTGTCGCCTTACTTGAGCAAGGCACTTTACAAGAATTGCTCCTAGAGCGTGCTAGCCAACGTGGCAAGGTCGGTAATATTTACTTAGGTAAGGTCGTGCGCGTCTTGCCTGGCATGCAGAGCGCCTTTATTGATATAGGTTTAGAGCGCGCGGCTTTCATCCATATCGCTGATTTACGCGAAAATCGCACCGCCCGCAATAATGGTCTTCCGCAACAGCAAATCGAAAAGATTCTGTTTGAAGGTCAAACGATTATGGTGCAAGTGATTAAGGACCCGATTAATAATAAGGGCGCACGCTTATCCAACCAGATTAGTATCGCTGGTCGTGCCTTAGTGTATATGCCTTTTGAGAAGCATGTAGGCGTCTCCCAGAAAATCGAAACGGAAGAAGACCGCGAGCGCTTGAAGAATCAAGTCACCGCCCTCATTAAACCTGATGAAAAAGGCGGCTATATTATTCGCACGCAAGCGGAAATGGCCACGGATGATGAAATTATTCGCGATATGGAATACTTAGGTTTACGCTGGAAGAAACTGCAAGAGGCCATGCAAACCCAAGCTGCTCCTTGCTTAATTTATCAAGATCTTGATTTACTTGAGCGTGTGATGCGTGATGTGGTTGTGCCTGACACCACTAGCGTTGAGATTGATTCACGCACGGCTAGTCAGAAACTCTTAGAATGGTCTGAAATCTACACCCCAACAATCGCAGATAAGATTAAACATTATGCAGGTAGTCGCCCAATTTTTGATTCAGCGAATATTGAAGAAGAAATTAATAATGCCTTAGCCCGTCGCGTCAATCTTAAATCAGGCGGTTACTTAGTGATTGATCAAACCGAAGCACTCACCAGTATTGATGTGAATACTGGGGGATTTGTCGGTTGGCGTAATTTTAATGACACGATTTTTAAAACCAATCTTGAAGCCTCGGTCGAGATTGCCCGCCAACTGCGCCTACGCAATATCGGTGGCATTATCATTATCGACTTTATTGATATGGAGAATGAAGAGCACCAAGAATCTGTCTTGGAAGAATTGCAGAAAGCGCTCGCCAAAGATCGAACTCGTACCTCACTGAACGGCTTCTCCCAACTTGGCTTAGTCGAGATGACCCGTAAGCGCACGCGTGATTCCTTAAGCGCCCTCTTATCGGAGACCTGCCCCACTTGTGAAGGCCGCGGTAGCGTGAAAACCGCCCGTACCATTGCTTATAATATTATGCGTGAAATCTTACGCGAAGCTAAGCAATTTAACCCTAAAGAATTTCGCTTAATTCTCTCGCCGAGTGTGATTGATTTATTCCTTGATGAAGAAAGTAATTATCTGGCGATGTTAGATGATTTTATTGGTAAACCCATCAGTCTTGAAGTGGATAATTCCTACACACAAGAGATGTACGATATTGTCTTACTTTAAAAGCGTCTACTAAATTTGAAGACGTCTTCTTTCACTACACTTAATAAATAAAGAGTTGGCTGGATTCACTGTTCATCAGCCAACTCTTATATCTAAACCCACTCTAGAAATCTCAATACGCGAAGGTTCTTTTATAGAGTTAAAACTTATGTCCTGCAACATCAATCGTGTTAATCTTGACGCTACTCACACCGCTAATAAATTAACGCTTCGCGCACCGCTTAACTATGCCCAGCCTTCACACGCTCTTGCATCGCAATGATCTTGCTTTCTAAGTGTTCTGAAGTCTGTAGCGCAACTAAGTAACCACGATTCGAGTCAGTCTGTTCGAGACGTAACGTAATACGCTGACCATCGAAGGAGTCGGGGTCGGCTTTTATATCTATATATTTCTGCATCAAAGCATCGATTGAATCTTGAGCCACAGGAATATACTGTTCGAAAGTTTCCGCCGTTGCATCTTTAAATGCATGTTCAATCGTCTTGGATAAATCCCAAGTAAAGAACATCAAGGCATTCGGGCCCACTACCTCCGGGTGTTCATAACCCCATTTTTCATCAATCGTCATAATGAGTTCCTTTTATAATTAGTTTATGGATGGCACTTAAAACATTTAATCGGAGCATAAATATAAGCTTGATAGGTACTGTTCGTACTTCTTGCTTACACTTATATTGCCAAGCTTGCATCAAGATATAAACTTAGTAGCTAAATATATACTCGCGTCAGGATACAAGCTAAGCTACTTAATTTATACTCGCTTTATCAGTTTTTTGTGCCAATAATGCTAAAGATGAGTACAAACCCCCTAATTTCAAGAGCTCTTCATGTGTGCCCTCTTCAATAATCTTGCCCTCATCAAGTACGAGAATCCTATCGGCATTCTGAATCGTCGATAAGCGGTGCGCAATCATGAAGGTCGTACGTCCTTGCATCAAGCGCTCTAATGAACTTTGAACCAGTTTCTCTGACTCATTATCAAGTGCTGAAGTGGCTTCATCAAGAATTAGAATCGGTGAATCTTTTAAAAGCGCCCGTGCAATCGCAATACGTTGCCGCTGACCGCCTGAGAGCCAGGCGCCATTTTCACCAATTTGCGTCTCCAGTCCTTGTGGCAGACCTTCAACAAAATCACGTAAATTTGCTGCTTCCAATACTTGCATAATGCGTTCATGACTGACATTATCGGCAATACCATAGGCCACATTCTCTGCCAAAGTGCCTTCAAACAAGTACACATGCTGACTCACCAAGGCTTGTTGCATACGCAGACTGGCTAAATCATAATCGTTAAGCGCCACGTCATTCAGCAAAATCTGCCCACCAGTCGGGTCAACAAAGCGTGGCAACATATTCACTAAAGTCGTCTTACCACTTCCTGAGCGTCCGACAAAAGCAATCGTCTCGCCCATCTTGACTTGTAAATTCAAGTTCTTAATGGTATCAGTTTCAGCACCAGGAAAGCGAAAACTCACATCACGAAACTCGATGGTAGAGTCTTTATCAATGGTCACCGCACGCTTACCTTCCGCCTCTTCCTTAGGCGCATCAATGAGTTTGAACACGCTTTCAGTCGCCATCATCATCTGCTGTGCTTTCGCCCAGATATTAATCAAGCGCTTTACGGGGTCAAATACTTGCCCCAAAGCCGTAATAAAAGAAATGAAGGATCCCACCGATAAAGAGCCTTGATTACCTTGATACAAGGCGACAAATACGATGATGGAGACAGCGATAGAAATAATAAATTGTGTGATTGGCGACATGGCCGCTTCCGCCACCACACTGCGCATATAGTAGCGACGCAAGGTGTTATTCGCCTTATCAAAGCGCGCAGATTCATACGCGAAGCCGTCATACATCTTGATAACACGCTGACCTTCGATGCCTTCCTTAACCACCGCTGTCATCTCAGCATTAATATCAATCGTTCGACGATTAATCATGCGCAAGCGACGCGCAAAGAAGCGTGCCACTAAAATCGAAATCGGGAATATCAATATAATAATTAAGGTCAGTTGCCAAGATAGCCAGAGCAACATGGCAAATAGAGCAACCACCACAAAGCTCTCTCGCACCAAGACAGTGATCACCTCAGCCGCTGTCGAGGTGGCATTGCCGGCATCCACCGTAAAGCGATTCAGCAATCGACCCGTGTCGCCTTTTTGGAACTCACTATCAGGCAAGCGCATTAGGCTGGTAAACATATCGCGACGAATACCTAAGAGCACATGATTAGCAACCCAAGCCATCAGGTATTCACCGGCGAAGTTACCAATCCCACGAAAGAAAATCAGCACCACCATCGCCACCGGAATCATCCATACATATTCTGGTTGATTGCCCAGAAATCCCTCGTCCAACAAGGGTTTCATCAAATACGCTAAGCCAGGTTGTGTCGCCGCCGCAATCATGGTGAAGAAGAAGGAAATCAGTAAATATTTCCAATAAGAACCTACTCGCTCATACAGTCGCAACCATAATTTAGGGTCAACTGAACGCATGCTCTCTTCATCTGCTGCGGATTTCTTTTTAAATAAAGCCAAGGAATACTCTCTACTAAATATTTTTCGAATAACAAGGCTTAATTTTAATGGTTTCTCTTGCGATTCGGTGTAAAGTCACAATTTAATGATAATAAGCTGTGTCAAGGTATATCAGATGATGAGACGGATATGCCTTTTTACAACTAAGCAATTTGAGTACAATATGAGCAGATATAGATTAACGCCAAGCGCGATCACCATGGATTCGAGCACATCCATCCTTAGCATAGGCTCGAGAATGCGTTAATAACAAAGCACAATGATAATTTTAGGAACAATCTGTTAAGTAACCTATGAGCACTATTAGCCGAATTTATGTACGACTCCCTAATTGGGTGGGTGATGTTTGTATGAGCCTCCCCTCACTTGAGGCATTAAGTGCCACGGGTTGTGAACTGGTCATCTGCGCTAAGCCTTGGGCACAAGACCTTTTACAGGCATTCCCCAAGATGGATTTCATCCCCTTAACGGGCCAGTGGCGTGAAGATCGTCAGCGAGTGAAACAACATCGTAAAGATCACCCTAGCCAAGGGAAATCCGTTGGACTCTTATTACCTGACTCATTGACCAGCGCACTGAGTTTTCGCTTAGCAGGATTGCCATGCGCAGGTTATCGTGATGATGGGCGCAGTCTTTTACTTAAATGGCCCTTTCATAAACCCTTAGAACACTGCCATGCTGTCGAGTCTTGGTATTATTTAACCCGTCGTGCCCTGCTAGCCTGGGGATTCGATTGTCCAGAACAACCAGCCACTACTTTAAACCTAAGCTTAAGTGCCGCGCATCAGAAACAAGCTTTAGCTATTATTCAAGACTTTAAGGGTAAGCCTTTTATTCTGATAGCACCGACAGCGATTGGTAAGCACAAGGGTCGCAACAAAGTCTGGCCACATTTTAATCTTCTCACGAGAACCTTACAGGAAAAAGGCCACCTAGTTGTGATGGCCCCACCGCCTAATGAAAAAGATATGGCCTTATTGAATGCACCAACGGCGACACTTTTACCACCGATTAGTCTTGGCACCTTTGTCGCCTTATTAGGGCATGCACAAGTGGTGGTTTGTAATGACTCTGGTGTTTCACATCTGGCGGCTATTAGCGCTAAAAAACAAATCACCTTAGTCGGCGTCACGGATCCGCAACGCACAGGTCCCTGGTCAAGTCATGCAATTATTGCGGGCAAGATGGATGCTTGGCCAAGTTTTGATGAGGTGTTTGAACTGGTAGAATCCTCTTGCTAATTATCTAATTGATACTCTCCCATGAAAAGCCAGATTATTTCACTTATCATCCCGCTAAACCTCTGCATTTTCCTAGTGGTCTTAGGTGCCGTATTCTTGCTTCTGCGTTGGCGCCGGCTAGGTCTAAGCACAATGGCAGCAGGCTTACTATGGTTACTATTTTGGTCCTTGCCGATTACCTCAATTGTGCTCGGTGGTTATCTTGAGAAAGAATATCCTTATCAAGCGCCCAATAAGTATCCTCATGCTCAGGCCATTGTCGTCTTCGGTGGCAGCACGGCCAACAATCGTAATAATTGGTTTGAACCCTATGATCAATCTAAGCGCCATGCAAGGATTGATACTGCTGATGATTTGTACTTTTTAAATAAAGCCCCACTGATCATTCTCTCAGGTGCGGCACTTGAAGGGAATGTCAGTGAAGCCTATGGCATGGCCTTCGCCTTACGTAATCGCGGCATCCCGAAAGAGGCGCTGATTATTGAAAATAAGAGCACCACGACTCGAGAAAATGCGGTATATGTGAAAGAACTCTTAGATCAGCATCATATACAGTCCGTACTTTTAGTCACTTCTTCCTTACATATGCCACGTGCCATGGCGGTTATGCATAAATTAGGTGTATCACCGATTGCTGCACCGAATCCGCCACAGATTACCGTGGCACAGGGCAGCGATCTGAATGTCTACATTCCGAATGCGCGCGCACTTGAAGCAAGTCGCTCGATTATTAAAGAGTATCTCGGGGTGATGACTTATTGGTTGCGTGGCTGGGTTTAATTTAATTCATCCTCATATGCCGGTGCCATGTAAAACGCTCCTTAAGCCTATCGGATTAAGGAGCGTTATTTTTACGGCTCTAACTCTTTAGTTGATCAGATATTACCATTGATAGCCAGTACCAATCGTGGCACCTACATCACCACGTGAGTTGCTATTTACGGTACCTTTGATAACCCACTTACCGTTATCAGTAATACTTGAGATACCCAAGGCAACTGCAGATTGGTTCTTGAAGGTTGAACCCGCAATAGCTACCATACTCTTACCTGGCATATAAGCTTGAGGTAAACCTGCTGAAGCCATAGCTGATGCAGCACCAGCAAATGCGTCTTTAGCAACCGTATTAATGCGGCTATGAACAGCACCTAAGTTATTGTTCATGGCGGCATTTAACTGACCTAAGTTAACAGCATCTGTTGGATTAACAGCATTACCCACATTCGTAATGCGCTGACCACCACCATCAACACCCGCTTGAGTAACACTCGGCGCATTATTGATTGTCGTACCAGCACTATTCGTGAAATGGATACCTTTAGCATCATAAACAGCAGAGTGTGTACCATCGGTTACAGTCATACCTGAGGCAGAAACCGTCGTTTGATTGCCAGAATTATCTGTCAATTTCGTACCGTTTGCACCATAGTTAGCCGTATCACCTGCAGCATTTTTCACACTGGTACCGCTAGAGTTCAGGGTAGTCGTATTACCCTTACCATCATCAGCAGTGACACTATCAAATTTCACATCTTTTGCCGTAGCGACTGTGTAAATTGATTGGCCATTTGCACCTGTTGCACTGGTCACGGTGATGTTCTCACCTGCCACAACTTCCGTTCTCGCCGCTACTCCAATATTGGTGATCTCATTTTTCAAGTTCACCACTTGATTATTGAGGTCGCCAGCGTTAACCGCTTTATTGGCATTAGCAACATCCGTAATATCACCAGCCGATGCAACGTTATTCAAGCTCGTACCACCCGTTGTGGTGATAAGGCCTGTTGTTGCATCCTTAGTGGCGGTCGACTGAGTGCCACCCAAGGTCACGCTATTACGATTGACTGTACCATCGGCATTACTGTCATATTTCACAGCAAAATCATCTAGCTTAGTGATGTTTTCCTGTACAGCAAATAGTTGGCTACCATTAATCGCATCGCTTGACGTTGCTGAAACTTCACCAGCGGCCACATTGGTAATTTTGCTACCGCCAACATCTAGACCATTCGATGAACTACTTAAGGTCGTGCTGCTGCCAGTCGCACCAATCGTCACCGTATTCACGTTCAGATCTTTCGCCAAGGCCACACGCACCAGTCCCGTATTATCAACTTGGGTCATGATGTTTTGACCGGCATCAAACTTAGTCCAATCTGTATTGGCATCAGCACCCTTGATATTCACGGTACTGCCTAATTTAGCCGTGTACACCTCACCTGTATTGGCGCCGAACTTCAAGCCAGTGTCTACAAGGTTAGTAAACGCTTTGTTCACGTCACCTGCATTGACCGCATTGTACTGGTTGGCGATATTGGTGATATCACCAGCACTCGCCAGGTTAGTGATTTGCTGATTACCTGCATTAATACCCGTAATGCTAATGCTTGGGGCATTAGTAATCGTTGTACCACCTGTGGTGTCTGTGAAGCGGAAACCCTTAGCATCGTAGACTGCTGTGTTAGTACCGTCAGTCACTTTCATGCCTGCAGGACCTACATTGGTTTGATTACCCGCGATGTCTTTAAACACATCACCTGTAGCGGTTGAGGTACTGGTGTTGCCTGCTGCATCCGTAATCGTATTACCTGTAGCATTCAATACATGGGTATTACCTGCGGCATCGCTGAGTGAAATACTGCTCAGACCCACCAAGTCTTTCGCTAACTTCACCGTCAATGTGTCGGTGCCATCAGCCACCACGCCAATGTTGCCATCGGTCAGCTTGGTCGCATCGGTGACGCCACCCTGCACATTCAGCGTCTCGCCCAGCTTGCGCGTCACATTCGTGCCACTGTCGCCCGCAAACGTCAGCGGGCTCGTCGCCAGCGCCTGCAGTTGATCTTCCGTCGCCGCCTGGCCGCTGACAATATTGGTCGGATCAAACGTCTTGTTCGTCAGTCCGCCCACCGTGCCTGCCGTGCCATCAATGGTTACAGGGTTACCCGTGGTCACCCCGCCCGATGCCCCAATGGTCACCTTATTCGCCAGGTCAAACGTCACGTTGTTTTTCGTCTGCCCAATCACGATGTTGCCATCCGTGTTGTCCAGATCCACCGTCGCACCCGGTGCCACGTTACTGCTGGTTGCCACATCCGCGTTGGTCGTCAGGTTCCAGCCCTTGTTGGCCACCTCATTCACCGCCTTCAGCTGGCTCACGTTCACCGCATCACTGTCAGCCGAACCAGCAGCCACATTGGTGATCACGGTGTTGTTGGCATTGATGCCTGCTGTCGTCACGCTCGGGCCGCCCACGATGGTCAGGCCGTCGTTGTTGATGGTCGTGTTGCCCGTCGTCACGCTGTTCAGGCCCGTCAGGTCCTTCGCCAATTTCACCGTCAATGTGTCGGTGCCGTCAGCCACCACGCCAATGTTGCCATCGGTCAGCTTGGTCGCATCGGTGACGCCACCCTGCACATTCAGCGTCTCGTTCAGCTTGCGCGCCACATTGGGGCCACTGTCACCGGCAAACTTCAGGCCGTCGTTCAGCGTGGCCACTTCTTCCGTGCTGCCATCCGGCTTCTCGTACACGATGCGCGTGGTCGTCGTGCCCGGTGCGCCGTTCAGGCCGGGAGCACCGTCCTTCACGCCGATCGTCGCCGTCGGGCTGATGCCATTGGCACCTGCCGGGCCCGTCAGGCCAATCGTGCCGTCCTTGCCGTTGAGCGCCACGCCGGTCTTGCCGTCCGCGCCGTTCACGCCAATCGTGCCATCCTTGCCCGCTGCGCCGTCCTTGCCAGGGCCGCCCACCGTCAGGTTGTCATCCAGCGCCACCGTCACCTTGTTGCCAGCTTGCGTGATCGCAATGTTCTTGCCGGCATCCACCGTCACCGTCTCGCCAGGACCCACCTGCTCCAGCGTCGTGCCGCTGACCGTGCCCGCTGACGCGCTCGTCGTCAGGTTGAAGCCCGTGTTCGCCACATCGCTCACCGACTTCAGCTGCTCCTGCGTCGCCGCCACTCCTCCGGTGTAGGTGGCGCTCGGGTCAAACGTGATGTTGGTCAGACCGCTGACCGTACCGGCCGTACCGTCAATCGTCACCGGCTTGCCAGTGGTTGCATCACCCACGTTGATGGTGTTGGCCAGCGCCAGCTGCACACCATCTGTAGTGGTCGTGCTGGTCACGTTGGCATCGCCCTTCACGTTGATCGTGTCACCCAGTGCAAACTTGTTCGACGTCACCCCATCGCCAAAGTTGATGCCCTTGGCAATGTTGTCCGCATTCGTCTGAATGTTGGTGGTGTTCGTTGCCACCTGCTGGTTCGTCGCAAACAGCTGGCTGCCGTTGACCGCATCCGTCGACGCATCGTTCAGATCTCCTGCAGCCACGTTGGTGATCTTGTCGCCACCGACATCCAGCCCGTTAGCCGTGCTCGTCAGCGTCGTGTTGTTGGTCGCATCCCCCAGCTTCACGCTGGTGAACTCCGGTGTGTCGCTCGTCGCCACCGTCACCTTGTTGCCAGCTTGCGTGATCGCAATGTTCTTGCCGGCATCCACCGTCACCGTCTCGCCAGGACCCACCTGCTCCAGCGTCGTGCCGCTGACCGTGCCCGCTGACGCGCTCGTCGTCAGGTTGAAGCCCGTGTTCGCCACATCGCTCACCGACTTCAGCTGCGCCACGTTCACCGCATCACTGTCCTCCGTACCAGCAGCCACATTGATGATTTGGCGCGTGGCGTCCGCTGTACCCACAGACACCGAGCCCAAATCACCCTTGGTAGTTGCAGCAACGGCTGTAGCATCCACGCCCATGGGCACATATCCAGCCAGATTGCTTGCACGGTCTGCCACCGAGCTACTGCCCAAGGCCACACCATGGGCAACCGTGGTGCTACTGCTTGTACCCAGCGCTGTTGCGCCAGAAACATCTGCCTTGGCATTCTGGCCCACTGCTGTGCCAGCCACCGTACCGGCCGTCATCGTACCGCCCAGATAAGTGGCAACTGCCCCGTCACCAAATGCAGAGCCACCATGGCTTGCACGTGCAGAGGCACCCGTCGCCACAGAACCTGTGGCGATGGCGTCATAACCTATCGCAATGCTCTTATCGCCCGTGGCCTGCGCGATATCGCCAATGGCAACGGCGCTCGTAGCCGTGGATTGTGCGCCCTTACCCATGGCTACCGCATTGATGCCACTTGCTGTCGCAGCCGTACCAATTGCCATGCTGTGTGCGCCAGAAGCCTTTGCTTGTGCGTTGGCAATACTGGTATCAGTATTCGCACCCAAACCACCGCCTGCCGAAGTATTCGGATCCAGGGTGGTTACAACCCCTGTAGCACCGCCCAGAGCAATTGCACCCATTCCCGTCGCTTCGGCATTAGAGCCGATAGCAACGGCAGATTCTGCACCGGCCTTGGTGCGTTTACCAAGAGCTACTGATGCACCACCATCTGCAATTGAGGTATTACCAATCGCGATGTCATTAAGAACAGCAGTTGGGGCACCTATCTTGCCAGCAAGAGAGTTATTACCCATTGCAATGGAGGTCGTACCTTCAGCGCGTGCAAAATTACCGACGCTGACGGCTCTGGATGACATGGTTCTCCAACCAGCGCTGGTACCCACGGCCACGTTAGCATCACCCTTCATATTCAGGGCTGCATTCTCACCAAGCACCGTATTGGCACCACCTTCAGCATTTTGCATGGCATAACGACCAACAGCCACGTTGCCACTACCTTTAGCTCCTCGGAAAGCTTGCGGTCCGATTGCCGTATTAGCTCCAGGAATAATTGGGCTACCAGGATTGGCATTACTACCATCCGCACGAACAACATAAAGTCCATCTCTACCAACTACCTGACTGGAACTATTATGGCCTGCACCATCACCCAAGAATACGTTACCTATATGGTAGCGATCTTGATTATTGGCACCCGCATTTTCGCCAATTGCAATTGTGGAAAAAGCCACATTATTTTGCCCAGCATTCTTACCAATATAAATGCTTGGCGATGCACCTGCAGGGTCTTTCCCCAAGAAAGTTTCATTCTGAAGCGCCTGCAACGCAGGAGTTAAAGCACCTGCATTCGAGCCAATGGCCACACTAAAGTCACGCTTGGCATTTTGACCTGCATATTCACCAATGTACACGTTGGCAACGTTCCAGTTATCCAACGTTCCTTTTCCAGCCTCAAGTCCGATAGAAATATTTCTACCACCATCAGCCACCGCATTATCACCAATAGCGATATTGAAGTTATGTCCCGTTACGGCTCGGTAAACAGGATTTTCATTTTTCTGATTGACAGGATCATTGTAATAATCCCTCAACTCTTGCTCAGAAGCGAAGGCTACCTTTGTAGCCGGGTTAAGTATAGTGGCGTAGTTGGGGAAAATATCTGCCTCTGTACGACCAGCACGAGCCCCATCACCAATGGCAATGGATCTGGTCACCGCCTGCGCTTGATTGCCCAACGCTACAGAGCCTTGGGCCGCGGCAGACGCCCCTGCACCAACAGCCGTTGCGGCAGCACCTGCTGCTGAAGTACGCACACCTGCAGCCATGGCATCAATGCCTGTTGCACCGTCGTTGAGGTAGTTGGAACCTGGATTCTGATTCGTGCTGTTGACGCTGTAATAGCGCGTCTTGTTGGCATCAACCGTCTGGTTCAGTTGGCTCACGTTCACCGCATCCGTGAGTGCCTTACCAGCAGCCACATGGGTGATCGGATTGCCACCGTTATCCAGACCATTCGAAGTCAAGCTCACCGGAGCCTTGCTCGTGTCAGCCGGCGTAATGGTGATGCCATTACCCCCAACTTGGGTCGTATTGCCATCAGCATCGCTAAGCTCAATGCTGTTCAAGCCCGTCAAATCCTTGGCCAGGTCAAACGTCACGTTGTTATTCGTCTGCCCAATCACGATGTTGCCATCCGTGTTGTCCAGATCCACCGTCGCACCCGGTGCCACGTTGCTACTGGTCGTCGCATCCGCGTTGGTCGTCAGGTTCCAGCCCTTGTTGGCCGTGGCATCCACCGCCTTCAACTGGCTCACGTTCACCGCATCGCTGTCTGCCGTACCAGCAGCCACATTGATGATCTGACGCGTGGCATTCACGGTACCTACAGACACCGAGCCTAAAGCGCCCTTGGTGGTTGCCGCAATGGCAGTGGCATCCGCACCTGCTGGCACATAACCCACACCATTGCTTGCACGGTCTGCCACCGAGCTGCTACCCAATGCCACACCATCTGCAACAGTTGCCTGGCTGGTAGAGCCCAGAGCCACTGCTCTGCCGGCTGTTGCACCAGACTGCGCACCAATAGCTATTGCTCTGCCACCAGAAGCCGTAGCCATATAGCCTTGCGCATTACTGGCACTGCCTGTTGCCTTGGCAACCTGGCCAATCGCAATACTGGTTGATCCGCTAGCTTCTGCCGACACACCAATAGCCGTAGCATTGGTATTGCTCGCACTCGCATTGTGCCCCGCAGCAAACGCTTCCCGACCAGACGCCTTGGAGCCATAGCCAAGTGCTGTTGCATACAATCCCGTGGCTTCAGTCGCATCGCCAATAGCCGTAGAACGCTCGGTTTGTGCCAAGGCAGAAGTACCGACTGCGGTGGCATTTTGCCCTTCAGCTTTTGCCTTGTAACCAGCCGCCAAGGCATTCAAGCCTGTGGCACCATCATTCAGATAGTTGGTGCCAGCAGTAGTATCCGTGCTGTTGACGCTGTAATAGTGCGTTTGCCCTGCCACTACGGCATCATTCAGGGCCTTCAACTGCGCCACGTTCACCGCATCGCTGTCTGCCGTACCCGCAGCCACGTTGATGATCTGGCGCGTGGCATCCGCAGAGCCTACCGACACTGAACCCAAGGCACCCTTGGTGGTTGCAACAATGGCAGTAGCATCTGCGCTAGTAGGCACATAGCCCACTTGGCTGCTTGCACGGTTTGCCACCGAGGTACTACCAACTGCCACGCCATCTACCACAGAAACGCTGCTATTAGCACCGATGGCCAACGCATTGTCTTTGCGCGCCTGGGCATTATTACCCACGCTGATGGCATTATCAAACTTCAATCCCTCAGAGCTAACCCACAAAGGCTCTGACGGGTCAGCGTCAGGCACAACCCCAGTACCTGCGGCGCGACCAATAGCGATATTGTTGCTACCCTCAACCAGCGCACCTGCGGCACGACCCAGGCCAATATTATTATCACCAGCCGACTGCGTCAGTGCTTCTTGCCCCAAGGCACTATTGGCAGTTCCCTGGATAAAGCTAGCCGTATTAAAACCAAGCGCGGCATTATACGAACCTACAGCACCCTCACCAGTAGCGGTACCAGAGTAAATATTCTCCTCACCTTCAGAACCACTACCAGCCTGAAGACCAATCATGACACTATTGCCGTGCACTTTTTTAGTTGCATCTCGATCCGAGCCTGCACCATTGCCAATGACAATATCATTATCGCCAATTGCAAGCGCGTTTACCCCTGCCGCCAGAGAATTCTCACCTTTAGCACCGTCATTGGAATAGTTTCCACCCTGTACACCAACATCATTCACACTATAATAATGAGTAGTGGCGGCATCCAATTGCGCCACGTTCACCGCATCAGTCAAGCGCGTACCTGCTGCCAAGCCTGTCAACTGACGGGTCTGCTCAAATGCCCCGCCTGCTGTCGTATCAGTACCGATAGAAATGGCGGAGCGTGTGGCTTGCCAGGTCGCCGTCATATCTGTCGAGGCGGCACCAGTTTTCGGATCATACCCTGCTACACCAGCAGCCACCGAGGCGACACTGTTCTCACCCAAGGCTACGCCACCAAGGGTTGAGACGCCAGTCTTGTTACCAAGCGCCACCGCACCATTCAGGCCTGCGCCAATAGTGACATCATTACCCAGGACAAAAGTATTGGCTGACGAAACTGAGTTGTTGTTACCGACAACATAAGAGCCATCAGCGCCCAGGTTGACAGTATTCGGATCACCAAATGCACCCGCATTATTGGCTTCAACCCTGTTACCTGTACCAATGCTGATCGCTTGCTGGCCTTGTGCTACCGCACCTTTACCGATGGCGATAGCATTATTATTAAGCACTGTGCCAGCCTTGGCATTAGTTCCCAGTGCAATACTGTCTGCACCCGCGGTAGTCACGCCTTTACCAAGCGCTATATTGTTCAGGCCTGTGGCTGTCACATCACTACCAAGCGCCAGGCTATCCATCCCGGTAACTGTGGCTCGCACACCTATTGCAAGCGCATTGTTTGCACTCGTCTTAGCAGACTGCCCTATGGCGACACTATTGTTGCCTTCAGTAATCTTGGCGCCCCGTCCAATGGCTACTGAGTTAGTAGACATCTTGGTACTGTCTTGAACTGCTATAGGTGCTTCTTGACCATCAGCCAACTTGGTCGTAACAAGGCCACCCTCACCAACTGTCGCCCCTTCACCAATAGCAATACTACCATCCGAACCCTTGTGAACTGATGCACCCGCGGAGATCGCCAAGCTATGTTTCGCAGTCGCAAGCGCAGCATTATCTCTTGGAAGCGTTGCGCCAGCAGTCAAGGCATAAGATCCACCCAAAGCAACAGCTCCCAAACCTGAAGCCACAGCAGATTGACCAAGTGCCAGTGCACCACCGCTCTCTATTCCATTGGTCCCCAGTACGGTTGCGCCACGACCAATGGCCTGACCGCCAGGCGCCGCTGACTGCACCAAGGCTTGATTACCCATGGCAAGAGAGCCATCGGCCTGTGTGGTAGCTGCCCACAAATTACCGCTTCCAGGATAAAATTGACTAGCTGTAGGATTGGCACCAATGGCAATACTGTTCATGGCCATAGTCTTGGCTGCGCCGATAGCCACTGAAATAGGCGCGGTCGCTTCAGCCTTATAACCAATAGCAACGCTATGTCCATTCACGGTCTTGGCACCATCACCAATGGCTATCGATCCTGTATGTTCAGCATTCGCAGAGTTACCAATTGCAATTGAATTATTACGGTCAATACCTCCCCTAACGAAAGCCGATTTACCAATAGCGATACTACCCTCAGCGCGCGCTCGAGCGTCCACACCTGCGGCCAGGGAATATTTACCTGTAGCCTCATTATTCGAATAATTACCACCAGGTGTGCCACCATCATTCACACTGTAATAATGGGTTGTGGCCGCATCCAATTGCGCCACGTTCACCGCATCAGTCAAGCGTGTGCCAGCGGCCAAACCCGTGATTTGTCGGGTCTGCTCAAAAGCACCACCTGGCGTGATATCCGCACCGATAGAAATTGCCGATTTAGTGGCTTTCCAAGTGGCGCTTGTATCGGTCGAAGCAGCGCCCGTCTTGGTGTTCAATCCCACTTGCCCCAGATCCACAGAGGCTACACTGTTCTCACCCAAGGCGACACCACTCTTGACGCTCACCCCGGTCGCATTACCGAGGGCAACAGCACCTGAGGTATCTGCACCCTCGACTACCGTGTATTCCATGATGTCATACTTGGTATTATTCGGAGCCGCACTCGCTGTAGCTCCAATCTGCACATCATTACCAAGGACAAATACATTACTGGAGCTCTTGCCCACAGCATTATTATTACCTACGCTATAGCTATTGGCACCATTAATCACACTTGGGTCACCAATTGCGCCAGAGCTGTTGCCGTTGACCATATTGCCATAGCCAATGCTGATGGATTTTACACCTGTCGCCTGTGTTGAGGTACCCATGGCAATTGCATAGCGACCCGAGGCCAAGGGGCCAGTCAGATTACCAGCTGGATTCGCTCCCGTAGAGCCGATGGCAATCGCATCCTGACCTGAGGCGGTGGCTCTCGGCCCCAAGGCCACTGAACGCTCTCCTGCTTTAGGGGCATAGCCCAAGGCGACCGAATGGTTACTTGTCGCGCCACTATTCGCACTCACGCCAATAGCAACGTTGGCCCCACCTTTCAAATTAAGACCAGAACCACTTCCCAGGATGGTATTCTGACCACCATCGACATTGTGCCCCGTATCCGAACCAATGATCGTGTTATTACTACCCTTAAGATTACCACCCGTCGCATTACCAATGGTCGTATTCCCGCTACCTGTCACATTGCGACCGGCACCCGTACCTGCGCCCAGAGCGATAT
This sequence comes from Pelistega sp., assembly GCA_030538255.1. Taxonomy (GTDB): domain Bacteria; phylum Pseudomonadota; class Gammaproteobacteria; order Burkholderiales; family Burkholderiaceae_B; genus Taylorella. The sequence goes on along the minus strand of JAUNUI010000005.1, from coordinate 109,203 downwards.
TGTTTAAACCTACAACTTTAGTACCAGAGAGGGAGCCAATGCCGACATTACCATCACCCGTAACCTCATTACCGCCAACAATACCAATATTACTACCACCCTCTACATTACTGCCCCCCATAATACCCAAGTTGGTATTACCCTTGACAATACTTCCAGCCCCAAAGCCCAAGGCCACGTTGGCCAGACCCTCTACCTTACTGCCCGCTGCTGCGCCAATTGCCGTATTGCGGAATCCCACCACTTCATTGCCGGCACTCTTGCCAATGGCAATATTCGAATGCGCTGCCGGCATGGATTTAAGTACACCTGTAACGTCATCGTAAACTGCTGGCCCCTTCGCCGACAAGCCAGAACCTGCCCCATCTCCAATCGCAATATTCCACTGTGCAAAAGCAACATTACCCTTGTTTTGCGGATCTTCCGTATTGTTAATCAGGTTACTGCCTGCCTTATAGCCCATGGCAATATTCGTATCACCACCGACATTCTGACCTGCGCTCTGACCAATCGCCACATTATTGAATGAGCGTGCAGTGGGCTGCAGGGTTGCCGTGGCCGCTGCATTAGAGCCTATCGCAATGCTGTCGTTGGGCAAACTTGTTGAACTCGACGGTGCAGCTCCCTTGCCAATCGCTATAACGCTCGAACCCAGTGCCTTGGCGCCATCACCAATCGCTACCGATGAGCCGCCCACTGACTGGGCGTTCGGACCAATCGCAATCGAATTTACGCCTGTGGCACCGTCATTGAGGAAGTTGCCCTGCGTCGTCGTGCCATCGCCCTTCACGCTGTAGAAGTGCAAATTCCCCGAAACCACGCTTGCGGTCAGGGCTTGCATACAACTGGCATTGTCATCCGTGCCTGATGCAGTGACGGTGACGTTCGAAGAGCCGCCCCCTGTTGTGCTAAATGTACAGGCCGCTAATACTGATTCTGGTACTGATAGAAGCGACAAGATGCCAATCATTGGAATCAAGGCCGTACTGATTATACTCGCAGTAAAACCACCCTTTCTCGTTGAGAAGGTTGAAGTATGAGGTTGCACGGCATCCACGACGGACGATTGATTGCGCTTGCCACGTGCTGTTGTGATCTCAGATACAGCAACCCAAGCACCAAGAGATTCGTTGTAAATACTGCGATAGGTCTTATTCATTATGACATCCCAAAAAAACAAACGGAGATTTTTGAGATTTAATCATACTATGTTTTAAGATATGAATTAATAATTTGTCATAATTTTTTAAAAGCTAATTGTAATATTCATCTATATTTTTTTCTATGCATTCGATTCATTCTGAAAGGTTTTCTCTTAAATTAAAAAAACCTTATGCACCCAAACTTAATTTATTCATAATAAATTCTAATTAACAGTGCTTTACAATCCTATAGTATTTATTTTATATGCAGTTAATCAAAGTAATACGGGCAATATTCACTATTGAGTACAAAACAAAACCAGTTAATTACGCTTAAAACTATTGCAAAAAAATTAAGTTTTTGACTTTTAAATCAAGCTACGCCTATTTAAGGCCTTATCAGCACTAAGAAGCACGAAGCAATATAAAACACCCTATGATTTTGCATAGGGTGTGGTTTTATTGCCAAAGACTTCTTGGCTATACGCTTGTTCTGCTCTTGCCTAGAGTCTTGTTTCATAGTGCATCTTCATCTATATACACCAGATCTAATACTCCAAGGAAAAATCAACTTGTTGACTGTGTAATTGGGTGAATAAGTCATCGGCCATACGTAAGCGCCATTCTTGACCTAAATTGATGCTACAACGGAACTGCTGCGCACTGCTCAGCGCAAGTTGTACCCACACGCCAGGGATACCATTCTCTGGTTCCGCCCGAAACGGATTAAACAGTTGTCGCATCCTCGCCACATCCATCGTCTCATCAATCTGCACCACCAGGCGTCGTGCGCGCGCTTCGCGTGCCGCCTGTAAATCGTAGAGCGCCTCCACGCTTAAGCGCAAGGTACCATTAAAACGGTTTAATTTGGCACGAATTTGAGCAATTAATAAGTGATCTGTCTGGATTAAGTGGCGATACTGTTCATACACCTCTGCCGTACACAGAATTTCTAACTGTGCTGAACCATCATCCACCAAGAGGAAATACAAGCGACTATCCCCCTGCCCTTCATTCTTGACGTTAAAGCTACGCACACCAAGTAACACTCCTGCGATCCATTGTGCGTCTTTACTATCTGCAATTTTCGCCAGAGTTGTCGGAATAAAGCGTCGAATTTCATCCCGCCATACATCAAATAGGTGATGACTAAAGTAAAAGCCCAAGGCTTGCTTCTCTTGCATCAGACTTTCATATAAGGACCATGGCACCACCTTCTCCATCTCTTTTTGCACTAACTCACTGGAATCATCTTCAAAGAGAGAAAATTGATTAGCGTTCTCATCAGCTTGATCGGCCGCCTCAATTGCTTGATTCAGGCTGGCTAATAAAGCCGCACGATTTGAATGCAAGCTATCGAATGCACCCGCACGAATCATCGCCTCCATTGAGCGACGATTGACGGTATGACGATTCACACGGCGACAGAAATCATACAGATCGACAAAAGGTCCATCTTGTTCGCGCTGGCGTAGAATCTCTTCCACCGCCGCCTGCCCGGTTCCCTTAATCGCGCCTAGACCATAGCGGATGGTACGTGGCGGCATACCCTTAGCACTATGCGCATCATGCACAGGCTCAAAGCGATACACCGATAAATTAATATCCACGGGTAATACGGTTAAGCCATTATCTAAGGCATCGCGCCAGAAAATCTGCACCTTATCGGTATCATCCATATCCGAGGACATGGTCGCGGCAATAAACTCAGCAGGGTGATAGGCTTTGAGCCAGGCGGTTTGATAGGCAATCAGCGCATACGCAGCGGAGTGACTCTTATTGAAGCCGTAGCCCGCGAACTTCTCCATAAGGTCAAAAAGGCGTACCGCTAAGTCGCCGTCGTAACCTTTTTCCACAGCGCCTTTTTCAAACAACTCACGGTGCTTGGCCATCTCCTCGGGCTTTTTCTTACCCATAGCGCGACGCAATAAGTCCGCGCCACCTAGGCTATAACCACCAATAATCTGTGAGATGAGCATCACCTGTTCTTGGTAGACAATCACGCCATAGGTGCTATTCAGGGTGCTGGTTAAGTCCTCATGGAAATAATCAACTTCGGCACGGCCATGTTTACGATTAACAAAGTCATCCACCATGCCTGATTCCAGCGGACCAGGACGGTATAAAGCAAGGACCGCAATGACGTCCTCAAAATTACTCGGCAGGAGTTTGCGTAAGAGTTCCTTCATACCACGCGATTCCAGCTGGAAGACCGCAGTAGTATTGCCTTCGCACAAGAGCTGATAGGTCGCCGCATCATCCAGGGGCAGACTCATAATATCGAAGTCTTTCTGCGCCTCATTAAAGCGCTGCACATAGCGGACGGCCCAATCTAAAATCGTCAAGTTACGCAAGCCTAAGAAGTCAAACTTCACCAAGCCCACGTCTTCAATATCGCCCTTATCATATTGCGACACCACGCTAGATTCACTGCCTGGCTGGCAATACAGAGGACAGAAATCGGTCAGCTTACCTGGTGCAATAAGAACACCCCCTGCGTGCATACCGATATTACGGGTGAGGCCTTCAAGCGGCCGCGCAAGGTCGACAATCGCCCTGACCTCTTCATCATCTTGGTAGCGGCGTTGGAATTCGGGTTCTTCGTTTAAGGTTTTTTCCAGAGACCAGGGATTGGCTGGGTTGAAGGGGATCAATTTGGATAGCCCATCACAGAGCGAATATGGCATCTCCAACACACGCCCCACATCACGTACCACGGCTTTAGCACCTAAAGTACCGAAGGTGGCAATCTGGCTCACCGCCGCACGACCGTATTTATCCTTCACATACTCGATGACTTTCTCTCGGTTCTCTTGGCAGAAGTCAATATCAAAGTCAGGCATAGAGACGCGCTCTGGATTTAAGAAACGTTCGAAAAGCAAGTCATAGCGTAGCGGGTCAAGATCGGTAATACCTAAAGAATACGCCACTAGAGAGCCTGCACCTGAACCACGACCAGGGCCCACGGGAACACCATTGTGCTTACCCCAGTTAATAAAGTCTTGCACAATCAGAAAGTAACCTGGGAAACCCATAGAGATAATCGTCTGACACTCCCAGTCAAGTCGCTTCTGATATTCAGGGAAGGCCTTAAGACGCTCTTGCTCATCAGGATAGAGGTGCTGCATGCGCTTAGCTAAGCCCTGCTTGGCTAGGTAGACCAGATATTCATCCAGAGGAATATTATCAGGTGTGGGGAAATCAGGTAATTGCGCGCGCCCTAATTCAATCGTCACATTGCAACGCTTAGCAATCTCCACCGTATTCTCTAAAGCACTTGGAATATCGGCAAAGCGCGCCTGCATCTGCTCGCTACTGAGCATATATTGTTGACGATTAAAGCGACGAACCCGTGTTGGGTTGGCTAAGACCTCGCCATCAGCAATACAAATCCGGGCCTCATGAGCGTCAAAATCAGACTCATGTAGAAACTGTATCGGATGCGTTGCCACTACGGGCAAACGTAATTCTTGGGCGATGCGTAAGGCTTGCTGTACATAGCCCTCATCACCATCAAAGCCCGCCCGTTGCAATTCAAGATAGAAACTATCGGGGAAGAGATCACGCCACTCTTTGGCTAACTCCACGGCATGCGCATAGTTCCCCACTTCAAGAGCATGGCCAATATCACCTTGACGTGCCCCTGATAAGGCAATCAGCCCCTTAGCATCACGCAACCAGGCTTTACGAATTTCACCATGGCCGAGATTTTGATTTTCGAGCCAAGCTTTAGAAATCAATTCACAAAGACTTAAATAGCCCTCATGGTTCTTCGCAATTAAAAGGCAACGAAACGGCTGATTCGGGTCTTGCTCATTGGAGAGCCATAAGTCACAGGCAATAATCGGTTTGATGCCACTCTTACGCGCTTGCTTATAGAATTTAATCTGACCAAATAAATTACCTAAGTCACTCAGCGTTAGGGCCGGCTGATTAAAATTCTTCGCCGCCTTCACCAAATCATCGACACGCGCCGTACCATCAACAACGGAGAATTCGGAGTGGCTACGTAAATGCACAAAGGGGATCGGCGCGGTCTGGGTCGTCATACTGAAATAAAGCTCGTAAGGAGTGGATGAAAATAAGAGTTTAGCATTATACGCGCTGGCTCAAGGTGTTCTGGGATTAATTGTGCATGGTAGCCCAAGCCTTCTGTAAGCGCTTAAGTGAGACAGGCATAGGCGTACGCAACTCTTGCGCAAATAAGGCCACACGCAACTCTTGCAATAACCAACGAAAATCCTCTAAGCGCTCATCGTGTCGGCCTTTTAATTGGTTAAAAGCCCGTTGATAATTTACCTGCATAGGTAGCATCTCCTGCATTAGGCGCATATCGCGGGCTGGGTCTGCTCGTAATTTATCAATTCGTACCCAATCGGCCTTCAAGTAACGCACAAAGTGATTTAAGTTTGCAATATCATAAGCCACAAGGAAGTCTTTGCGCATTAAGGTGGCTTGGTTCTTCTGCATATCTTCATAGGCTTGTTTATGGGGTTTGATGGCGACGAGTTTCTTCTGGCTGGCATGATATTGCTCCAAAATTTGTTGTGCAAGTCGGGCAACTTCATTCACGAGCAAGCCTAACTTCTCTTTCGCAACCTGTTTGCGCGCATCAAAACTGGCTTGATCAACAGGCCACGGCTCAAATAAGGCCGCCTGCGTCAAGGCACAATCCAAAATATATTGCTTGAGTTCTTCTTGCGTTCCCAGAGGCATATACAGCATGCTCATCTGAGTCAGCTCAGTAATATTCTTGGCGAGAAACTTCAGCTGTTCTTTTAAAGCAATTTTAAATAGGCGCAATAGTCCTTGCTTATGCTGTGCCATAGCTTGTTCTGGCTCATCAAAAACATCCAGTTCGCAATACTCACCCTTATCTATCAAAGCAGGATAACCAATAAATGATTGCTTATTGCGTTTAATTTCTAGAATTTCAGGCAGTTCACCGAAACTCCAATCAACAATCTGCTCAGCGTCTAAGAATTTGAGTACCTGCTTATCTTGACTGGCAATATGCTGGAAGGTGCTTTGTGCTTGTCCTGCATGCTCGGCTTTCAGTTGTTGTAAATTACGGCTGGCCGATAACATGCGGCCATGCTCATCAACGACTTTAAAAATCATAAACATATGCGGTGGCAATGTTTCAAGCTTGAAGTCTTCATCGCGCACACGAGTCTGCGTCTGCTCCCAAATATCCTCAGCCAAAGCTTGCAGTAAAGGCTTGTTCGGCTGCCCTAATTGATCGTATTGTCGATGATAGAAGTTACTTGCATAATCAGGGATGGGGACACAATGGCGACGAATTTTCTGCGGTAATGATTTCAGTAAGAACTGTACCTTTTCACGTAACATACCGGGCACTAACCATTGTGCCGCTACCGCATCAACTTGCTTAATCGCATATAGTGGCACAATAATCGTCACCCCGTCTTTCGGTGAGCCTGGCTCGAAGTGATAACTTAATGGCAAGCTTAAACCATCCCATTGCATAGCTTTAGGGAATACGCTGGTGGTCACGCCTGCTGCCTCATGGCGCATTAAATCGTCACGCTTTAGCACCAAAGCTTGTTGTTGTTCGGCTGTCAAGGTTTTATACCAGGCTTCAAGGCTCACAGTCTGGCAAATATCAGCCGGCAATAGCTGCGCATAAAAAGCGAAAATCAATTCATCATCGACCAAAATATCGGGACGACGCGTTTTATGTTCGAGACGCTCAATTTCTTGTATTAAGCGTTGATTCTTGGCGATAAAAGGCAAGCGCGTATCAATCTCGCCCGTGACTAAGGCTTCACGAATAAAGACTTCACGTGCTTTCTCGGCATCAATATTCGCATAATGCACTTTACGGCCTTGATAAACTTGCACACCATACAGGCTTGCGCGTTCATTAATCAAGACTTGACCGCGCGTACGTTGCCATTGCGGGTCTGACCATTGCTTTTTCAATAAGTGAGCACCAATCTGCTCAATCCATTGTGGCTCAATCTTGGCAATCACGCGGGCGAAAAGCCTTGAGGTTTCCACTAACTCCCCCGCCATTATCCACTTCCCTGCTTTCTTGGCCAAGGTCGATCCAGGATGAATCATAAAGCGGATTTCGCGTGCGCCCTGATACATGGCATTATCGGTTTCGCTTTTCAGGCCGATATTACCTAAGAGACCACTGAGCAAGGCTTTATGCACTTGCTCATAGGTCGCATCGGTTTGGTTAATGCGCCAGCCCTTCTCACTGAGTAGCCCTAAGAGTTGAGAATGGATGTCATGCCACTCACGTAGGCGCCAAGGCGATAGGTATTCTTTGCGTAATTGTTCGATTAATTTACGTTGTGAGGCTTTATGCTCTACGGCCTCATGGTACCAATTCCACAGCTTTAAATAAGAAATAAATTCGGATTTTTCATCTTTAAACTTAGCATGGGCTTGTTGGCTTTGTTGCTTCGCATCGAATGGACTTTCGCGTGGGTCTTGAATGGATAAGGCCGCGGCAATAATAAGGACTTCACGTAAGCTCTGTAAATCACGCGCGGCTAGAATCATACGCGCCACTTTCGGGTCTAGCGGCAAGTCAGCCAATTGACGACCTATCGCTGTTAAGCGATTGTTCTCATCAATTGCACCTAACTCTTGGAGGATATGATAACCGTCAGCAATCGCCTTGCCCGTAGGTTTATCTACGAATGGAAACTCCTCAATCGCATGTAGGCGTAAGGCTTTCATCCGCAGAATCACCGAGGCTAGTGATGAGCGTAAGATTTCAGGATCAGTAAATTCATCACGATGGGAGAAATCCTCCTCATCATAGAGACGAATACAGATGCCCGAACTGACCCGACCGCAACGACCTGCTCGTTGATTCGCTGAGGCTTGGCTAATTTTCTCAATCAATAACTGCTCGACTTTATTACGCCATGAATAGCGCTTAATACGAGCTAGGCCGGTATCAATCACAAAGCGAATACCTGGCACAGTCAGTGAGGTTTCGGCGACGTTGGTGGCGAGAATTATCCGCCGTTGATTGCTTGAAGGATGAAATATTAATTCCTGATCACCTTGTGACATACGAGCAAATAGCGGCAGAATATGTGCTTGACCTGTCTTATGCTTACGTAAGGCTTCCGCCGTCTCACGAATTTCTCGCTCACCCGGCAAGAAGATTAGAATATCACCGCTACCTTCTCCTTGACACTCATCAACCGCTTGCACAATACCATCAATTAAGTCGCGCTCATCATCTTGCGCCATGCGCTCTTTACTACGGGGCGCCTTGGCCTCCACATTCGCAGCGGCTTTTTCATCAAGTTGCCAAGGACGATAACGTACTTCCACGGGATAGAGGCGACCTGAGACTTCAATCACAGGTGCTGGCTTACCGCGCTTATCGGCAAAGTGCTGGGCAAATTTCTGTGCATCAATGGTGGCCGAGGTGATAATAATTTTGAGATCAGGACGCTTGCGGCTCAGGTTCTTTAAGAAGCCCAAAAGAAAGTCAATATTTAAACTACGTTCATGAGCTTCATCGATAATGATAGTGTCATAACGTCGCAACAAGGGGTCACGCTGAGACTCAGCGAGCAAGATACCATCGGTCATCAACTTGATAGCCGCTTGTGGTCCTGTCTTATCGTTAAAGCGCACCTGATAACCGACCCAATCGCCCAGCGTAGTTTTCAATTCTTGGGCAATACGCTTGGCCACGGAGACGGCAGCGATACGGCGAGGTTGTGTATGGCCGATAAGCCCCTTCTGACCACGACCAAGCTCTAAGCAGATTTTCGGCAATTGTGTGGTCTTACCCGATCCTGTCTCACCGCTGACGATAATAATCTGATGTTCGTTAATGGCTTTCGCAATCTCTTCACGGCGTGCGCTAACGGGTAATTCGGCGTCGTACTCAATCGCAGGTAAGTCGCGTAGAGGTGTGGCTGCATCGTCTGGCATTGTGGCTGTACTATCAAGCGCGCTGCTAGTATGTGGCTGAGCCCTAGACCTACTGGCGTTCGCTTGAGTCCGTTGCTGTGAAGCTTGGCGCGGTTTAACGTGACCCGGTCGTGTTGGTCTTTGTGGGCGCGCGGTGGGCTTTGTCCCTGGCTCTTGCTGCTGAACGCTAGAGCTGGCTTTAGCTGGCACTTGAGTCTGTTGCGGTGCCACAGGCTTATTCATCTTATGAGGAGTTTTTGTCACAGGTGCAGCATGGGTATACCTTGATGTTGGCGCAGATACAGGCGTGGGAACAGACGTGGATACAGGCTCAGCGTTAAGCGTCGGGACTGGCGTAGGTTTAGACGCAGGGGCAGGCTTGGATACAGGCGCAGGTTTCGCAGTTGCGGGCTTGTTTGCACGCGCTGGCTCGCCGATTGAAGGTGAATGTTGCGGCTTTTTATCGGCAATTGCACTTTTTAAGGCTTGGGCCATGGCAGATTGCACTTTATTCGAGGAAGATTGATGATTATTTGTCATATTCGATTTAAAATTGTCCTTGTCCGACATTATAATTTTCTATGGCGTCGCACGTTGTAATCTGAGTGGCTAAGCCTGAATTAGCCAAGCCTATTTTGGAGTATGTTATTCACTATGTCTGTACAAGAACCTGAAACCTTTTCTGCATTGGATGCGCCTGAAACTTCACCCGCTCAATTTGTGCGCTGGTTCCGAGAAGTTGCCCCTTATGTGCACACCATGCGTGGCAAGACATTTGTCGTGGGGTTTGGGGGTGAACTTATTCAAGATGGTGGCTTAAACCCCTTAATTCAAGACTTATCCCTATTAACTGCACTTGGTGTGCGCTTGGTGCTGATTTTCGGCTCGCGCCCACAAGTCAATGAACAGCTGCGCCTCAAGGGTTACACCTTCCAATTTGGTCATGGCATGGAACCGACTTCGGCTGAAGCACTGGAATGTTGCAAAGAAGCGGCAGGTGAAATTCGCTTAGATATTGAAGCGGCCTTCAGCCAGGGTCTACCGAACACGCCAATGTCGAACTCACATATTCACATTATCTCAGGCAACTTCGTCACGGCGCAACCGCTTGGTGTCATTAACGGTCTAGACTATAAGCACTCTGGCAAGGTGCGTAAATTCGATATTGAGACCATTAATAAGGCGATCTCATTGGGTGCTGTGGTGCTTATCGGTCCGATTGGCTTCTCGCCGACGGGTGAGGCTTTCAATATTGCCATGGAAGAATTAGCTACCAGTACGGCTGTCGCACTACAAGCAGATAAGTTAATCTTCATGAGTAAGAATGGTATCTTGCGCGATGAGAATGATGATGTGATTACCGAAATCGCCCGCGACGATGTGGAGCAACTGCTCAAGCGCGACTTTCTGGATCCGATTAGTGCCAACTTACTGCGTCATACCGCTAATGCGGTGCGTCGAGGCGTTAAGCGTGCGCATATTATTCCGTATGAGCTTGATGGCTCCATCCTTTTAGAATATTTCACCCACGATGGTATTGGTACCATGGTGGTTGAAGATACCTTGGACGATTTACGTCCTGCTACCATCGATGATATCGGTGCGATTGTGTCCTTGATTGAGCCACTAGAAGCCGATGGTACCTTGGTGCCACGTGGTCGTCATGTGATTGAGCGTGATGTCGAGAAATTCACGGTGATGGAGCATGACGGCATTATCTTCGGTTGTGTCGCCCTTATCCCCTACCCCGACGACAAGATGGCGGAGATGGCTTGTCTAATTGTTCATCCTGATTGGCAGAGCTCTGGTGAGGGTGAGTTATTATTACGTCATACTGAAAATAAGGCACGTGCACTGGGGATGAAGCGTCTATTTGTCTTAACTACCCGTACTTCACACTGGTTTGTGAAGCGTGGATTTAGTCAGGGCTCGGTAAATGATCTGCCCTTGAGCAAGCAATCAAGCTATAACCGCTCACGTAATAGCTTAGTGTTTATTAAAAAATTGTAGTGGCTGAATCAGCTTATTAACGGTGTGGGCTTATTTGGGTAAGTTGCTATAATTTGGTATAGTAGTAAGTCACGAAATTCAACACATAGGAATGATATATGGTACGCATGGTGAATTGCTTAAAATTGAAACAAGAAGCTGAAGGGCTTGATTATCCACCATACCCTGGTGAGTTAGGCGTTAAGATTTGGCAGAATATTTCTAAACAAGCTTGGATTAATTGGACCGATATCCAAACCCGCATTGTGAATGAAAACCGCTTAAATTTAGCCGATGCGCGTGCGCGTAAGTACGTTAAGCAACAGATGGAAAGCTATCTATTTGAGGACCAAGACGTTGAAGCACAAGGCTATGTGCCACCGAGTGCTTAAGCAAGTGCCTTAAAGCTCTTGCAACCCTTAAAGCACTTAAAGCACTTGAAGCTCTTGAAGATATTGAAACCATTAAAGCTATTAAAGCACTTGAAGCCCTTAAAGAAATAGCGCTGTCACGTGTGAAGCTAAGCGACAGTCTTGATTCTGTTCACCGAATTACAGTTCGCTGAATAATAGTTCGCCGAATGATAGAGTGCTAAGCAATAGATAGCTGAATGATTAATTGTAAAACTGACAACGGTATCTAGACCTTAATACCGTAGAATTAATAAATAAGGCCTAACTGATGAAGTTAGGCCTTATTTTATGCTTTCAGTATTTGAGTTCGTGACTTGTGTTAGCAGCATCTATAGAGTTTGTGAGTTGATTTAGCATCAATAGAATCAGCCCAATAATGCTAATCACTAGTTCGTACACAGAAGCTCATAAACTGAAGCGACAAATGAAACTTACTAATGCAACTTACTCAGCAGGTGTAGCTGGCTCTTCATGTTCACCACGTGCTACTTTCTCCGCATACTTAGCACCTGCATGGCGTACGTCCTCACCTTGTACAAGGTAAATTACGCGTTCTGCCATGTTCTTCGTATGGTCACCAATACGCTCAAGTGCACGAGCGATAAACATCAGATCAATACCTTCGCTCACTAAGCGTGGATCTTCAATCATGTAGCTACTGATGCTACGTAGAACGGCTTTCCACTCTTTGTCGACTTGCTTATCGGCGCGCACCACTTCAGCCGCTAAGATAGCGTCATTACGTGCAAATGCGTCGAGTAGTTTATGCAACATATTCACCACAAGATTACCGATATGGCGCATCTCAACTAATGGCTCAAAACGTGAGTTGTTCTCATGCAGACGGCGAGCCATCTTAGCAACTTTCTCAGCCTCGTCACCAGAACGTTCCATATCAGTGACCATCTTTAAGACCGAAACCAATAAGCGTAAATCCACAGCAGCTGGCTGCTGAGTTGCCATCACTTCGGCAATAATGCTGTCTAATTCAATTTCTAATGCATTGATTTCTTTCTCGCGATCTAGAACACGAGAAATCGTCTCTAGATTGCCAGTACTTACAGAATCTACTGCATCAACAATAATAGATTCGACAATGCCACCCATGCGTAGTAATTTAGAGCGTACGGTTTCTAAATCTTCGCCAAAACGTTTGCTTGTATGTTCAGTCATGATACACCTATAAAGAGAATGCTTAATTTTATAATACAAATATGACTTGTTTATGACAGTTTAAGAAGAAAATATCTTCTAGAAAATTATGTCGTAATTACACCAACAAAACTAAAGTAATTACACCAACAAATCTAAACCCTTAACACTTCAGTCCGCAATGTTTGTTAAGCTTCCAATTGGAATCAGCCCCCATCGTTGAGAGCTGATAAAACCTAAGTCCAACGCTGAGGTGAGCTTCAAAATTAAATATAAGCGCTTAGAGAGCATCAAGTTCTTATATAAACGCTGAGCTGAGCTTTAGGTTCATATATATCTTATGCGCCAAGTTCTAATCTATTTCATGCTTCAAGTTGCTTTACGCCTTCTTGTGTCGCAATTAAGGCTACTGTGGCAGGTGAAAGCGCAAAGAAACCGCAAGTCACAACACCCGGAATTTGATTAATCTGGCTCTCTAACTCGCGTGCATCAGTCACTGAAAAACCACTCACATCAATAATGGGATTACCATTATCCGTAGTAAAGCCTGAACGCAACTTAACCTCGCCGCCTAAAGCCTGCATCTTACGTGACACACTATTTAAAGCCATCGGTAAGACTTCAATCGGTAAAGTGAAAGCACCTAAGGCATCCACAACTTTACTTTCATCGGCGATACAGACAAAGCGTTCGGCCACTGAGGCAACGATTTTCTCACGCGTCAAGGCTCCGCCACCGCCCTTAATCATCTGTAACTTGGCATTAATCTCATCAGCACCATCCACATAGACAGGCATCGTCTCAACTTGATTGAGGTCTAAAACCATAATGCCATGCTCTGCTAGACGACTAGCACTACGCTCTGAGCTAGCAACAGTCGCGAGAAACTCGCCCTTAATCGCGGCTAATTGATCGATAAACAAATCCGCCGTTGAACCCGTACCCACACCGATCACCGCATCAGCATGTAATAAGGGACGAATATAGGCTACTGCAGCTTGGGCCACTTGCAGTTTCAACTCATCTTGACTTAGCATTCAGGTGCCTCCTTAGGCAAAAAACTCTTCATAGGCTTCAGGTTTAAAGCCTAAGATTATACGGTTCTGAGTAAGCAGAACAGGACGCTTCATAAGGGTGGGAAACTCAGCCAACAAGGCCAGAAATTCTGTGTCAGTACTGGCTTGCTTTTGCTCTTCGCTTAAACCACGCCATGAAGTTGAGGCTTTATTAATCAACTTCGCCCAACCAAGCTCAGCCGCCCAAGTGAGAATCGTCTCGGGCGCAATTGGCTGAGCGCGATAATCGATAAACTCAAATGACTTACCCTGTACTTCAAGCCACTTTAGAGCTTTAACACAGGTGCTGCAGTTTTTAATACCATAGACTTTAATCACAGCGACTTACCTATATTTTGATGCAGTCCAATTCTGAAGAAGACCGACATATTCTTAATCCAATTCTGAATAAGGCTGACATATTCTCCCCTATCTATTTTTGGATTGAATACGATTAGCCACAATCACTAGAGTACCCACCGCCACGATAAAGATCGTCGCTAAGGCATTCACTTCAGGCTTAATACCCAGACGAACGCGTGAGAATACCTCGATGGGTAAGGTTGTGAAGCCAGGGCCATTCAAGAAGGATGCAATCACCACATCATCTAAAGATAGAGTGAAAGCTAATAACCAAGCTGAAACTAAAGCCGGCGCAATCAAGGGTAAGGTGACGCTAAAGAACACACGCATTGGGGTTGCACCCAGGTCTAAAGCAGCCTCTTCCAGTGAGCGGTCTAATTCACGCACGCGTGATGAAACCACTACGGAGACGTAGGCAATGCATAAGGTCACATGACCTAACCAAATCGTGAATACTCCATTGGCCTCAGGGAAGCCTGTGATATTACGAATCTCAATAATCATCAAAAGCAAGGAGATACCGAGAATCACATCAGGAATCACCAAGGGCGCATTGAGCATACCAATATACAGAGCGAACCCCTTAAATGGTCCCTTACGTGCCAGAACATACCCTGCCCAGGTACCAACCACTACAGCGGCGGTAGCCGACAAGATGGCAATTTTAAATGATAACCAAGCCGCTCTTAATAAGGCCTCATCTTCGAATAAGCTCACATACCAACGGAACGAGAAGCCACTCCATGAAGAAGCCAAAGCCGAATCGTTAAACGAAAACACCACCAGACTGATAATCGGAATATACAGAAAGGCAAAACCGATAAAGAGGAAGAACCACTTCAGATAATTACTTGACTTAAACATTAGTCGTTCTCCTGCATCAACTTCGCTTGGCTACGTTGATAAATCACCAGCGGCACTAATAAGAGCAAGATCATAATCACTGCAACAGCAGCAGCCACAGGCCAGTTCGCATCGGTAAAGTACTGGTCCCACATCACACGACCAATCATATAAGTATTCGTGCCACCCAATAACTCAGGAATAACATACTCACCGACAGTTGGAATAAACACTAACATGGCCCCCGCAATCACCCCTGGCATTGATAATGGCAAAGTGACACTTAAGAAGGCGCGCCAAGGTCTTGCACCTAGGTCATAGGCCGCATCTAAGAGACGTTGGTCAAGCTTTAATAAGTTGGTATACAGCGGCAAAATAAAGAATGGCAAGTAGGTATACACCAAGCCAATATACACGGCAATATCCGTACGATAGATTTCAATGGGCGAATCAATGACGCCTAGCCATAATAGAAAATTATTTAATAGGCCCTCATTACGCAAGATACCAATCCAGGCATAGACACGTAATAGCAAGGAAGTCCAGAATGGCAAAATCACCATCAGCAATAAGAGATTGCGCGTACGCTCTGATGAGCGGGCAATATAATACGCCATGGGGTAGCCAAGTAAGATACAGATAATTGTTGTCACTGCCGCCATTTTCAAGGAATTCATATAGGCGGTGATAAACAGACTATCGGTAAAAATGAGTTTATATCCCTCAAGATGCAGGGATAAATTCACCACACTCTCTTTGATGGCAATCAAGGGCGAATATGGTGGAATGCCGAAAGTCGATTCTGCAAAACTAATTTTGAGAATAATGAAAAAAGGCAGCAGCAAGCATAAAACCAACCAGGCATAAGGTGGCCAAATCGCCAACTGATCCTGGTTCGGTAAAAACTTACGAATAAAAGTAGGTAGTTTCATCATGATGGCAGTACAGTACCGCTATCAGGACCCCAGGTGATATACACCTCGTCATCAAGTCCGGGCGGCTCCTCGCTACTAATGCGGCTATTAGACACACTGGCTTCAACAACCTTGCCAGAATCAAGACGGATCTGATACAGTAAATAGGCCCCCATCCAGGCCACGTGAGTCACAATACCATGCCCCACGTTCACTTCATCACTAGGTTGCTCTTCAAGTACACGAATATTCTCAGGGCGTACTGATACGAAAACCTCCATGCCCAAGGGTTCAGAAACACCGTGGTTCACATACATTGGGCGCATCAACTCATCACTTTCGATAATAATATGGTCAGGTTCATCAACCACAATCGTACCGGTGAAAATATTCGTCGAACCAATAAAACTCGCCACAAACTGCGAGTTCGGGAAGGTATACACCTCATGCGGCGTACCGTATTGCACGATAGAGCCATCGGTCATCACGGCGATACGATTCGCCATGGTCATGGCCTCTTCTTGGTCATGGGTCACCATAATGCAGGTGACGCCCACTTGATCAAGAATCTTCACGAGCTCAATCTGAGTTTTCTGGCGAATTTGCTTATCCAGTGCAGACATTGGCTCGTCAAGCAGTAGCAATTTAGGACGCTTAACCAAGCTACGCGCTAAGGCTACGCGTTGTTGCTGACCACCTGATAATTGTGACGGCTTACGGCGAGCATAGCCCGCCATCTGCACGAGATCAAGAGATTCAAATACGCGGTCATGAATCTCTTGCTTATCCACGCCCTCTTGCTTTAAACCGAAAGCCACATTGTCCTCAACGGTCATGTGCGGGAATAAAGCATAGGATTGGAACATCATGTTAACAGGACGCTTATACGGAGGAATACCAGAGATATCCACGCCATCTAAGAAAATTTGGCCTGAAGTCGGTGTCTCAAAACCCGCTAACATGCGCAATAAAGTCGATTTACCACAGCCAGAACTCCCTAGCAGGGCAAAGATTTCATTACGGCGTACGGAAAGATTCACCGATTTAACAGCCACTACATCATCAAAAATTTTAACGACGTCCACTAATTTTACAAATTCGTCAGGATCCCCTGCAGGCGTCGAAAAGCGTCCTTCGTCCATGAATTATTTTCCTGATTTAAGTTCAGCCCACAAACGTGTTTGTAGACGTGAAATAGCCATAGATTGCGGTTTGATTACAAATAAAGTTTGCGCCACATCCTCAGCTGGGAAAAGCATAGGGTTGTTCGCAATCTCTGGTTTAATGAACTCACGTGCCGCCTTATTGGCGTTCGGGTAGAACATCTCATTGGTAATTGCCGCGTGCACTTCAGGTGTTTCGATATAGTTGATGAAGGCGTGAGCATTATCAACGTTAGGCGCATCTTTAGGAATCGCCATAGTGTCAAACCACACAGGTGCGCCACCTTGAGGAATGAAGTAATCAATCGCAAAGTCTTTCTTCGCTTCTTGCGCACGGTCTGCCGCAATCATCACGTCACCGCTAAAGCCATACACCATGCACAAATCGCCTGACGCTAACTCATCAATATAGCCTGAAGAGCTAAATTGACGGATATAAGGACGGATAGTTTTTAAGAGTTCTAAACCCGCACGGTAATCATCAGGATTTGTGCTATTTGGGTCTTTACCTAAGTAGTGCAGAACTGCTGGGAAGACTTGTGCCGCTTCATCCAAGATAGAAATACCGCAAGACTGTAGCTTCTGCGCATTCTCAGGCTTGAATAAGATATCCCAGCTGCCTAGCTCAACACCCTCACCTAGAGCGGCTTTCGCTTTAGTGACGTTGAAACCAAGGCCGTTAGTGCCATACCCCCAAGGAATGAGATACTCATTACCTGGGTCAACCTGGGCCACAACTTCCATAATTGCAGGATCTAAGTTCGCCCAGTTAGGCAATTTAGATTTATCCAATTTCTGGAACAAGCCACCTTCAATTTGGCGAGCTGCGTAGTGCGTTGATGGAACAACCACATCATAACCAGAATTACCGGTTAACAATTTGGCTTGTAAAATATCGTTCGTGTCATAGGTATCGTAACGCGCTTTAATGCCCGTGGCTTTTTCAAAACCAGAGATCGTGTCAGGCGCTGTGTACTCTGCCCAGTTATACACGTTAACGACCTTATCTTGTGCCCAAGCACTTGATAAAGACACCGCCATAACTGTCGCCGCCATAGCGAACTTACCCAAGAAAGTTGATTTCATTGTGTTGCCCCCATAGTGAAGCTGTGTTTAAAGCCATAATGATAAGGCTTTTTTAAATAATTGCAGGCTTTTTTGTTAAAAAATTTTATATTTTTCCTTAATCTGTGACCAAAATGCCAATCCCTGCTCGCCACAAGTCTTAATTAGGTGGCGTTGCAGGCGCTGCAGATTATCTTCGCGCCAATTTATGACAGAGTCTTTATTGCCACCCTTGTCTTTCTTACGCTCCCCTTTAGCTTGGCGCTTGTCGGATTCTTTATTCTCGCTCTTCACTTGAGTGCTTTCTTGCTCCGCTTCCTGTGCAAGCGCGGCTCGTTTTTCTTTAGAACGATAACGTGACTTATCGAAGTCCAATAACCAGACCTTCATCTGATCGTCGACCATAATATTGAAGGCATTCAAATCGGCATGCCATACGCCAAAATCATGCATGGCGGCAATTGCTTTAGCCACTCGTCCCGCCAATTTATTAAGTAATTTCTCATCGCCTTGTGATTGTTGTAAGACAGAGACCAAGGGCTGACTATTCGGAATTGTCTGGGTAATAATTGCAGCCTTGTAAAAGCCTAAGCTTTGCTTATAGTAAGCGGCTAAGGGTCTAGGTACGGGTAGGCCTGCATTGTACATCTGCTGCAATAAGCGTAACTCCATCCAAGAGCGGGTCTGCTCTGCCCCACCCCAGACATAGTGACTGCGACTTAACTTAGCCACCATACCGCCGCGACGATATTGCCTTAAGACAGCGTGCAAGATTGGCAAGGTTTGGTCTTTAAGCTTCTTATTGGAAGTGCTTGTAGCGCCTGCATTCATCTCTTTCGCAGCGGCTACCTCTCCCGTATCAGCGTCTTTAGCAAGCGCTGTTGTATCAATAAACCAAGCCGCATTACGCCCCCCCTGACTCACTGGGCGTGCATATTCCGCGTAAAAATCGGGTTTAAACCAAGCCGATGATATCTGTGCCGCAAACTCAGGCTGACACAATATCGTCTCCTTGATTAATAAACCATCGGTATCTATGCCTTGATTGATACTGGAAATTTTCATAAGCGTTGTTTAGCGCTCCTCCATCTTGAGCAGGTAGTTCTCATTCATGTGTTTTATCTTTCATATAGCGTATTATAATCCGCTACTCATCAATCTTCGCGATTTCGCATCCAATCCGCAATACCGTAAAAAGCCGCTAACATCTTCTCGTAAATTGGCTCGGGCACAGCCTGGTCTTGCATGGCTTGGGCCATACATTGCAACCACTGGTCACGCTCAAGCGTCCCAATTGAGAATGGCATATGACGTTGACGCAAGCGTGGATGACCGAAGCGCTCAATATATAACTCAGGACCACCCATCCAACCACTTAAAAACAAGAATAATTTCATGCGTGCTGGCTCAAGGCTCGCACCATGCGTATCACGCAATTCCTTATAGCCTGGTTCAATATCCATGAGATCATAGAAGCGATCCACCAAATCACGCACCCCCTGCTCACCACCTATCTGCTGATAAAAGGTCTGCACTTCTTCTAATGAAGGCATCTCAATTCTTGCCGTTACCATCAATTTTTTCCTTCAAACTACTATTTTCTATAATTACCATGACTTAATCCCGCTCTCGACTACAGCGATAATTCAAGTGCATAATTTCCTTATATGACTATTGCCCATCCCTACTCTTGCACAGGACGTAAAATCTACAGTCCTTCAATACTTGCTGCCCTTCAATGTATACCTTCAATGTATATATGCGACTCGTTTTTACTCTTGCGCATTACGCAAAACTTGCAAGGGCGGGGTCAACTTCACCCGGCGCAAGGCCAAGTGTCCGCCAATCATGGCAATCACAATGCCCGAGCTAATGGATAAAAGCCAGAGCCAGATATTCACATGCAGTGGCAAATCTAAAACCTGAGTGGCCACCAATCCTGCAACCAGACTCGTGCCAATCGCCGCCAATACACCTGAAAGCAAACCAATTAAAAACAACTCAAGATGCTGAGCCCAGTTTAATTGACGAGCTGTGGCACCAAGTGCACGCATAATCGCTGCCTCTCGAATACGCTCATCGTAGGTCGAGACGAAGGCCGCAATCAAGACCATAATCTGCGCCAATAAAGTAAAGCTGAATAGGCTTTGCACCGAAAGACTAACTTGCTGCAAGATAGACTCTAATTGACTGAGGACTGCTGAGACATCAATCACCGTGATGTTCGGCCATTGATCAACTATTTCGGCAATTAACTCGCCCTGCCCAGGCGGCAGATAGAACGAGGTAATCCAGGTTGCGGGTTGATCGCGCAAGGTATCAGGACTCATAATCGCGAAGAAATTCACTTGCATCGAATCCCATTTCACTTCCCGAATGCTACTAATCTTCACATTCACCACTTGGCCGGCAATATCAAAGCTCAGTTCATCCCCTACGCCCACGCCAAAATCAGCGGCAATGCCTTTTTCAAAAGACACCTCGGCTTGTTTAGGGTTCAACCAAGCCCCTTGCACCAATTGATTGTTCTCAGGGAGTGTATCGCTATACGAAAGATTAAATTCGCGCGTAATAAGATTCTTCGTGCGCTCGTCTTCGAAGTCGTCAGCATTCACGGTTTGTTGATTAATCATCACCAAGCGACCGCGGATCATGGGCTCGAAATCTGGCGCAGCTAAACCCTTATCGGCAAAGAACTTTCCAAGAGCAGGAAGTTGCTCGGCTTGAATATTAATCATAAAGCGATTCGGTGCTTGCTCTGGAATTGTATTGCGCCAACCCTCTAATAGATCGGTACGGGTCACCGTCAGGAGCAACATAATCATCAGACCAATCGATAAGGAGGTCACTTGTAAAACCGTCATCTTACGACGATTCACAATACCTGCTAAGGAAAAACGCCAGAGTGCTTGTTGCACCCAATGGACCCGCGCATAGGCCACTAACTGCACCAGACCATAGGCACATAGGGCAAAAACCCCAGCAGCCAGCACAAAGCCTAGGCCAACAATCAAGGCAAGGACTAAATTCTTCGCATACCACCAAAGCAATAGGAGTAGGACCATCAGACCGAAAGCGTAGTGCGCGATTTTATTGACCGAAAACATCACCATATCGCGACGCAAGACACTCAAGGGACTGACTTTGGCTAATTGTGCTAAGGCAGGATAGGCAAAGCCTAAGAGTAAACACCAACCTACGAGAATCGATTGAACCGCCGGCAAATAGCTTGGGGCGGGCAAATCCACATCTAAGAGAGGTTGTAAGAAATAGAGCAAGATATAATGGAAGACAAAGCCTGCGAATACACCAATACTGGCGCCCAATAAGGCGATCAGGCAAAACTCTAGGAACAAGGTTCCACGCAATTGTCCACTAGTGGCCCCTAGACTACGCATCACCGCGACACCATCTTGGTGACGTTGGATAAAGCGCCAGACCCCTAGCGCAATCGCCACACAGGCAATCATCACCGTCAGCAAAGCCACTAACGATAAGAATTGTGAGGAGCGGTCCAAGGAGCGGCGCACCTCAGGACTCACCGAATCCGTACCACGTACACGTTGACCCTTCTCAGCATGGCTATCAGCCCAGTTCCGCATCTGGGCAATCGCATCCCCATCACCCGCCATCAATAAAGCATAATTTGCACGAGAGCCAGGACCTAATAATTGTGTCTCAGCAAGATCAGCGGCATTAAATAAGGTGCGAGGCGCCAGATTCATAAACTGCATGCTGCGGTCAGGCTCATATTCAAGCCACTGTTCAAGCACAAATTGCTTCTGTCCCAGATGAATCTGCTCACCAACTTGTACACCCAAGTCATGCATCAGCTGAGGTTCTAGCCAGACTGTCCCAGGCGAAGGACCATGGTTAACGGTCTGTGTTTCTGCTTGACTACCTTGACGTATTTTCAGATGACCACGTAATGGATAGCCATCACTCACTGCTTTCACTTCCGATAAGGCAGTCTTATCACCGAGAGCCAGCATAGAACGGAACTGCCACGTATGCGCTGTCTGCAGACCCAAGCTTTCAGCTTGTGCTTGCCATTCTGGGCCAATCGGACGATCGGCACTAAGCAATAAATCGGCCGCCAATAACTGACCTGCGTCACGCTCAAGCGCACGATTTACACGGTCAGATAGAAAACCCACACTGCTTACCGCAGCCACGGCAATCACTAAAGCCAACCATAATAGGCGCAACTCACCTACACGCCAATCGCGCAGGAAAGCTTGCCAAGCAAATTTCATGATATTCATAGGCTTATCGTAATAAGATTAATAGAACAGTAGCGTATAACACACCCGCAAAAATACGCTTCAATAAGACTTCGGGGAGTCGATAGGCTAACATCACGCCATATTTCACACTTAATAAACCACCAAGAGCCATCACCGCACCAATCCACCAGTCCACATTACCGCCATAAGAGTAGGTAAAAAGTGCCACCACAAGACCAGGGAAAATCATCGCCAAGGCAATACCTTGTGCTGTGGTTTGACGAATACCGAAATAGACCGTAAGGATAGGCACCACAATTAATGAGCCACCCACCCCAAAAAGCCCACCAATAAAGCCTGAGCTTAAACCTAAAAAAGTATAGGCGGCTAAGGTCAAGGGGCGCTCTTCTCGTTGCAACTTGGCCTTTTTCCCACTACTTTGCCAAATATAAAATGTGGCTACTAGCGCCAGAAAGACCGCAAATAAATTGCGTAAGAGATCGGAATCCATCAGTTGCGCCAGCAAGGCAGCAAAATAGGTCGCGATCATATTCAGTACGACCACCAGAGCGACTTTTTTAAAGTCAATGCTGGCACGCTTATTATACGAATAGATCGAGACAATAACATTACCAACAATCATGACTAAGGCGGTGCCTTGGGCCAATTGCTGGGTCATACCGAAGACCAAGCCCAGCACGGGAATCGCAATTAAGCCACCGCCGATACCGACCATTGCCCCCACAAAACCAATCGTCGCACCTAGAGCAAAGAATAAAGGCAAGGTTTGCCAGGTATCAAATAAACTGCTGAGCATAATGATGGGAGATAGTAGGTTAAAAATACGTAAAAAAGCAGGCGAATCTTGGTCTAGTAAATGTATATCTGCAAGTACACGTCTGAATGATAAGGTTAAATTACCTTAGAGAAATCTCATCACCACAAGACTTAATTTTCTTAGGGTATTTAATATATGCTATCAAATTTATGACGAGCACAAGCTGTATATTAGCGTAAATAATTTAAGACTTCATCAAGACGAGAGACCGGCCATATGGTAAGGCCCTCAATCTCTTGCTTAGGCATATTATGTTTGGGCACCATGGCAATACTAAAACCCAGTTTAGCCGCTTCTTTCAAGCGCTCTTGACCTCGGGTTGCAGGACGCACCTCACCCGCTAGCCCCACCTCACCGAAAGCAAACAAGCCCTTAGGCAAGGGGCGGTCACGCAACGAGGAAATAATCGCTAACAGCACAGGCAGGTCTGAGGCGGTCTCATTGATTCTGACCCCACCCACCGCATTGATAAAGACATCTTGATCGAAGGTTGCCACCCCTGCATGGCGATGCAAGACCGCGAGCAGCATAGCCAGGCGACCACCATCTAAACCTAAAGTCAAGCGCCGCGGATTCGGCACATGAGCGGTATCGACCAGGGCTTGAATTTCCACCAAGAGTGGGCGTGTGCCTTCTTGCGTGGCCATCACACAAGAGCCGGCCACCTCTTCATTATGCTGAGAGAGGAAAATCGCCGATGGATTACTCACTCCCTTCAGACCCTTATCGGTCATGGCAAAAACACCCAACTCATTCACCGCACCAAAGCGGTTTTTAAAGGCGCGAATTAGGCGATAACTTGAATCGGTCTCACCCTCAAAATACAAGACTGTATCGACAATATGTTCTAGTACCCGTGGACCTGCGAGTGTGCCGTCCTTGGTCACATGGCCAATCATCACAATGCTAATCCCCTTCTGTTTAGCCAGTCGGGTTAATTGTGCGGCACATTCGCGCACTTGTGAGACTGAACCAGGGGCAGCGCTGAGCTCACCCGAGAATAAGGTTTGAATGGAGTCAATCACACAAATCTTAGGTTGCTCTTGCTCTAAGCCTTGCTGAATGGACTCCAATTGAATTTCCGCCAAGAGTTTCACATTCGTCGTATCAAGCTCTAAGCGGTGCGCACGCATGGCCACCTGCTCAGCCGACTCCTCACCGGTCACATAGAGAACTGGCGTATGCTGCGATAGATTCGTTAATGCCTGAAGCAATAAGGTAGATTTACCGATGCCTGGATCACCACCAATCAGCACCACACCACCGGATACTAGGCCACCCCCTAAGACACGATCTAACTCACCCATGCCTGTACTGATGCGAGGAATTTCGGCCGTCTCAATCTGCGCCAGAGAGCGGACGGGTGCGCTTGCAGCCAAATGCGCAAAGCGATTCTGCGCTTGTGCTGCGGGCTTTTCAACAAACTCATGCATCGTATTCCAGCTACCACAATGTGGACACTTGCCCTGCCACCGCGTGCTCACACCGCCACATTCTTGACAGACAAAACTGGTTTTTGCTTTGGCCATTCGGCTATCCTTACTGTACTTCTAAGTTGAGGTTAAATTCTACGTATTTACTGCACGCATTAGCAGAACACACAAATCCTAGAATTGTTTATAACGCTGACCAGCCCTACTCCAACAAGAGTTGCTCTAAGCAGTGCATTCCCTAAGTAGTGCGTTCCATTCAGCACTATGCTTCTACGTTGAGGCTTAATCGAGCTTTCGATTAAGCGCTGTCCTATTTCGCGCTGTTATTAGCGTGGTAATGACACACCACCATCCACACCTAAAACTTGCCCCGTAATCATGCTGGTTTCATCACTTAGGAAGAATGCCACGGCTGCGGCCACATCTTCAGGACGTGAGAAACGCTTCATGGGGATCGTTGATAGCATATGTTTTTCAATATCGCTACCGACAGGAACACCATAGCGGAAAGCATCAGTTTCGACAGGCCCTGGCGACACCGCATTCACGGTAATACCATAGTCAGCGAGTTCTAAAGCCCAGACCTTAGTTGCCGCAGCAAGCGCTGCTTTGGAGCCTGCATAACTCGTATGATAGGCACCACCTAGAGCTAATTGACTCGTGACATTCACAATACGGCCTTCACGGCGCTGCTTCATGGACTCAAGGAAAGCTTGGGTCACTTGCACCGCTAGGCGAAAATTTAAATCATATAATTGGTATAAATTTGACAGTGACACCTGACCAATCGGCTCAACATTATAGGCGCCTGTATTATTAACGATCATATCGACAGGATACTTCTCACGTATCGCACGTAAGACATCTTCAGTCTGTCCTGCATCACTTAAGTCACATTGATAGAGAAAACCCGGAAAATCAATCTCACTGACACTACGCGCAATACCTACAACAAATGCCCCTTGATCAGCCAGACGACGGGAAATCGCCCAACCAATACCCTTGGTGGCCCCTGTCACCAATACACACTTACCTTTCATAGAAAAAGCTCCTTATCAATGTATTATTCATTTTGATTGCAGTAAGGATTGCCTTAGCGCTTAGAAATTAAAGTAATTAACATCTAAACTACTTAAGCCTCATCAGCACAATCACTCAACAATCACTTGTGGCACACGCTTAGTTAGACCGCACATTAATTCATAGCCAATACGTCCAGAACAATCGGCCACGGTATCAATACTTGGTCCGCCCTCTCCCCACAGTACAACCGTAGAACCCACGCCTGCTTGAGGAAGGTGAGTTAAATCCACGGTTAACATATCCATAGAAACTCGGCCGAGCAATTGACTGCGCTGACCATCAATACTCACGGGTGTACCATTCTTGGCACTGCGCGGATAACCATCGGCATAACCACATGCTACCACACCGATGCGGGTTTCACGCTCAGCAGTATAAGCAGAGCCATAACCGACACTATCACCCGCCTTCAAGGTTTGCACGGCGAGAACTTTGGCTTGCAAGCTCATCGTGGGCTTTAAATTCACGACTAAATCATCGGCCAACTCTGTGTTAAATGGTGTAGAACCATATAGACAAATACCTGGACGCAACCAGTTTTCTTGTGCATCAAAGGCAAACTGCGGATAACGCAATGAAGCGGCTGAATTACAAATACTTAAGGGGCCAGGGTAGTGAGCACGGGCTTGCAATATCTGTTGATACGCCGCTTGCACATAAGGTGCGTCTAAGTCAGCATTCGCGAAATGCATCATATGACCGATACGAGCGATTTTACCCGCCTTCTGCAAATCTTCGAGTTGAGCCAATTTCTCAGCAGCCTGTTCAGGTAAAAAACCCAGGCGATTCATGCCTGTATTAATTTTCAAGAACACATCAATTGGCATGGCCGCCTTAGCATGGGCCAGCATGGCAATCTGCTCATCAGAATGAATCGCCGTTGTCACACGATGTTCTTGTAGGACAGGTATATCACTGGCATCAAAAAAGCCTTCTAATAAAAGCAGAGACTTACGCCAACCTGCTTCACGGCAGCGAACCAAGTCCTCGACATCAATCATACCAAGCGCATCAGCTTGGGCAAACCCCTTAATCGCATTCAAAGTACCATGACCATAGGCATTCGCCTTAATCACAGCACAAATAAATTGTTGGGTTTGTTGAACAGCCTGATTGCTTTTTGATAAGTGTTGCTGGGTGCGCTGAATCCGTGCGCGAACTTGCTCGACATTATGCGACATTGCTGATGGTGATATCAGCGCCTGAATGGGACGTGGCACAATAGAATCCTTTGGTGTGAGTAGTGGTTTATTTTTAGCAGCATTATAGTCCTTTGCTAAACAAAATGACAGACCATCCACCCTATCAGCAGCGTGCTTATCGCACTCTTCTCTACGCCTTTTTACCCATGGACAAATTCATCCTAGTGCCCTAGCCCCGCTTTGTTTTTTCTACCACAATAGTAGAGTCACCTGAATCTCAAAAAAACCATGAAAAAACAAAACATCCAAGGAACTGGCACCAGCACAGCGAACAGCCACTTACGGAAAAGCGACTTATTAAAGAATGGCTTGAATCAACTCGCCACAATGAACAAGGGTTTACTCAAACACTTCTTTTTATACGTAGCATTAAGCTCGCCATTCATTGGCCCAAGCGCATACGCACAAGAGAATGAAACATTAGTCTGCACTGCTGCTAAGACCGGCAACCCCTGCCTAAGCCCTGCCTCCTCACCACAAATCAATATCGGTGCCGGCAATCCCATACATCTCGCCACAGGTAATAAATTCCAACAAGAAACTGACCTCTATATGCGTGCAAGTGGGCTTGAGATTGTGCGCTACTATAATTCAGTGCATACCTTGGGGGCTGCGAATGGCGCAGGTTGGCGCCAATCGTACAGCACACGTTTATATAAAATCGGCCAACGCTGGCAGATCCTGACCGATGATGGGCGGCGGATTATGTTTAAGGCGCCGAGTAATGACGTACAGAATGAGGCTGATACAACACCAAACGTCTCTTCAACAACAAGCCAGGCTCAGAGCAATACTGCAAATAATACACAGGCAGTAGATAATACAGCCACCACAGGTATCATGGAGTCATTCTCTGTACTAAGCAAGGGAGCCCCTGTAGCTGATGCCCTTGATTCCAATTATGGTAAGTTAATTTGGACGCAAGATGGGACCTGGGTGTGGGTCACCCCTGAAGCCGTCGTACGCACCTTCAATGCCCACGGTCACTTAGTTCATCAACTAGTACCTGCCTACTTGCCCGTATATATTCAACGTCTCAGCGAAAGTGGTCCAAGAGCTGAATTAATCACTCGCGTACAAGGCGGTGAAGAAAGCCTACTTTATCACTACGAAGACTTAGACGGCCAAGCACGCTTAGTACGCATTGATAGCCCGATAGGTGTCTATAGCTATCATTATGAAAAACCAGGTGCCCACCCCTACTACCGCCTCGATAAAGTCATCCGCATCGATCAATGGCAACGTCAATACCATTACGAGCCCGAACGCCAAACCCCTGACAGCCCTTACCTACTAACAGGCATTAGCCTACACACCCCCAAGCAGGAAGTACTTCGCACCAATACCTGGGCTTATGATGAAAAAGGCCGAGCCAACTATAGCAGCGTCGGCTTTAATGGTGAGGATGAGCTACATCTTGAATTCGTACAAGAACCCGACGAGCCGAATAGCAAAGGCCTCACCAAAGTTCGCGATAAAGCGGGCAATGAAACTCAAATCCATACCACGCAAATTGCAGGCCAATACTTAGTGGAAAAAGTCACAGGTTACGGTTGTTACCTCTGCCCACCTGTCGGCACCGATGCGAGCTACGATAAACATGGCCGCATGATTAGTATCAATGATTACCAAATTAGCCGCGATCAGACTGGACATGTAACTCGGATTATCGCTCCACACCCAAGTTGGGGACCACTCACGATTGATTATGATGAGCAAAATCGCGTAATCGCCTGGCATAGCCCAGCCACAGGCACTGAGGCGATTGAATACAATAATCAAGGACAAGTCAGTCGACGTAAGTTAGCTAATGGGACGAGTTATCGGTATACCTATGATAAGGATGGGAATATTAAGGAGAAGCGCTCTAAGCTTAAGTATCAGAAATCCTATCGTGTGAGCAATGGTGTGCCAGATTTAACATGGGGTTATACTCTTGTATCACCGAATTCAGATTATTCATTTAGGAAACGCCATAAAGACACACCCTATTTTCTTTATTCTACTAGCTATCGACTAACCCACAACACCAGCTATAATCAAATAGGGTATTCGATCACTCCACGTTCTGCTTATGAGACACATATACTCCTCCCTGAATTTGGTGAGATTACGCGGCATTATGATAAAGACCGCGCTGTAAAAACAATTGACTATAAGCCGCTGCAAGAAGAATCAATTAAATTGGTTGACATTCAAGAGAACAAAATCATCTTCGGCAATCAACTCGAGCTCAGTGGTCATCAGTTCTTCCCAAATATGACCTTATTGCTATTAAAAAATAAGTCTGAAGTTTTATGGTATCAACTAGTAATGCAAGATAATCACGGGCATATCTTATCTGAGGCTTATAATTTCCCTAAGCAAAAGCATCAGGAACAGACAGGCTATCTCTATGATGAGCGTGCACGTATGGTGGCAGCCGAAAGTAAAGCAAGCAAAGCCAACGAACACAGAATTAAGGACTATTTTTACGCCTGGAATAAGGACGGCAGCTCACTTGCTTATCAGTTCGCGGAACAAACTATCCGTCCAACAATCCAACGCGACCCTAGCGGTTTGCCAATAAAAATTGATACCAAAGAGCTAAAGTATAATCACCACAAGCGCATTCAAACTATCCAAGAGAATGGACAAGTTTTAGTTGAGTATGATTATGATTCAACAGGCCGTCGTATTAGTAAAAACTTTAACAATAAACGGATTCTCTACTATTATCTAGGCGATAAGCTCGTGGGCGAATGGACCACGGATAAACAAGAAGAACTCAACTATAAAAGATTACAACCTAGATCCTATATAGACACTAATATTCATCGTCGCTATATCTACGCGGGTAATTTGGCTATTGCATTTATTGACTATCCTATTGGTTCGACAGACTATGAGCTTGGTCAACACAAAGAACACATCCCTGTTAGAAAGAATGAACATACGCTTTACTATATCCATACCAATCATATAGGCCAACCGATTATGATTACTGATGAGCAGCAAAATATCCACTGGTTAGCACGCTACTCGCCCACCGGTGAGGCTGAGATTCTCCTAGAGAATATTGAGTTTAATCTTCGCGCACCCGGTCAATACTATGATATTGAGACAGGTTGGCATGATAATTATTATCGCACCTATGACCCGCAAGCCGGTCATTACTTAGAGCCCGACCCAATTGGTCCACTGAACATTAATGACCCATATGGTTATGCCGCGCAACAACCGCGCCGCTTTATAGACCCTCTTGGTCTCTTGCTCTTTGCCTTCGATGGCACTACAAATAGCACTAAATCCAATACGAATGTGCTTAAACTCTTTAAATTATATGATGGCGATAAATATTACACCGAGGGTACAGGCGCCCTTCCAGACGATAGTTTTAGAGAGGCTTGGACTGGCGCCCTCTTTGACAGCACGGGTCCTAAAATCTTTGAAAAGCAAAAAGATGTTTTTTTAAGACATTTGGATACCGCAGGGCCAGCTCATTACGACAATACTATCCCGATTGATATTGTGGGTTTTTCGCGAGGTGCTATTGTAGCCATGAGATTCGCTAATTTCTTAAAAGATAATACAATCGACGGCCACTTTCAGTATAAAAAACTACGTAATGGATCAGAGCATGTATGGTGGCCCGAGATGCATTACTATTCTGCTTGCTTAGATTTTCGATTTATCGGTATCTTCGATACGGTAGCCCAACATGGTTTCCTTGGCAAAAACAACGGCCTCTTAGACTACTCTGCCTCACCATCTTGGGGTTTAATTTCTCACGCTGTTGCTCTGAATGAATATCGTAATTTACTACCTCTTGTTACCTATCAGGATGATGATTTTGTTGTGGAACAAGGATTTCTCGGTAATCACTCTGATCTTGGTGGTGTTCATGTTCCTGGCAATCCAACAGATAGAGACAATCCACATCCCGATAAGCTTTATGGTGATCTCAGCCACATTCCTCTCGCTTGGATGCATACGCAAGCGCAAACCATAGGCGTGCCCTTCAAATCCCTAGATCAGGGAGAAACCGTTAAGGGGAGTGAGCTGCATAAAGTCAAAAATCCTGTTATGCATAATACCTATGGTGACTTTGAGACCGTAATTTTTCAAGATCGTTACTTACAAAAACCAAATACAAGCGACAAACATATTATTCAAAACAAAGACAAAGACTTAGGAGCAGAACATCGTAAACTTCATAATGAATACGCTAAGCTTCAACATTATAGCCGCTACCGATCCATGCCATTGATGGGTCAAGTCGGAATTTTTGGCTTAATTGATGCCGCAGCATACTTGAAGTGGCTCGAAACTGAAATCGGCTGGACCGCCCCTCTCGAAGTCGTCCCCTTCACCCCAGTTCATTAAGCCCCTAGCGCCTAAGCCGTTTTCAATCGACTAAACGGCTTAGGTGCTAAACGAATTAAGTATTCCTAACAGCCTAGACCAAACAGCCTACACGCTCTAATCCACTCAAGGTCTAAGTAGCTTTATTGTAAACATCTACACAACATTAGCTTGGTAATGTCGTGTATACAGATATATTGCTACAGACTACCAACGATCCGATCGAAAACATCAATATAAACTCACAAATCCTGTAAGCTTAATCATCCACAAAGCTAGCAAGAAAGCTACAATAAGCCTTCTAAGATTGACGACTTATTGCTTTTATCGAATTTAAGTATGACCACTATTGACCCATATAGCGCTGAGAAAACCTATAAACTAGGCTCCTCTAGCCACTATGCCTATTTATTTGTTGCTGAGCCCGCTAAGTCGCTCATCATGATTCTGCATGCCTTACAGAAAGAGCTCAATCAGGTCTTACTGATTAATTCCGATAGTGCCATTGCTCGCATTAAGCTGGCTTGGTGGCGTACAGAAATTGATCGTCTCTTTGCCGGTACGCCTGAGCATCCGATTACGCAGTCGCTCAGCAAATTTGCCGAGTTCAGCGCCTTCGAGAAGCGTCATTTTTACCAGATGATTGATGCGGTCGAGATGGATCTTGAACAGAATCGCTATATGGATTGGCCAGAGTTTGAAAACTATTGCCGCTTACAGAGTGCTAGCTTAGCGACCCTAATCGCTCAAGCTCTTGGCGTGAAAGAAGCTCAGGAACTTGAGCAGGTACAAGAGTTAGCGGTCTGTCTTCAATTAATCGAACATATTCGTCGGATTGGTGAGGATGCGCGCCAAGGAAGGATTTATTTCCCAATCAATACCTTGCAAGAATACGAATTACGTGCCGCAGATATTTTAAATAGCAAGTATAGTGATATCTTCACCGGCTTTATCCAAGCCCAAGCCAATGCGATCAGAACACGCCTAGTCGCCTGTATTGAGAAGATGCCTGCTAGCTTACGCAAACAATTACGTCCCTGCTTAATTAAAGCGCATCTGGGCCTCACCTTATTGAAAGTACTGGAACAAGATAAGTGGCAAATCCTCGACCATCGCACTAGTCTCACCCCAATTCGCAAACTCTTTATTGCTAGCAAGGTATGGTTAAGTGGGGGGCGTTGTCTGCCCAAGCGCTAATATTAAGAACCCACATATTAATAACCCATATATATGCTTTAATCTCAAATTAATACTTGATACAAATTAACTCTTGATGCATTCACTTGTCCCTCCTTATTGAAACCAGTAGCCAATCGTCTTTACCATGCTGTAAGCAACTGCGTATCGTGAACTCGATTGTGTATCACAACAGGTAAAACCATATAGTTCTGTCAAGCTGAAAAAAAGCCACTGCAACAATATCTGCAGTGGCTTTTACTTTATGCTTAAGCAAGTTAGCACTCTTCTCGCTGTGCTTGACAAATCACCCATTAAGACAGGGTAGACAAGAGGCTATTTATCAGAACTTGCCGTAAAACCTGTCATCCTGGGCAGCAAGGACACCAATCATCAACCTGGTTTACCATCCACGCGTGGCGAGGTCAGGATCGGTGTGAATTGCCAGAGATAGAAGATAAAGGCTAAGATCCACACGCTCGCTGTGAGATGCAAGCTGCCCATCGCGTTCCCTGTCCAGAGTGCAATTAAGCGGAAGATTACCGCTAAGATCATCAAGACATAACTCGCCACCATTAAGCGACTCGCTTCTAGTGGACGTCCTGTATGGCCTAGCGCCGTACGCGTAATCATGCCCATAATCATCACGGCAAAACCACCCATACCAATGATATGGACGAATGCTGCTGGACGTAAATTCATCGATAACTGAATTTCAGCGAAGTACAAGGCCGCAAATAATAAGCCTAGACCCAGTAAGAAATACGAAACATACAGAACCCACAAGAGAGGCATATGAATAACCTTCATCGGTTTCCATTGGAATAATTGGAACCAGGTAATCGCAACCAAGACCACCAGCGCAATCGCGGCAATCTTATACAGACCGAACACCAATAAAGCAATGGTCAAGGCAGTGATGATTAATTGATACTTGCCTGATTTCTCATGGCGCGGAATTTCCACCCCTTGAACACGGCGGCTAGCAAAGAAAGGAATTACACGACGGCCAACCAGTAAGGCGATAAAAGCCATCAGCAACAAGCCAATATGATAACCCTTCATAATCCAATGATAGCCATGCTGATAAATCGCTAATAGGTAGGCAACATTCGCCAAGCCTAAACCTGCTAAGGCAAAAACCACGGGATAGTTTTGCTTACTCTTGGCACCAAAAATCACCTTAGCAAGCGCGATGGCTGCCATCGCAAAAAAGCCAATCTCAGCAATAGCTGCTACGATAAATGCGGCCTGACCAGGAATCAGATAGCCAATCCGCGCAACCATCCAGAGCGCCGTTATGCAAGCAAGATGCTTACCCTTAGACGGATGACGACCTGTCCAGGTCGCTGAGGCCGTTAAAAGGAAGGCCACGGCAATGGTCGCAATAAAGCCCCAAAGCATCTCATGGGCATGCCAATACATGGAGCCCATAGTGCCCTTAATCAGATGCGGCGCAAATACCCACAGCAATACGGAAAAAGCCGCCCAAAATGCGCTTAATAAGTAGAGGGGCCGAAAACCGAAAGCAAATAAGGTCTCGAAGAAACTCGGGGGTTTCTTCTTGGAAGGACTGGGCATATCAACTTGAATCAACATTCTTAGTTCCTACTCGTTCTTTAAAATATCTGTCTTGAGCGATGAGCCGCCATATAGCTCTATGATTAATTCTACCGCTATAGACGCAGAACTGCCGCATAGAATGAAGGAGAGCCATGCAATTACGCCTTATATCCCTGTCTTGAAGGACAGGATTTTACAGCGAACGCTGATAAATTTTCTAATTATTCTAAAAAGCAGTGAGCTAACAAACAGATTATTTCAATAGTTCATGAAGTGTTTAGATATTGTAGCTGAACTCATGTTAAAAAGCTGATATATCCCTAAGCTCGACAAGGTTGTCTTGGTCTCGCTCCCTTCTAGCTCGAGATCTCTTATACGGAAATCGTGATACAACTATCGCGGGTGAATAAGGCACAACACTAGCTCGTATTGGCAACTCGCAAGCCATTTTAAGGTGTTCTAGAACTTGCTTACTACAAACCAATCATGTTCTGTACAAACTCGCAAGCATTTAAAGGGGCTCTAGAACTCGTTTACGACAAACCAATCATGCTCTGTACAAACTCACAAGTCAGTTAAAGGGGCTAGAACTCGCTTACTACAAACCAATCATGCTTTGTACAAACTCACAAGCCATTTAAAGGGGCTCTAGAAAAAATCAGGGCGCCGAGGTATCAACCTTTGCGCCCTGGTATTGCAGCTTTAAGCTCTTAACCTTATTAAAGCGTACAGATCATTATTGCTCAATATTCGCTACCATATAGGCGCGAATTTGCTCCACATCACAATCCATCACTTCAACACGTTGTGGCAAGTTATGTAGATCAGCGAGATGCGCTGGTACTGGAGCCGCTTGACCAATTGCTTCCTGAATGGTTTCGGTAAATTTAGCAGGTAAGGCTGTCTCAAGTACTAGCATAGGGATGCCCTCTTCGACAAACTCACGAGCCACTTTTACACCATCCGCGGTATGTGGATCGAGCAAGTAATGATTTTGTTCATATTCCTGCTTGATCGTGTCTAAGCGATCCGCATGTGAGCTGCTGCCCGCGACAAAACCAAACTTGCTTTCAAATTCTGGTTTTAAATCACTGAGGTCAAAATATCCTTGCTTGGCTAAGGTATCCCATAAGGCTTTCACTTTAGCGCCATCATTATCCAAGAGATGGTAGACAAAGCGCTCAAAGTTCGAGGCTTTAGAAATATCCATTGATGGGCTTGAGGTCGCATAGGTTTGCTCCGAAGCACGTGGACGATAAATCCCTGTCTTAAAGAACTCTTCCAAGACATTGTTTTCGTTGGTGGCCAAGACTAAGCGACGGATCGGTAAACCCATTAAGCGTGCGAGATGGCCTGACAAAATATTACCGAAGTTGCCTGAAGGCACGGTAAACGAAACCTCTTGTCCTGATGTATTTGTAGCACGTAACCAGGCCCAGAAATAATAAGCAATCTGCGCTGAGATACGGGCAAAGTTAATGGAGTTGACGGCACCAAGACGGTATTTCTCTTTAAATGCCAAATCATTCGATAAGGCCTTCACGACATCTTGGCAATCGTCAAACACACCATGTACAGATAAGTTATGAATATTCTTGTCTTGTAAAGAGAACATCTGCGCACGTTGGAAGTCACTCATGCGACCGTAAGGTGAAAGCATAAAGACATTTACGCCCTTCTTACCACGCAAGGCATATTCAGCAGCTGAACCCGTATCACCCGAAGTTGCACCAAGAATATTGATACGTAAACCACGCTTAGCGAGAACATATTCAAAGATATTGCCTAAGAATTGCATCGCCATATCTTTAAACGCCAAGGTTGGCCCTTCTGATAGACCAACCAGCGTAATCGAGTCATCTAACTTCTTCAAGGGCACAATCGCCTCAGAGCCGAACACGTCGCTCGTATAGGTCTTACGCGTTAGCGCTTGTAAGTCTTCTTTAGGAATATCGGTGGCAAATAAGCTGAGCACCTCAGCCACTAAATCCGCATAGGATAAGCTGCGCCATTGTTCGAGTGTCTCGCTACTCACTTGTGGTATGGTTTCTGGCAAGGCTAAACCACCATCACGCATTAAACCTTCTAATAAAATATCTGAGAACGCTTCAGCGGCTACGCCGCCGCGAGTTGATATATATTTCATGATAATTTTTCCAAGCGAATGTGAACCACTTTAGATTGTACAAAAGGCAAATGCTCAATTTGTTGGATGGCCTCAAGCACATCACCCTCACGTGCTTGATGCAATAAGAAGATAATATTGGCAGCACCTTCATCCTTCGAGTCTTGAATCATCGACTTAATCGAAATATTCAATTTCGCCAAGATTGAAGAGATATCGGCCATCACCCCTGGGCGGTCTTGCACTAAGACACGAAGATAGGAAGACGAGCGCGCTTCTTCAATCGGTAAAATCGGATAATCGGCTAAGGCATCCGCTTGGAAAGCCAAGTGCGGTACGCGATTCTCTGGGTCAGCCGTGTGTAAGCGCGTAACATCCACTAAATCAGCAACAACGGCTGAGGCGGTTGGCTCAGAACCGGCTCCCGCACCGTAATATAAGGTTTCGCCAAGTGCATCTCCCTTGACCACAACGGCATTCATAGGACCTTCAACATTGGCAATTAACTTTTCTTTCGGCACTAGGCAAGGATGCACACGTAACTCAATACCCGCTTCACGACGAATCGCCAAACCGAGCAATTTAATGCGATAACCTAAGCGGTCGGCTAAGCTTACATCTTCTTGCGCTAAGCGGCTAATACCTTCGATATAGACCTTGTCAAACTGCACTGGAATACCGAAAGCGATAGAGGCAAGAATGGTTAATTTATGGGCGGCGTCAACACCTTCAACGTCGAAGGTTGGGTCTGCTTCGGCATAGCCTAAGGCTTGCGCTTCAGAAAGCACATCGGCGAAGGCTAAGCCACGCTCACGCATCTCGGTCAGAATAAAGTTGGTGGTGCCGTTAATAATGCCCGCTACCCATTGAATACGGTTGGCCGTTAAGCCTTCACGCATGGCCTTAATAATCGGGATACCACCGGCCACCGCGGCTTCGAAAGCCACCATCACATTCTTCTCTAGCGCGGCACCAAAAATCTCATTCCCATGCAGTGCCAATAAGGCTTTATTTGCTGTCACAACATGCTTGCCGTTCTTAATGGCCTGCATGACTAAGTCATGGGCTAACTCTGTACCACCAATCAGCTCAACAACAATATCAATACTTGGATCATCCACCAAGCCTTGCAAATCATTATCAATTTGCACATTCGGACCAACTAAAGGCGCAGCTTTAGCGGGTGTACGAGTGGCTACACGAACAATTTCAATTTGACGGCCTGCACGACGAGCAATTTCTTGAGCATTGCGGTTAAGTACCGTCCAGGTACCACTACCCACAACACCAAAACCTAATAAACCAACACGAATGGGATTTAACTGACTCATTTCAGATAGCCGTCCTTTTTAAACATTTCCTTAATGCCGCGTAACGCTTGGCGTGTACGTTGCTCGTTTTCGATAAGCGCAAAGCGAACATAATCATCACCATACTCACCAAAGCCAATACCTGGTGATACGGCCACTTTCGCTTGCGCTAATAATTTTTTAGAGAAATCTAATGATTTCATCTCTTGATATTGTTCAGGGATCTTGGCCCAGATATACATAGAAGCCTTAGGAATATCGACCATCCAACCAATATCATGTAAGCCTTTTACCAAGACGTCACGACGCTTTTGGTATTCTGCAACCACTTCATTGACACAATCCTGTGGGCCATCAAGCGCCGCAATCGAAGCGACTTGAATCGGTGTGAACGTACCATAATCATGGTAACTCTTCATGCGTGCTAAGGCATTCACAATTTCAGCGTTGCCCACCATAAAACCAACGCGCCAACCCGCCATGTTATAGCTCTTACTCATGGTAAAGAACTCAACCGCGACATCCTTAGCGCCGGGCACTTGCATAATTGATGGAGCCACATAGCCGTCAAAGCAAATATCCGCATAGGCTAAGTCATGCACCACGATAATATTATGTTCTTTAGCGAGTGCAACAACGCGCTCGAAGAACTCTAAATCCACGCATTGTGCGGTTGGATTACTTGGGAAACCCAGGATAATCATCTTCGGTTTTGGGAAAGACTCATTAATCGCTTTCTCGATTTCAGCAAAGAAATCAATCCCAGGAATCATAGGCAATGAGCGAATCGCTGCACCTGCAATAATCGCCCCATAAATATGAATCGGATAGCTCGGGTTAGGCACTAAGACCATATCACCGCGATCTAGGGTCGCTAACATTAAGTGTGCTAGACCTTCTTTCGAGCCAATCGTCACAATCGCCTCAGAATCAGGGTCGAATGCTACGTTATAGCGGCGCAAGTACCAATCAGTAATCGCTTTACGTAAGCGTGGAATCCCCTTCGAGACTGAATAACCGTGTGTATCGGGGCGCTGTGTCGCTTCCACCATCTTATTGACAATATGTTCTGGGGTTGGGCCATCTGGGTTACCCATAGACATATCAATAATGTCCTCACCGCGTCGGCGCGCGGCCATCTTGAGCTCGCCAGTAATGTTAAATACATAGGGGGGCAAACGTTCAATACGCGGAAAGTGATTCATGGTGCGGTGCCTTTAAAAAAACAGGGATAAAGTCAATTATTTTACATGTTCTCTAGGCACTCGTGTGCTCTCTAAGGAGTAAGCTTTTAATATTTGTTGCTTTGCGGCAAAAAAACGTTTAATTTTATAAAAACAGGCTAATTTATCGCTATGAGACAGTCGCTTTTTTGGAGTGATTGTTAATGTATTTTGGTATTTATCGCTATTGCTAAGACATTACCGCTCTTGTTACGACATTACCGCTCTTGCTATGAGCTATTTTAAGCATTTAAGTTCCAAGACAATCCTCGAACATTCGGCTCCCCCTTTTTCCCCAGGTAGTCCCGCTGTTTTTCCTAGATTCGTCTTAACGAGCACACCATCACAAACTTGTCATGTATATTAAGCATAATATAGCTATTGAAGAAGAGCTATTAAAGACACGTACTGAACTAGCAAGGAGTTAAAGTGCTATTACAGAAAGAAGAACGAGGCGCCTTAAATACGGTCACTGCCTATAGTGAAGACCATATCGCCATCAATGAAATTACTTATCCGCACCCTGTCTACTTTAGACCTGAAGGTGAAATCCATACCTGGGATGTACAAGACGTCCAACACATTACCACCGCTTTAGTTGAGCAAGCAGCTGGCGTTACACGTCAGTCAAGTTCCGCTTTCGACCTGTTAGATGACGCCCCAAAAATTCGTTATGAGAATGCCCCCGAAGTCTTAATTATCGGCACAGGCAAGCATCAAGTCTTCTTAGACCCTGCTATCCTAGCACCCCTCTTGCAAGCGCGCATAGGTATTGAGGTCATGGACAGCAAGGCGGCATCACGGACCTACAATGTGTTAATGTCTGAAGGTCGCAAAGTCGCTGTGGCCTTATTAATATAAGCAGCCTCAGCAGTTCAAAGATTTAAGCATTTAAGCGGCTTAAGCATTTAAGTCGTTACGCAATTAAGGAGAACCCTCACATGAGTCAAGTTGAAGTAGGTAAAGCAGTGCCTGATTTCAGCGCAGAAAGCAATCAAGGCACGATTCACCTGAGTGAATTAGCGGGTCAGCGTATTGTTTTGTATTTTTACCCGAAAGACAGCACCCCTGGTTGCACCACACAAGCCCAAGGTTTTCGTGACCTAATCGATGAATTTACGGCATTGAACACGAAGATTATTGGCGTCTCACGTGACTCGATTAAATCTCACGATAACTTCAGTGCGAAGCAAGAATTACCCTTTGCACTCATATCTGATAAAGAAGAAGTGTTGTGTGAATTATTCGGTGTCATGAAACTGAAAAATATGTACGGTAAACAAGTAAGAGGGATTGAACGCAGTACGTTTTTAATTGATGAAAAAGGCGTACTCGTACAAGAATGGCGTGGGCTTAAAGTACCAGGCCATGTGCAAACTGTGCTCGAAGCGGTGCAAGCACTGGCTTAAGAGACGTGGTTTTGTTGTTCTTGTGATATCAATCGATGAGTTAGTCTGAATAAGGCTTGGCATATAAAACCAAACCTTAATTTTTAAACCCTTAACTATACGGAACAGGCCTGAATATGCCATTACCTAAATTGCCCACAAAACTCGCAAGCCTTGTTGATATGAGCGCTGAACCGAAAGCAAGTTTAAGCACTCCGGCACGTACAACGGCGTCTCGTCAAGCAAACAAAACTATCGCTGCCAAATCAACGGCAATCATGGACGATGTGACAGATGATGAAATTCTTGATGAGTTGCTTGATGAGGAAATGGCGGACCATGCCCTACTAAGCACCCAGGCATCAAGCCCAACACGTAAACAGGCGGCAAATAAAACCAGCACAAAAGCAGTCAGCAAAACAGCACGTAAGACCGTGAGTAAGACTGCGGCCAAAACAGCGAGCAAGGTCAGTGCCAGAACCGCAAGCAAAACTGTTGATTCAAGCATTAAGGGTACACCTGCCGTCACTAAAGCGGTAAATAAAGTCGCGAGCAAATCGAGTTCTAAATCGGGAAGCGCTGCGGTTGAGGAATGCAAGCTATTCGTCCTGGATACCAATGTCTTATTGCATGACCCAATGTCCCTCTTCCGCTTCGAGGAACATGATATCTTCTTGCCCATGATCGTGCTTGAAGAATTAGACCACCACAAGAAAGGCATGACCGAAGTTGCTCGCAATGCGCGCCAAGTCAGCCGTACCTTAGACAATCTCTGTGCTGAATCGACAGATTTACTGCAGGGTATTGCCTTAAACAGCTTAGGTAATAAAGAAGCCACCGGTACCCTATGGTTCCAAACCAAGGTGATGGATGATCCGCTAGAAGTAACCCTCCCTGAAGGCAAGGCCGACAATATGATTCTGAGCGTGGTACAGACTCTACACAATGAGTTTGCCGACCGCCAAGTTTGTCTGGTTTCAAAAGACATTAATATGCGCCTGAAAGCACGTGCGCTCAGTCTATCCGCCGATGATTACCTGAATGACCACACCTTAGATGATTCTGATTTAATCTATGACGGCATCCTGCCCCTACCAAATAATTTCTGGCAACGCCATGGCAAGGATATGGAGTCGTGGATTCAAGGGGGCACCACCTATTACAAGATTAAGGGCCCCTTAGTCAGTAGCTTCCTGATTAATCAATTTGTCTTTATTGAAGGCGATACGCCGCTATATGCCCAAGTCAAAGAGATTAATGGCAAGACCGCAGTGCTCGCTACACTGCGCGACTATACCCATAAGAAGAACAATGTCTGGGGTGTGACGGCACGTAATCGCGAGCAGAACTTCGCCTTAAACCTCTTGATGAACCCTGAGATTGATTTCGTCACCCTACTTGGTCAAGCAGGTACAGGTAAGACCCTACTCGCTCTTGCAGCTGGTTTAACCCAAGTATTAGAAACTAAGCGCTATACCGAGATCATTATGACTCGGGTAACTGTGCCTGTCGGCGAAGATATTGGTTTCTTACCAGGTACTGAAGAAGAGAAGATGCAACCTTGGATGGGGGCGCTTGAAGATAACCTTGAGTTCCTGAACTTAGGTACTAAATCAGGCGAGAATTCAGCCGAGTGGGATCGCAGCACCAGTAAAGAAATTATTAAAGCGCATATTCGCGTGAAGTCCTTGAACTTTATGCGTGGACGTACTTTCTTGAATAAATTTCTGATTATCGACGAAGCGCAAAACTTAACACCGAAACAGATGAAGACCTTAATCACCCGTGCCGGTCCTGGCACCAAGATTATTTGCTTAGGTAATATTGCGCAGATTGATACCCCCTACTTAACCGAAGGTAGCTCAGGCTTAACCTATGTGGTTGACCGCTTCAAGGGCTGGCCACATTCAGGCCATGTCACCTTGCAGAAAGGCGAGCGCTCGCGCTTAGCCGATTATGCGAGTGATGCTTTGTAAGATTGCCATATTCAATTAATTATTTTGTGAAGTTTAGTAGGTCATACCCCTTTTTCACAGGGTGGTATGACCTTTATTTTTATACAGCACTATTTGTTGAACTTTTACTGGGTGGTATGAGCTTTATTTTTATACAGCACTATTTATTGAACTCTTCTGGTCATCAGGCCCCCTGTTAAATCGGTGTACTCCTTGACGGCGACTTGATAGCCCTTATCCCCTGCATAGATGCCCGATTGCTCGGTCACGCTAGCATAATTGGCGTTCAGGTTCGAGCGGCTAAAGCTCGCTTCTCCCGACACCCCATAGCCAATCGTTATCTGCCCGCTCATGTGCTGCTGTTTCCCTTCATAGGTGGAGGTGTCTTGTTATAATTTAACTCCCCAAGGACTAAAATCAAAGCGTTCTGGCTTTTGCAATAAGGTGTGCGCGCTATACGCATCAATTGCTTCAGCGGGATTATTTAAATAATAGATATTTTTAAAATCGAAATCTTTAACCCAGTAGACTTGTTTATCTGGATTTTCATCAACGACATATAACTGGTCTCCAATTAATCCATCATCCCCTGGTAAGCGACTATCTAAAAAACATCTGAAAGCAGGCCATTGAGTTTTGGTACCATCGTGAGGGTTAATATGAGTTACATAAACATTAGGAATCTTTTCTTGTAAGCAGGGTAAGAGTGTTTTTTCCCAGTTTTTGTCTATTAATACTAAGTAATTACTAAAAGGAAACCATTCTGCATTCCTATCTTTTATAAACTGACGTCAATTCACAGGAACAATATCACTCGTAGTTCTCCATCCAGATGCATTTTTCAACCACGAGTTTTCAATTGCTTCGGGTAAGGATTTTTCCTTATAAATTCTGAAGGCTATATTTACCCATAATACAGTATTATTTATAACTAAAAAACCGTTATGCTTTAACTGGTTTCTTGGTAAGGCTGGTCTTGGTATTTTTCTTATCCATCTAAACCCAACCATATAATCTGAAGCATGATTTTGCAAAACAGAATAACTTAATGGTTGTAACCCTCTAAAAGGTTCAATTAACCACTCCTTACCACCATTTTTCAAAATATTAGTATCTGACATTTCAGGAGATAATTTAGAGTATGTACAGATTTCTGCTATTTCCTTTGCTTGAATGTCTTCATAGCTTGATACTACATAATCAAACTCAGACTTTGCTTGCTCAAAAGTAAAAGCTCTACTTTTCATTATTTATCCTTTCATATCTACTCAAGTAGTCCTTGGTTTTTTGTGCTATGTCATCTTGAATTTCATGTAAATAGCGCTTATATCCCTGATTTATTTCTTGACCATTCCATGTCTTCCAACCATCTCCAACAAACTCTACTTTACAACCTTTAGAGCAGTTCGCTAAATGAACCATCGGTTGTAAATTTTCAGGCGTATCCATTAGCTGTTTTTGTATATTTTTAGGCAGCTTTTCAAACCCAGAAACCATTTCTTCTAGATATTTTTTCGGTAAAATATGATCCACCGATACTTTCGCATTGGCAGGAATTTTCTCAAAACTATTAGTCAATGGGTTTAACCAATGCGCCTCTCCATTGACAAACCAATGATCATCTAGCTTACCATAGCGTTGCGTCAAATCAGTTTGTTTTTTGAAAGCAGCGGCTTGTGAAACCGCACCCATCATTCCATCAACGTCTTTCGATTGTTTTGCTGCCTCATAAGACGTTTTAATTGTTTTATAGCTTGCGTTACTCGCGTCACCTACAAGTGGTATGGCACCTAAGGCAGCAAAGAAATAATCACCAAACGTCTCTGCTTCTACAAACCCTTTAATGTCACCCACTACCGGGGTAAAATCTGCCGATGTATTTAAGAGCCATAAACCCAACGCCTCTTGTTGATGCTGGAACTTTTTATATTGCTCTGGGTCTTCTTTGCGCATTTTCATTATTTCTTCTGCATACGCTTGTTGCACCCACATTGCATTATGCTCCACCGCATTCTGCACCGACTGCACACCTTGGACAATATTAGCATTACTGCCCGTGCTGGCTCCCACACCTGCGCCGATAAGCCCTGTAATGCCGGTAATGATCGTTTTCTCATCAGCGGTTAAGGTGTTGGCGTCTTTCTTACCGTAAATGTATTCGGCTAAGAGCGGTGCTGCCGCTTCAGCACTCATGGCAGAAGTCGCAGCACTTAAGGCATTATTGCCTCTCGCTGCAGCAACGGCACTAATTACCTACTAACAGCCAAGTAACTAATAGACTGATTTTTCTCTTGTTACTGTGTAAAATATTGATAGGTCACCTATTTCTCATATAAATCAATAGCCATAAAACAAAATTTTGAAGTATTATTGCTGGTATACCAACAACCATTGAGTATCCATAAAAAACAATATTATTTTCAGTAATTATTGCAAATAAAAGCAGAAAAGTGAAAAAGGTTATACAGTTCATTATGACTAAGAATATACTAAAAGTTAATTTCCTATAGAAATAAAATGCGATTCCACTCAAAGCTATGATAGGGACCAAAAGTAATACCAATCCTATCAACCCAATAAAAAACAGCGGACCAACATTTCTCAAAACTATTGTTTCGGGAGACTGTACTGCTCCCCAAATACCCAAAACAGCAACATATAGAAATGGGCAAACTGCATATGCCAAGAAAAACCACCAATAATTCAATTTTCTCATGGCTGACACCCTAACTTTTCAGAGTATCCTAATAACTTACACCCATACTTCACTCTTGAACTATAGTCCAAAAGA
Source organism: Pelistega sp. (assembly GCA_030538255.1). Lineage (GTDB taxonomy): Bacteria > Pseudomonadota > Gammaproteobacteria > Burkholderiales > Burkholderiaceae_B > Taylorella. The sequence continues at coordinate 64,530 of JAUNUI010000005.1, read as the reverse complement.
TTTATTCCTCCTTCTATACCTCTTGGAGGCTCGGAGTTAGATAAAAAATGAATCATATCGTCAGCAGTAATAGTTGTCATTTTTTGGCTTGCTGCCGTGAACGTGGGATAATCCACTAAATATTTCTCATGCACAGGTTGCAACAGCTTTTGCTCACTCTTCAGTTGATCAATATCCCATGCAACAGCATCCTGCTTATTGTTGTATAGATTCTTAAAATTTTCAAAGCCTCCTGCGATAAGCGAATCTCCCGCCTCCTTACGCCACTCATATAACGGAGGATTACCCAAAAGTTTTCCTAATGCAAAAGTGATATAGGAACCATTGCCATCAGCACCCAGTCCAGTGAATGTCGCTCTGGAGACAAACTCCGCACCACCAAACCATTTAGCGCCAGAGCCCTCATGTTGCTCGTATTGATTCGATGCACCAAAAAAATCAGCGCGTGTGTCAATGGTATTCATATACGTAACCAGTCGTTTATCCGCATTCGGACTATTATAAAGATAATCAAATGTTTGTTTTGACGAGCGACTCACATCGTTATTTAAATACTCCCATGCATCACGCATCGCAATATACTTAATCGCTGTATTGATGCCCGTGCGGCACGCATCACCTGTCGGAGAGGCCGCACAAAGATTCGCCAATTCTTGATCCAAAAACTGACTTAATTTTTCTGACTCTTCAAGCTTAGACTGCTTTTCATGTTCAGTTTTGCACGTTGTTCCATTCAAACAGTCTTTTAATCGCTGGACAGTAACCTCAGTCAGATAGTTATTCTCCACCGCATTCTGCACCGACTGCGCACCTTGGGCGATATTACTGTTATTGCCCGTGCTGGCTCCCACACCTGCGCCGATGATGCTCGTAATGGCGGTAATGGTGGTTTTCTCATCAGCGCTTAAGGTGTTGGCGTCTTTCCCATAGAGATAGCTGGCTAAAAGCGGTGCTGCCGCTTCAGCACTCATGGCAGAAGTCGCGGCACTTAAGGCATTATTTCCGCCTGCTACAGCCACTGCACCTGCTAGCAGGCCATGGGCAATCAAATGCTGGGCATTGCCTTCGCCTGCGCCTCCTTGTTCTCCTTGTGCCTTAAAATACTGCCCAATCTGTTTGGCGGCCACTGGGCTGAGGCTAGCAGCAGCAATACCTAACCCACTATTCGTGGGTGCAGAGAGTCCTGCAGCGATGGTGCTTAAGAGCAGTGAGGTATTTTCTAGCTGTTCACGCTGTGCGTTATAGTCTGCTGTGTTTAATTCCCCGCGTTCATATTGCTCTTTAAGGCGATCGGCGGCTTTGTTAAGTTCTCCCTTCGCACTCTGCACATTACGGCTAAACTCTTGACTCACCTCACGTTGCACATCGAGTTCTTTCTGGAGTGCTTGGGCATTAAAGCGATTCTCTAAGGCACCACTCAGGGCTTTTGCATTATCCGTGGTGGTCGCGGTAAAGACCTGCTCAGCCATTGCCTGTGCAGTGATCCCGGTGAGGAGCTCTTGCTTGTCTGCGTCAGTAATCGTTATATTCTGCGTATTAATGCCACTAGAGGTAGTGCTGTTCTGGCTATCACCCACGCTACCATAGCCGATACCACTGCTCACTGCATCGGTCGGTTTACCCTCTTTAGTGACGGTGCGTCCATTCCAGCCCCCGCCAAGATTGGCTTCGGCGCCGATACCGAGACTACTTCCCTCATAGTCCGCATAGTTCTGAATATCTCGCGCAGTGATCGTGCCTGTACGGAACTGATTCTTACCGTCTTGTTCGGCACGGGCCGTCGAGGTCATCAGGCCCCCTGTTAAATCGGTGCGCTCCTTGACGGCGACTTGATAGCCCTTATCCCCTGCATAAATACCCGATTGTTCGGTCACACTGGCATAATTGGCGCTCAAGTTCGAGCGGCTAAAGCTCGCTTCTCCCGACACCCCATAGCCCACCGTAATCTGTCCACTCATGTGCTGCTGTTTCCCTTCATAGGTGGAGGTGTCTTGAACACTGTGGATGGTGAGGTTTGGGGTGCTGAGTTGGACTTGTTCACCAATGACTTGCGCGCCTTTTAAGGTGGTGGTATCCCCTGCGCTTAAGCTGGTGAGACTGGTGGCGTCCCCAATATGCGTATGGCGGTGAGTGGTGGTATCACTATTGGCGTGACCTTTACCCTTATTCGCTCCTGCGGTAATGCCGAAGGAAGCACCGCCTTGACCGTATTCAATCGCTACCCCTGCATTCCAGCCTGAGGAACTATTTTTACTGCGACTGGTATCTTGTTGTGCCGCAGACTGTAAGGTCATGTGGTTCTCGGCCACAAGATGGGTACCTGTAGTCCCCACTATATCCGATCCGGTCACGGTCAGGTTTGCGTCTGTGCCTGCGCCTTGCGCAATCACCGTCGCTGTCTTACCTGCCAGGACCTGGCTTGGTGCGGCCGTATGCCCCTGTTGGCGTTGCTCGGTTTCGCTCTTTTGCGCACCCACCGTTATCGACACACGCACATTCTGCTTCGCCTGTGCCCCTTGACCAACAGGGTTGCCCATCACCTGCCCAATCCCCTCATACGCACGCCAGGCCGTATTGGCCAAGGCCATCGCTTGGGTACGGCGGTTTTTGCTTTCATCAATGGATTCTGCGGCTTTGACCAGGTTGATCGCGGCGTTCACCACGGGCACATCTGCCGCTACCGGTTAAGCCACTTTGCTTATCCACGCGACGGTAGTTTTCAGAATAGGGTTGCGCGCCTGCCGTGATATCAACACGCTGTCCTGTGATGAGAAGATGGCCTTGCGGTGTGGATACGGTACTGGCTTCTTGACTATAGCCGCGTCCTGAGTGAATCACGGTATTGCCCTCTAGGCTCCCCACCAAACTGCCACGTAGGGCGCCATCGGTACGATCGTGATCGATTTGCGTGGATTTGCTGCCAATAGTAAAGCCTAAACCCCCTGTGCCGAAGAAACCCGATTTCTTGATTTTTTCATGATAGTCACTGAAGGCGTGCTCTTGGGCGCCTTCCAGGGTAATATCACGCGCGGCGTACAGTTGCGTGCTCTGATCGGAGATGATATCGCTGCCCCTGATACGGATATCGTGACCACTTTGCAGCGTCACCTGTGCGCCTGTCAGCTCACTGGCGATAGCTTCTTGTGTGTCTTGGAGCCAGTGCTTGTCTTTAGATTTACTGCCAAATAAGCTTCGGCTCTTGGTGACGTGACGCTCATCCAAATGGGACTCAAGTTGTCCTGCTTGGACCGTGAGGTTCTCTTTGGCCGCCACCTGGAGATGACCGTGCTCACTGCTCACCTGGGCGGCGGTGAGGTTCGCATTTCTACCTGCGATCAGTTGAATATCCCCTACCGCTTGAATGTGTGTCCCCACATCCTGCCAACGTTGCTCTTTGATGTAGTTGCGGGCATTCACAATACTGTCTTGACGATACCCTGTGGTCACCGTACCCACGTTCAGGTCACGACCTGCCCCCAGTTGGGTGTGGCCGTCTTTCCCCGTGTTACTGATTAGCGCCGCTGTTAAGGTCATGTCCTTGCCAGCAGACAGCAGAAGTTGTGCTTGATCCCCCGTGACATGAATACTCGCTAGGCGATCAATCCCCTTACGCTCACCACTAAAGTGGGTCCCCTTCTCACCCACGATATCCGCACGGGTATGGTAGGTGGCACTTTCCAATGTGATGTGATTCCCTGCACGGATGCTCGCCACCTCCTGCCCCACGACCGTGCTCCCGAGCAAACGGATCTCTTTATCGGCCTCAAGGTGCACGCGCTTACCCTGGATCGTCGCTAAGGTGTTCTCCATCGTATCGGCTTGAATGGAAACAATGTCGCGCCCTGCTACCGTGCCACTATTAACGAAGCCATTTTTTATCGACAACTCTACGGTTTTGCCCGCCAATAAGGCGCCTGTATTGGCTAAGTCACCCTGACGTGGTTTAACATACACGCGCGGGACTAAGACAGTTTGCGTGGTGCCATTGGGGAGCGTGACCTCTTGACGCTCTAACCAAACTATATCACTGGTTAAGCGCGCCACCTGCGCGGCGGTTAGGCTAATCCCAGGCGTTAAGCGTTGTTCCTTGGCAAACGTCACCCCCTGTTGCATCAGGGCTTTAAATTGTGCCTCATCATTCTCATAGCCGTCTAAAAAGCGATGGCCTGTGAGTTGGAGTATCTGTTCTCGCAACAGGCGCTGTTCGTAATACCCATCCCCTAAGCGCTTCATCATACGGGCGGGATCCTGATTTAAGGCCTGTAGCATATAATCACTGCTTAACCATTGGCGCTGGTTGGTGAAGGCAGGATCGGTGGCCACTAAATAGCGTGTGCGGGCAGGATCCACACTGTACAGACTGTTGTTGGGCACCAGAATGCGCTGGGCGCTCAGCGCTGTAATCGCCGCTCCTTCAGGGGCTGCCGTCTGTGGAGCCTTCAGAGTGGACGCTTGGTGATGGCTGAGTGTCGTCTGATCCGCATGACTCGCGCGCTCTGCGGAGGCACTGCTTAAGGCCCGCACAGGTGAAATCATCGCCCCTTCCATAACTCCTGGTGCCTGGCCTTCGTTGGATCCTGTCGATGATGTATAGGCTATGGCGTGTTTTAGAGAGACATCGCTACCTTGCCCCCCAATGTTCGGTAAAGTAGGTCCTTGCTGAGCATCACCTGACATGGCGGCGGTGACGCCCGTGGCAGCCTGACTGGATTGCTGAGTCGTGGATGTCATCTGCCCCACTGTGATCGCTGACGGGTTTATTGCGGTGCCATTCGCAGCGGCCGCCGTTGACTGTTGCTTAACCATTGACACCTGACCCTGCCCCGTCAGTTGCGCCGGTGTCGTGCCACTGGGGCTTAACGTGGTATACGCTTGATACACCGATACAGGCAGATCAATCGTTTCCTGACGCACGGATTGGAACGGCACAGGCGTATCATACTCCCGACTGAAGGAATCACCACCAAAACCACCATGATGCTCTTCCCATGAATAACGACTCCTCCCTTGATCTGTAACGACTCTTGTCCCCTTGAGGTCAATATGTTGAATGCGGCCTGCATTGACTTGTAAGGCCTGCCCCGCCACGATACGACTCTTATCACTCACGAGGGAGTCCGCATCAATCGTTAAATTACCGCCCGCGATGATATCGCCAGGACGTGAACTGACCACCTGATCCTCATGGGTCGTACGGTTAATCCAATACTCCGTATATTCATGCTCAAACCGATGCTGAAATTTTTTATTGTACGCCGTTAAGGCTTGATTTAACTGGAACCAACGGGGGCCATCCTCTACCATCCAGGCCTGATGCGCGTCTTGATAAGCAGCAAGATTGGTTTGATAGTTTGCATAGGCTTGTCGATAGTTTATCCAGGCATCCACATCCGCTTGGCACATTTCTCGATCCAGGGTATTAAAGTGTTGAGAACATCCTCTGGGATCATCCACCTCAGGCGCCTGTGGTGCCACGGGTTTGTGAGGTTCATGGGTAATCCCAGGGGTGATCCCAAAATACGCCCACGCAGGATTATCAGGTGCGTATTTCTCAAAGTTTGCAAGCTCCGTATTATCAGATAAAGGCCTACAAAGCCTATGATAAAGATAATGGCAACCTGCCGCATCAATGCTCCATAGCGGCGTTTCCCCTGGAATCAATTTCGCATAGTCACCTGGTTCTTTACTGACCCACATGTCAGGACGCGACCAAGAGACGAGTTTTAGCTCTTTTTTATCTACACGTGTTTCATAACTACGTGCTTCATGGACAACATAGCCCAATTTCTCAACGGGACCAACTTGGACGCTTGTCACCTCCACATGTGGATTCAGATTATGAACCGTGCCCGCGACTATCCGCATGTCCCCCATGGATTCAATCGTGGCACCGCTATTGATCAGACGCGTCGCCTGTCCTTGAGCATCTCCATAGGCATCCATATGACGCCCTATCGCTAACTTTCCGCCACTAAAAATTAAGGCCTCTTCACGGTTGTTCAGCGTCTCTACGCCAATATCAACCTGCTCGCGTCCTGCAATCACGGCCGCTTTGCGTGACCCATCGGCCTGGGCTTCCTCTCGATTCAGAAGGGTTTTAGCCTGGATCTTGACATGGTCACCATAAATCCGACCTGTGCCCACATTCTCCACGGTGCCTGTGGCTTTGACGGTGGTGGTGCCATTGCTGTTGATCAAGCCGCGATTTATCACATCCCCCGCACTGGCCGTCACCGTCACGGCGGTTTCCCCTGCCAGCTCACCTGTGGCGGCATTATGCACCGTGCTCGCCTGGATCGTTAAGGCGTGAGGGCTATACATCGTATGGGCATTATGGAAGGCTTCTTGCGTCACGACGGAGAGATCACCGCCCGCTTGTAGGCCGCCCACATTCCTTAAACCCTTCACCACATCCAGGTGTAAATGACCAGGGGTTTCTACGCGGGCTTGACTGTCCAGTGTCTGTGCAACAATCGTCGTCCCTGCATTGCCCTGTAAAATACCGTGAGCATCTTGCTCAATCCGTAGACGGCGCTGTGCTGGTGTTTTCGCGGGATCCGCAATCGTCAGGGTCTTGCCGGCTAAGAGCTCACCGCTATTATTCGTCAAGGACTGCGCAAGCTCAAGACGGACATCCCCCTTGGCATGCACTTTCCCTTGGGTATTATCAAGGTGGGCTGTGTTCAACTGAATGTTGTTATCGGACACCAGGGTACCGTGTTGATTCGAGAACGCTTGACTGATCGTCAGTTGTGCATCGTCCCCTGCGGAAAGGATTCCGCCGCGATTTTCTAAGACGGGTGTGTTCAGTGTGAGTTTCTCGTCCGCTACCAACGTGCCACCCTGATTATGTACGCCCTGTTGTGCACGTATGCTCAAGTCCTGCTTAGCCGACAGTTTGCCGCCTTGATTATCCACACGTGCTGTATTGACCCTTAGATTACGCTCCGCCAGTATAGTGCCGCCTTGGTTGCTAAGCTGCTGACGGGCGTTCAAGGTAAGGTGTTCGCCTGCGGCTAATTGACTCTGCGTATTGGTGAGGTTTTCCGTGTGAACACCAAGGGATTCTTTAGCCATCAATGTGCTTTGCTGATGATTTAACGCAGTTGTTGCCGTGATGTCCACTATGTCTGCCGCTGTCTTCATCTTAAACAGCGTAAACGTATCGCCCAACAGCGTCAGCGTCTTGTCCGCAAGCCATTGGCCTTCTTTGGCGTTCACAGCACCCGTTGCCTCAAGGCGGATATCCCGCGCACCCAGGCTACTTTCATGCTGATCAAGGGCTCTGACCGACAGCCTCAGTTGACCCGCTTGGCTATGAATCTCACTCGCGTTCATTAGGGCGTGGCGCTTTGCCTGTACGTCTATATCACCCTTGGCGTGCACCTGCGTGTGGTCAAGAAGAATATCTTGGCCTGCGGACAGATCGGCCGTCGTCTGCGCCACCACACGACTGTTGTCACGCATCGTCATGTTCTCTTGGGCCTTAAGCTGCACCACATTCCCTTGCAAGCGTCCGCCTTGCTGCGCAATCATCTGAGCGTCTAGCGTTAATTTCTGCTGGGCTGACATCAAACCACTATTAACGACCTCACCTAATGCGTGCACTTGAACGTGTTGTCCCGCCAGTATCTCACCGTCTAGATTACGTATGTCCTTCGTGGCGTCGATCACCGCATCGGTTTTCGCATGAAGCTTACCGTGGCTATTGTCTAATTGCCCTAATGTTAAGGTCAGGTGCTTATCCGAGACCAGTAAACCTGAGTGATTATTCAGCTCCCCTTGCGCCTTGATGTCAATACCTTGACCGCCTGAGAGCTGTCCAGCACGGTTATCCACATCCTGTGCCGCTATCCTCAAGGCCTGATTCGCCACAATCGTCCCCGACTGATTGATCACGGATTGTGCTGCCGCGATGCTCGCCTCGTTACCAGCCGAAATACTTCCCTGTTGGCTGTTATTCAGCGAACCTACTGTCAAGCCGGCCTGTTGGGCACTCGCGATACGCCCTGCTTGATTATCCAGGTGGTCTGCAACCTTCAGTGTCAGGTGTTCACCACTGGCGATATCACCCGAATGGTTGTTGAACGTCGTCGTCTGAACATTCACAGTGCTATCGGCAACGATCAGCCCCGCTTGATTATTCAGCACCTCAGCGGCCTCAACACCGAGGGTGGTGCCTGCCGATAGCGTACCCGCTTGGTTATTTACGCCTTGTGCACGTATCGTGATGGCCTCATCCGCTACCATCACACTGCGCTGATGATCGATATGGCCTAAAGCCGTGAGTGCCACAGTGGCGCCACGACTCTTGCCGTCAATATGTTCAATGGTGTATGCTTTTACGCTTAAGGCTTTATCGGCAAGCCATTGGCTGTGCTGACTCGTCAGGGTCTTATCAGCCCTTATCGCCAGGTTCTCGGCCACTAGCGTGACCTTCTCTTGAGCGATGGCCTTGGCCGTCACCGTTAAGGCCTTATCGGCAAACCATTGGCTTTCTTTAGCGTTCAGTGCACCCCCTAACTGCGCAGTGATGGCATCCGCCACCAAGGTACTGCCCTGCTGTTGGCTATCGTGAGCCGTTAAGCGAATGGTGTTATGGGTACTGTTGACTATGGTATCGCTAACGGTGAGTTGCTGCTGTGCGTGTAGATCAATCGCCTCACGGGCTTGAATCTGCGCGGCGGACAGTCCCATGTCCGTGCCCACATTCAGCGTAATGCCCGCTTGCGCCACCAAGGTGCTATCGCTAACACTCATATCTTCCTGTGTCGTCGCGACAATGGTTGAAGATTGTACTTGTGCGTCTTGATGACGTAATTGCTTGGCATTGATGTTCAGCGTCTCTTGCGCCGACAGTAAACCACCTTGGGTGATAGTACCTTGCGTGACCATCTGAATCGCCTGATTAGCGATGATTTCACTCGCCTGACTTTCTATGCCCTGAGACGCCTGAATCTGGATACCGCCACCCGCATGCAGTTGACCCTGGGTGTTCCGTAAGTGATTTTGATGTAGACGGATAGTGTTATCCGAGACCAGTAAACCCGCTTGGTTATCGACCGTTCCTGTGGCAACAATCGTTAAATCCTCTCCTGCTGACACTTGCCCCGCCTGGTTACGCACGCTCTGTGCACCAATGTTGACCTGCTTGGCGGCTAAGATGGTGCCTTGCGTATTATCCAAGCGCTGCTTGACGGCGATATCCACCGCCTGCGCACTGGAGAGTTGACCCTCTTGGTTCGTGAGGGCGTCGGCCTGAATCTGTAGCGAGTTGTCAGCGGCAATGCGTCCTTTCTGATTGTCCACTTGCCCTGTCGCTAACACCGTCGCACGACCACCCGCAATCATTTGTCCGTCACGATTCGTCACCTTGTGCGCTGATAGGTGCACATCACCCTCAGCCACCAACACACTCGCCTGGTGATTCACATCGCCCAGCGTTTGCATAGCCACCGACTGCGCCACCGTCTTCATCTGGGACAGTGTCATCGACTGCGCATCAAGGTGTAAATCCTGTTTCGCTTGCCATTGCCCCTGACTAGCGTGCAAATCACCCCTTAACTGCATATCCAGGGCATGGGCCGCTAGGCTTGTCTGTGTTTGATGGCTCTGGTGTGCCGTTAGAAGGAGTCGCCCCACTTCACTCATCACGCTCGACTGGGTAAAATCCGCATCCTGACCTGCCGAGAGTTCTATGGCATCACGGGCTTGTAACTGCGTTTTATTGACACGCAAATGATTACCTGCGTGTAGGTGTGCATCGGTTTGAGCCAGGAGTGTGCTGTCACTCAGTGACAAATCGCCAGCACTTTTTACGTGCAATTGCTGCGCTTGTGTATGTGCCGTGTCCAGCGAGAGGTCGCCAGCTTGAATGCTCAACGCGTCACCACTGACCACGAGCCCACCCAAACGCATATCGCTCTGCGCGCTTATCTGCACAGGTCCTCCCGCCACGATCTCGCTCTGCTGGCTATCCATACCTCGCGTCGCCTCAATGGTGAGTTGCGATTGCGTATGAAGCTTCCCCTGATGATTCTCTAACTGACCGACCCGCAACTGTGCCTCGCCGCCTGACAGGAGCTTACCCGCCTGGTTATCCAGCGTCTCTGATGCGCTCAACGTTAGGTGCTTACCCCCAGAAACCTGCCCTTGCGCGTTAAGCATGGTTTTCGTGTGAAGCGTCAAGGCCTCATTGGCCACCAAAGTACCTGCTTCATTCGTCAAGCGATCCACCGCACGTAAACTCAGGGTCTTACCCGCCGATACGGTAGCCTGTGAGGTGGTGAGGGTATGCGCCGCCAGTGTGGCATCTTGTTCCGCCACCAGCAGACTGCCCTGGCTCGTTAATGCGTCTTGTGCGCGCAACGCCAGTGACTCGGCAGCCACCCGAGCACCCGTGAGATCAATCTGCTTGGCATTCAAGGTGAGAGCATCCCCAACACGCCATTCACTGCCTTGGGTGCGCGCACCTTGCGTTGCGGTGACCTGTAGCTGACCTTGTGCACCCAGTTTGGCCTTATCAGCACTTAGCGTCGTCGATTGAAGGTGCAGATTTTTATCACTGAACAGCTGCCCTTGGTCAAGAACGATTCCTTCCTCTACAGTCATGAGGAGATCACCCTGAGCAGAAATCGTGCCACGTTCACTCTGGACGGCTTGAGCCGTCATGGAGAGCTTGCCATCTGCAATCAGACGGCCCGCCGTGTTGTTCAACGCCCCCTGGCTCTGTAAGACAATATCTTACCCAGACTGTATCTGCCCTTGGGTATTGTTTATGGTGTCACGCACGTTCAGCTCAAGATTATTGGTGCTTTCTAATCGACCACCCGTATTATCAAAACGGCGACTCGAGAGTGTCAATTCACGATTTGACCGCATCACGCCACCATCTTGATGAAATAATTCCTCTATCGCTAGGTGCACGGGGCCCTGCGCGGCAATTGTGCCTTGCTTTGACTGGACGGTGTGCGCTGCTAACTGCAAGGCTTTACCTGCCAGTAGTGTACCTGCTTGATTCGTCAAGGCCTTATCCAGCTGTACGGTGAGATCGCCCCCACTCTGTACCTGTCCCGCATGATTATCCAAAGAACGCGCACGAATGGCGGCAGTATGGGTCGCCAATATACGTCCTCGGGCATTTTGCCAATCACCCGCTTCTAGGCGCACGTTCGTGGTGTGCACATGCGCCGCTTCACTGTTCAATGCCCCAGCGGTGTGTAGATCAAGTGCCTGCCCTACAACCTCGGCACCCTGCAGAGTCAACTGTGCGCCTGTCAATGCAATCGCTTGCGCACTCTGTACCTTGGCGTGATTCAGCTGCAATTGTCCTGTGGTCGATACCGTCAATGCACCGCCTGTACGTATTTCTGTGTTTTCACCCAGGAGTCCACCTGCCGTCAGGCGCAGTGTTCCTGGCGTCGTCCATTGCCCTGCCTGATCTTGCAAGCTCGTCTTAACACGAACATCCATCTGACCGCCTGCATTGACCTGCCCATGATCATTGCGCAGTGAATCGGTGCCAATCGTCACCGCTTGCGCAGCCGCTAATTCCCCTTGCGTATTGTCTAACAAACCCACATTATTGAGGGTTAACGCCCCTTGCGTCGCGATCTGACCCGCACGGTTCGTGAGGGTCTGTGTCGTTAAGGTAATCGCATTTGGTGAGTAAATAGCGCCTTTTGTATTGTTAATATGCGCATGCTGTAGGCGCAAGTCCTGCGCCACTAGCCGACCTGCGTTCTGCAAGCGCTCGCCGGATGCGGTAAAGGTCTTGACCTGGATAGCGCCACGGTTATTCACGTCCTCGCTCACATGAGCATGCAGTTCACCATTCGCGGTGATGACCCCGCCCTCATTCACCAAACTTTGTGTGGCAATCAATTGTCCATCGGCTAAGACGGGCGCTGGGGTCGCTTGAATCTGAACGGTACCCGCCGCCGTGCCGCTACTTGGTGTTTGTGTCACGCCAGTGTGAGGACGCGCTTGAGGGGATGGGCCACCCTGGGTTGGCGGCGGAACTGCTGTGTCTTCCTTGACGGAGAGGCTCGCACCCACTTGGCCGCTATTCGTTAACGTCGCCGTCTTCAGCACGAGATCTTGTTGGCCTGTTTGTGTAATGGCAGCGTCTCGGTTAGTGATAGCCTGCGCCTGCACATCCACGCGGCCCGCAACAATCTGACCTTGATGCGTGTTCTCAAGCTGCACTGAGCGACTCTTAAGCTCATGACTGGCCGTGATCAAGCCGCCTTGGTTTTTCAGTTGTGCGGTTTTTACGGCCACGTTTTGCGATGCCACCGTGCCCCGGTTGTCGATGGACGCGGCAATCAGCTGAATACCAGAACGTTGAGCGGTCGGGCTGGTGGCTGCCGTGTTACTAGCGGCAGGTGACGCAATCATCTCGCCCGTATTGCTCAGCTTACCATCGGCACTGAGCTGTAAACTCCCCTTGCCCGCATACAGCTGCCCCGCATTATTCACCCCCACGCCCTTATCATTACTCACCAGCACAATGGAATTGGCATACATGCCACCCAAGTGCGCCACATCAATGGCAAGCGCTGGTGTGGTGTGTGTATTGCTGTCCTTCGCCGCTTGTTGTTTTAGTTTGGCCGATTGATTGAGGTCTTTACCGTCAAACTTAACGTGTTGCTCCCCTGTCGCGACACTCAGATCATTGGCCCATACGCCCCCTTGCACCTGCGCCGCCTTGGCAATCAGTTGCGTATAGTTGGCGTCTTTAGTGTTCAAGCCTTGGGCGCCAATCTGAATGACCCCTTGGTTTACCGCCATCCCCGTCAGTTGTCCTTGGGCATTGAGCTGCGCCTGACCCGTTGCCAAGGTCACGCCCTGCGCATTAATAAAGCCCCCACCATTCACCGCAATGCCCGCAGGATTGGCCACCACCACCTCAGCGCGCCGCCCCGCCACCTCAACAAATCCCTGTACGTGACTCGGCTGGCGACTGTTAACTTGGTTCACAATGATAGTCGCCTCACCGCGCGCCAGGTGCGGATTACCTTGCACCCAACCCGCCAGTTGGGTCCGCGTCTGCTGGCGGCTATTGTTTAAAATAGCCCCTTGACGCTGCACATCAAACTGACTGAATTGATTCACCGACACGCCCGCGGCAGTCGGGGTCTGAATATTCACTTGCGCTAAGCCATTGGCCGTCTGCAACACGGTGGCTTGCTGATGACCAGGGGCGGATTTATCCGCACGGATTTGCGCGTGTGCCTCACCAATCGGCAAGCTCATCATGGATAACATGCCCAGTGCCACAAATACACCTAAGCAAACCGCTTTAACGCGCACATATAAGGCTCTGGAGGCACCTGCCACACCACCGTCTACGCGACGCTCACCCGTCGTCTTCCCTTGACCCATCGCCACATCACTCACCACCGTCATCTGGCCACGGCGTTGATTAAAAATAATTTTGTATATTAACTATCGTTATGCAGTGTCGTTAGGTAGTAGGTAATCGTGTCACGCGTATTGTTAGTTGCCGTTCTAACTGCTGTCACGACCCACATCAGATACCGCCACAAGACCATCACTTTAGTTCACTAGAACGCATAGTTAAGGTTAAAATTAATCGTGGTATTCTTGGTTTTAAAATTCGACGGTTTTTTAAGCGGTGTGCCAACCGACACATCATAGTGCCACTGCCCCCATGAGCCAGAATCACCGCCTAGGGCGAACTGACCGCGCAGACCCACGACCGCTCCCGCTAGTGTTTGACCAAGTAGGTTCCGTGCGGATGGGCCGCTAACGCGCCCGACATCAAGGCCTAGGTACAATTGATGACTAGGCTGATACTGCCAGATGAGATCATTGCGCCAATACCAACCTCGCTCCGCCATCAGATATAACTCACCATCAAAACCGCGCACCGTATAACGCCCACCGATCGCTAACTGATCTTGAGTAACCAAGGGCGTCTTATTCCATTGGGCATGTACACGACTATCCCAAGCAAAGGTTTCTTGCCCTCGTTGAAATGGCATATGCCAATGTACATCGGCCGTCATCACGCGCATACGTGAGGTGCCCTCACCAAAAAGGTTTTCGGCGGGCTGCTCACTACCTAATAAGCCCGTGCCACGCCGATATGACACATCAATCCCCAGTGTGTTGGCACCGATAAATTCTTTATGCGAAAGAGTAGCTTGCCAGCCACCCATCTTCTTGCGCTGTACATCCACTTCAGCATCAGCAATGTAGTTATGTGAGCGACGCTGCCACAGCTTGACGCTGGCCAAGGTTTTGCGTTGATTATCTCGATACAGGGTACGACTGATGCCCAATTCACGATTAAGACTGCGACCGTTATAGTCGTAATGCTCATACGCCCCGGCAATCGCTTGATGATAGCGATAATAACTTTGATTATAAAATATCTGCCAATAGCCCCAGGGAATGGAGTAATGTAACGAGTAACTCTCGGTGCCGCTATCGGTCCGATGCCCTGCATCGTCACGTAAACTGACTTTATCACCTAAGCTACGGTTATAAGAAACATAAAATAAATCACTTAAGCCCAGCAAGCCATCGCCCGATAAAGTGGTGTTGCCAACATAGCGTCCTGTGTGTTGACTACCTGAGTTATCCAAGCCCACGCTTAGGCGTAAGGGCACGCGGCGCTGTTGCCAATCCACATGGATATCACTGTATTGGGGGCGATCAGCCCCTTCAATCCGCACCGTGGCCTGGACCGTTGGCACGCGACGGTAATTCTCCAAGCCCTGCTCAATATCACGCAGATTGAAAACATCCCCGCTTTGGACAGGGATCTCATTCTGCAAGCCAACAATGCGGTGGGATCGTGTGGATGACGCATCCGCTTGGTTAATAGTCACCTCACCCACATAACCTGGCAGGACGGTTAAGGCTAAGTGACCTTGCCCTAAATCTTGTGGTGCGATGGCGACGCGACTGGTGGTATAGCCATAATCAATCAAGGCATTCTGCGCATAGGTACTCAGTAAGTCTATCCCTTGCACACCGACACACTGGCCTGGCACAAACCCAGCCCGCTGTTCAGCCACGGCGAGAATAAATTGAAACCGTCCTGCTTCTTCACCTTGCAAACTGATCGCGTGAATCGGAAAACATGGAGTCTCATCCCCTATTGCTGACAAGGTATTTAGGACGGGCAAAGTTTGAGGGGGCGCATCTAAGTGCACATCGCTTCGTGTCTGCTGTTGAGCCTGCTGCTGCGCCTCACGTTGTTGTTGGCGTTGTTCTTCAAATTGAGCGGCGTTCGGGGTAGGAATGGAGGAAGGAATTTGTGCAGTAGCGCTGGATATACATAGCATTGAGAGCGCCATCACTATCGCTCCAGAGCATAATACAGAATGCGCAGTCATTCTACTAAGTTCCCTTGATTATTTTATCAATAAGTACTCAACACGCTTCACTATTGATAAATAGTATAGATATATATTGTTTTAGCTACGTGAAAATTATATACCAAATTAAAATTAGTGTTGGTATTTATTTAATCAAGCTTAAAAAATTTTGCGAAACTAAGTATTAATTTCTATAATATACACGATATTAGCTACCTATTTTTAACCTAAGAACCGCACCTAACTATCAACTGAAATTAGAACTTTCGATTGTGCTTATTAATTCACTTTAATTCATCTTACGCCTTCGATAGACGCATTTTGCATTGGATGTTACACTTCTTCAGATACTTATTATTTACTCTTATTTGCTCTGTGTTATCTCTATGAATTTGCGCCGTTTTATCCCTGATCGTTTTACTAATTTATTGATTTTAGCGGTTCTTATTGCCACGGTATTACCCGTCCAAGGACAGTCCGCTGTGGCCATGTCATGGGTAACCAACTTAGCGATTGCCTTACTATTTTTCTTACATGGTTCGCGCTTATCACGTGAGGCGATTATTAAGGGTGCGAGTCACTGGCGCTTGCATACGGCGATTTTTAGTACGACATTTATATTCTTCCCGATTATGGGGGTGGTATTAGGACCCGTTCTACGCCCTTTCATCACGCCAGAACTCTATCTTGGTGTCCTCTATCTATGTATTCTACCCGCGACGGTGCAATCGGCAATCGCTTTTACCTCGATTGCCCGTGGTAATGTCGCCGCTGCTGTCTGCAGTGCCTCGGCCTCTAGTATTATCGGTATTTTCTTAACGCCCCTATTAGTGGCGTTCTTACTGGCCGAATATAGCAGTCAAATTCCTGAGTTCAATCTAGCTGCTATCGGCAAGATTGTAATGCAAATTTTCGTTCCCTTCGTCGTCGGTCACCTCTTACGTCCTTGGCTTGGGGGCTGGATTATTCGTAATGCCAGCTTGTTACGCTGGGTCGATCAAGGCACAATTTTATTAGTGGTTTATGCGGCTTTTTCCCAAGCGGTTAGTGAAGGTCTATGGCAGCAAACGCCGCTCTATGCCTTGATTAGCGTGACGGTGATTAGTTGTATCATGCTGGCCATTGTTTTGGCTTTCACGCACTATCTGGGCAAATGGGTGGGCTTCTCGCGTGAAGATCAGATTACTTTGGTATTCGGCGGCTCGAAGAAAAGCCTTGCCAGTGGTCTGCCGATGGCGCAGGTGATTTTTGCTGGGCAAGCGATTGGGGCAATTGTTCTGCCCCTGATTATTTTCCATCAAATTCAATTAATGGTGTGTGCTGTCTTAGCGAATCGTTATGCTAAGCAGTCAGAAGAAAGTTAAAAGCCGCCAAGTCCAAGGTTTAAACCAAAGCAAAGCATCGCTCTACCATAGGCTCCGCCGTCACATTAAGCGCCCTCAAAGCTTGGACCAGCCCCCGTATAGTTCATAAACTTGGTGTATTCACCGGCAAAGGTTAAGCGTAAGGTACCTATCGGGCCACTACGTTGCTTACCGATAATAATTTCGGCCGTACCCTTATCAGGGCTTTCGGGGTTGTAGACCTCATCACGATAGATAAAGAGGATCACGTCAGCGTCTTGTTCAATCGCTCCTGATTCACGTAGGTCACTCATAATCGGTCGCTTATTTGTCCTTTGCTCAAGACTACGGTTTAACTGTGATAAGGCGATAATCGGGCAATCAAGCTCACGCGCCAAGCTCTTCAGTGAGCGGCTAATCTCTGAGATTTCCGCGGTACGGTTATCGACTCGGCCATTACCTGACATCAACTGCAGGTAATCGACGACTATCAAACCCAATTTACCCTCACGGCTGCGCAGACGACGAGCACGTGCACGTAAGTCCATAGGGGTGAGTGCTGCACTCTCATCAATATAAATCGGCGCATCTTGCAGCTGTTGGGTTGCATAAGTAATGCGTGGCCAATCTTCCTCATGTAAGCGGCCTGTCTTCATGCGCTGCTGGTTAATCTTACCGACTGAGCCCAGCATACGATGGCCTAATTGCACCGCATCCATCTCCATAGAGAACACCACCACAGGCAGTTTCTCTTCAAGCGCCACATGCTCCGCAATATTCATGGCAAAAGAGGTCTTACCCATGGCTGGACGCCCAGCAACAATAATCAATTGCCCCCCATGTAAACCCGCTGTCTTAGAATCCAAATCGGTAAAGCCAGTACCAATCCCCGTGACATCAGAGTGATCATCACGCATATATAAGGCTTCCAGATTCTCAATCACCTGGACAATCACCCTATCCATGGAGTGAAAATCACCCTGATTCTGGCCACTGGCCTGCGAGATCATAAAGATTTTCGATTCAGCTTCATCCAGTAATTGACGTGCAGGACGACCTTGAGGGTTAAATGCGGTTGCCGCAATTTCATCACTGGCACTCACCAGTTGGCGCAGCATAGAGCGCTCACGCACAATCTCGGCATAACGCAGGATATTCGCGGCGGAGGGCGTATTCGATGCGAGTGAGTTAAGGTAAATTAAGCCCCCTGCTTCATCCTCTTTATTCACTAAGCGCAAAGACTCAGCCACCGTAATCACATCGGCTGGACGGTCTAAATTAATCAGCTCATTAATATGATGCCAAATGAGACGGTGATCGTGACGATAAAAATCATGCTCATGCACAATACCATTAATATGCTCCATGGCACGATTATCGAGCAATAAACCTCCTAAGACCGCCTGTTCAGCCTCAATCGATTGAGGCGGTAAGCGCATCTGGGCAATTTGCGGATCCATTCTATGCAGTTCAGGTACGGGTGGCTCTAGTGCCTGCACCGACTCTACATCAAGGGGAAAGTCTTGTTCCGCAAAAACGTCAAAAGGGTCTGGAGTATTCATTAAACGCGTGGCTATTAAAGAGAGGTAAATCGAGAACTAAGCTATATATTGTAGCCTTAATTTCATCCTTAGGTTAAGCTAAAAATTTTCACTAGTTCTAGTGATACCCAAATAATGTAAATAATGGTAAATTTTCTTACATGTACATTATGTAAACGCTACTTGCACTGGGTATGTTTACTCTACTGACCCGTATCTGGACTAGGAACATTGCCATGAAAACTGTCACACGCCATTTATATATTCTTTTGCCCTTAGTGTTCAGTTGCCAAACCGCGTATGCACAAGCCTTTGTCGAAGACGATGAATACAACAGGCAATGGGGTTTAGCGGCAATTAATGCAGCTCCAGCCTATCATGCGGGCTTTACGGGCAAAGGTATCACGGTTGCCGTGATTGACAGTGGATTAGATCGCTATCACCCAGAGTTCAAGAACAAAATCCTCCCAGGTTCTGCTAATTTTGTATTTGATGGCCCTGATGGCCAAGCTAAGGATGATTTTTCAGATACCTCACTGGATGATAACGGCGAGATAATTGGGCACGGTACGCATGTGAGCGGCACCATTGCCGCTGCTCGAGATGGAGTAGCTATACATGGGGTTGCATATAATGCAAATATTTTAGCCCTGCGTACCATCGTCTCAAACATGACAACAAAGGATGAGGTAGCCGCCATTTATAGTGCGATTAAACAAGGCGCCCAGGTCCTCAATGCAAGTTATGGCCCTATGTATGATGATACGGTCTATGACTCTCAACCTTACCACGAACTCGATACTGATGCTGAGTTCCACGCACTAATGGGGGCGGCTCGCGCAGATATGGTTATCGTGTTTGCTGCAGGTAATGATGGTGTATCACAGCCCATTATCGGTAAAGATCCTACTGGGCCCGGATTTTACCCCTTTATTCGCCCAGAAAATTATCATCTTGGTAAGTATACTTTCTTCGGGCCTGACCCTTACGCCCCTGATCCATCCAATCCAGACTTCATAAAGACTGACGGCAGTGGTTTTGATTACTCGGGATTGCAGCCACACCTGATCGCCGTTGTTAATCTCGCTCAAGATGGTAAATTAGCCCCTAGCAGTAATCAATGTGGTGTCGCCGCCGATTGGTGTATCACAGCGCCTGGCACCAACATTATTTCAACGTATCCTACGCAAGGGGCTGATCCCCCTTATCTCGAAATGACGGGCACCTCCATGGCAACGCCACATGTGGCGGGTGCTGCAGCGGTACTGCGTGAAGTTTTTCCGTTCATGACGGCACCGAATATCGTACAGACGCTGTTAAGCACGGCTAAACCTTTAGGTGATCGGGCGATTTATGGCTGGGGCTTACTTGATTTAGGCAAGGCGATTAATGGTCCCGCCTACTTCACCCAAGATTTTATCGTCAATACTCAAGGTCATAACACCGTATTTACCAATGATATTGCGGGTGCTGGGGGCTTATATAAATCAGGTCTTGGTACACTCTCCCTTACAGGGGATAATCGATATCAAGGGGGTACCTACATTTACTCAGGTATCTTGGATGTCACAGGACGTCTCGCTTCTACCGTCCAAATCGCGCAAGTGGCGCGCTTACAAGGTACGGGCTATTTTGCGGCCCCCATCTATATAGCAGGCGAACTCAAACCTGGGCAATATGGCCAAACCATGACCGTCAACAATACCGTCACCATGCTGCCAGGTAGCCGATTACTGGTCGATACGACGACAAGCCAAGCGATAGCCGAGCAAAAATCTAGCGTAACAACAGCCACTAAGACAGCATCGAGTCCTCAGCAAGCTCGTGCAGCCACAGCCTCATCAATGCTGATCCCACGCTTGCAGCTAACGGGCGATCAAGGTGTGTTTAAGGCTGACGGTAGTCTGGTAGTGGGTGGAACTGGTGCTCCTGTATTAGGCCAAGGCATCAGAGTCGTCAGCACCAGCCAAGAGATACAGGGTTCCTTTAAGGATTTAATTCACGTCAATCAAGCAGCGGGCTACCGCTGGGATACTGTATACAGCAAGCAGAATTTAGATCTGTTTGTGACCCCGCAATACTATGCCAACTTAAGCCGATTAGGCATACAGATCAATACCAATCAATCAATGGTAGGCCGTGCTCTGGATGGTGTACGCCCCGCTGCAGCAGCGCGCCCGCAGGCCAATGCACAAGATTTCTGGGATGGTTTATACCGTCTTTCTGCACAAGCACTACCTGATGCCCTCTCTTCCCTTTCAGGGCAGGCCTATAGTAATGCCTTGCTGAGTAACTTGGCGGCACAGCGTTTAGTCACGCGCACCATTGATCACCATCTCGTCGGTGATACCCTATTGATCCGTGATGGTCACTATGCTACGAAAACCAGTACCGATCGCAACTACGATGTCTGGGGCAGCCTCTTATACCAAAAGGGTGATTACGATCGTGATAGTTTCGCCAGTGGTTTTAAAGATCGCAGTTCTGGTTTAGTCTTAGGGGTCGATCGCCACATCAATGCACAGAGTCGCTTAGGTCTGAGCGCAAGCTTTTTGCGTAGCAAGACGACGGGCTTAAATGGCACCGCCGATAAGGCCGATACTGATAGCTACGGACTGAACTTCTATGGGCAAACCGCCATGGGTAATTTCCAAGCGCGTGGCACTTTAGGTATCGCTTACAATAGCACGGATGTTCGTCGCTCTATGCAAATCGGCAGTTGGAGTGCACAGACTAAGGGCAAAACACGTGGCTACGATATGATGGCTTCAGCCATGTTAGGTTATCAACTGGGCAGTGATAGCCTCAGCTTGGTTCCTGAGGTGGGCTTGCGCTATAACCACTTAAGTCGTCGCGCCACTCAAGAGCACGGTGATGCCTTAAGCGCATTAAACGTCAAGCATCATCGACTAAACTCCTTAGAAACCTTAGTGGGGGCACGCATGAGTGCGCGCTTATCGACCGATGTCGATTCTTCAGCACGTCTCAATCTCGGTGTGTATTGGGCGCATGAACATATGGACCGTCAAGCGCATACCTCAACACATTTGATGGGCACACAAATTAAAACCCATTCCCCACGTCTTGGTCGCGATGCTTTAGTGGTAGATCTGGGCGTGCAGTATGCGGTGAGTAAGCAACTCAGCTTAGGACTCTCTTATGGTGGTGAATACCGCTCTGGGGCGAAACAACACGCAGCCAATGCCTCTCTACGTTATACCTGGTAGTCGGTATGTTATACAAAATGCGTGAAGACATTAGCTTCACGCATTTCCAGAGCCCTCACAAGATGTGTTCTACTGAGTAATTACTTTCCATACCACTGTACACACCCACAAAAGAAAACCCCTTGTCAAAAAACAAGAGGTTTTAGCAGTTTGAAGCCAACTCGTGATGAGTTGGCTTTATCAGGTCATGAGTTAATTACTTAACTCATATAGCTTAAATTAATTAAGCCATTTCACCTTGAATCACAACAGTGATGTCTGCATTCACGTCAGCGTGCAAGTGTAAAGACACTGGGAATTCACCCACTGCTTTCAATGCACCGTCAGGTAAGCGAACTTGTTGCTTAACGATAGAATCAAAACCAGCAGCAACGAGTGCAGCGGCGATGTCCATTGTGGTGACAGAACCGAATAGACGGCCATCAACACCCGCTTTCTGAGAAATCACTAAGCGGTATTCGTTAAGTTTAGCAGCTACTGCTTGAGCAGCGGCTAGACGTTCAGCTTGAGCTTGTTCTAGTTCAGCACGACGCTCTTGGAACTCAGCGATAGCTTCGTCAGTTGCACGACGAGCTTTTTTCTGAGGGATTAAATAGTTACGAGCAAAACCGTTACGTACTTTAACGATCTCACCTAAATCACCTAATTTACCAATTTTTTCTAATAAAATAACTTGCATGATATGTCATCCCTATTAGTTATGGTTGTCAGTGTATGGAAGCAAAGCTAAGAAACGCGCGCGTTTGATAGCGGTATCCAACTGACGTTGGTAGTTTGCTTTAGTACCTGTTAAACGAGCAGGAATAACTTTACCTGTTTCTGTAATAAAATCGCGTAATGTATCAACATCTTTGTAGTCAATTTCTTCAACGCCTGCTGCTGTAAAGCGGCAGAATTTGCGACGCTTGAACAACGGATTTTGTTGCGTAAATTTACTACGACGCTCCTTGCCTTTTTTCATGAAAGCCATGATTTTGCCTTTTAAATCGATGAGACCTAAGCCTCTAAACTGTTAACTTAAGGTATTCGCACATTGAGTCATAAACTATTGTGCTGAGTACCTTACCATTTAGACCATATAGCTTGTATTAGCGACGCTGCCAGTGTGTTGAGCGGGTAAACTCACTGCCTGAATATGTAGAACTAATTTACTGGAGTTCTTACGTGTCGGGGCTAAAAACCCTTCTACTCTTAACTCGGTACCAATAGCCATTGCCTGTAATTGTGTGGCTTGTGGGCCTAAGGCACGGGCCATAATGGTAAATTCTACTCGGCGTTGGTGTGCTGCTTCAATCACCTCAGCGCTATGCGCCAACATCAAGTCCAGAACCGGTAAACCTGCGGGGGTGTGACGTATAGATTGTATTTCAACAACCCGCGCTTGAAGATAAACCTGATTCACGCTGATCTCGGAATTATTCTTCGCCTTCTGCTTCTGCAGCAGCTTCAGCTGGTACTTTACGTGCTTCTTCGCGCTCAACTGATTTCATCATTACTGATGCGCCAGCTGGGGCTTTCTTAGACTTGATAATCAAGTTGCGTAAGATTGCATCGTTATAGCGGAAAGAATGCTCTAACTCGTCTAAAGTTGCTTGATCGCACTCGATGTTAAGACACACGTAATGTGCTTTAACTAATTTCTGAATTGGGTAAGCCAATTGACGGCGACCCCAGTCTTCTGTACGGTGAACTTGACCACCGTTACCAGTTACCAAAGTTTGGTAACGTTCTGTCATGGCAGGAACCTGTTCGCTTTGATCAGGGTGCACAATAAACACTACTTCGTAGTGACGCATAATAACTCCTTAAGGATAAACCCACCTGCTGTTCCGTATTTAAAAGCCTTCACCTAAAAAACTTCCGCCTTAAAAGCTTTCGCCTAAAAAACTATCGCCTTAAAATTTCCGCTTTAAAACACAAGCTAAACAACATAAGTGGCTGGTTCAGCCCGCCTACCACCCGCTTCTTAAGTAACGTAAACAATCGTTAAGTAAGAAACGCACAATAAGTCGAGCAAGAAACTATCAATTATGGGATATTTCCATAAAATAATCAAGGATTTAGCCCTAGAAAATAGATTCTCTGGGATTAAATAGAGATTTATGTTGTGTGAGAGAAACGAATCAGGCTCACGCTGGTATTGCTAGAGCCTGGTTTACAGAGAATAAGCACTCGAAGATTGCTAGTACGCTATGAGCCCAATGCACTACTTCTCAAGACATAGATGCTAAAGTATCTCGTCGTACAAAAAGCTCATTAACCTTCAATCACCGCATACGCTGAGTGATTATGAATCGACTCGAAGTTTTCTGCTTCAATACGGTAGCGCACAATACCAGGGATCTGCTTCACTTGGCTGGCTACATCACGAATTAAGTCTTCCACAAACTTAGGGTTATCGTATGAGGTTTCGGTGACGAACTTTTCATCGGGGCGCTTTAATAAGGCCCAAAGCTCTGAAGAACCTTGCTTCTCAATCAGCTTAATCACTGCATCCATGCTGTAGGCTTCATTACTAACCATCTGCACGGTAATGTGTGAGCGCTGATTATGCGCACCATACTCAGAAATCGCTTTAGAGCATGGGCATAAGCTCATCACAGGAACCACCACATTCAGCTCGAACTCTACAGCTTCTTCAGTTGCCGCAGCAGTCCATGTCACTTGATAATCCATCAAGCTCGCCACACCCGATACGGGCGCCTTCTTATTAATGAAGTATGGGAAGCTAACAATGAGGTCACCCTTAGGTGCGTTCAGCAGAGGCAACATCTCTGCAGCCATCTGTTTAAAGAGATCCATGGTCATTGGCGTTGTGCGATAGGTATCTAGCAAAGCCATAAAGCGCGACATATGGGTGCCCTTCTCGGTCTCAGGTAAGAACACGGTCAAGGTCCACTCAGCAATGGTTGGCTGAACGGTGCCGTCATCGGCTTGAATCAGCATAGGATGTTTCACACGACGCACACCAACGCGCTGAATCGCAATGCGACGAGGGTCATAGCTGCTCTGCACATCAGGCATCAGCTGGGTGTTACTGATAATTGAATTCATAGTACTCAAACAATCTACTTCTTTAAAAAAGCGGCAGGTCTGTATCGACCATACCGAAGTATCCATAATATAAGCTCTCATTGTACCTGAGATGCTCATTTAGGACTAATTTATAATACTGAAGGCTGCGATAGCCTAAGCCTAAGATGCTAGATACACTTGCGCCAGATTTGATAGACATGCGTTCGCTACTTGAGAACGCTCAATATGTACGTCCTAGTCTGCCCTAGTCGCTCCTAAGGCACAGAAAACACGCCTGTGATCAACCTTACGCATACAAGCCAAGCTCGCCCTCTCAGTTTCAGGTAAGTTAGCCGGCAAAATAAGCACGCGCTTGGCGTTCAATCCCCGCACCATCCAGACCAAGTTGACTAAGGATCACGGCCTGATCACCGTGATCTATAAATTGGTCCAGTAAGCCCAATTGCAAGACCGGGGTGGAAATTTGTTGCGCATGTAGGAATTCAGTGACTGCACTCCCCGCCCCCCCCATGATACAGCCCTCTTCAATCGTCACAAAGCCATCATGTGTCTGCGCCAACTCACGCAAGAGCTCTTCATCTAATGGTTTAACAAAGCGCATATCTACCACGGTCGCATCAAGAGCTTCACCCGCTTGCAGAGCCGCTGGTAATAAAGTACCGAATGCTAATAAGGCAAGGCGCTTCTGTGAGCGCTGATGCTTCGATGCGCTCTGCTCACCTGTTGCTGAAACGCTCTGCTCGCCTGTTGCTGGCGTACTAGTGACTTTAACACGACTTGCTTGTTCAGCCGTGACAGGCTCTCTTTTTACTTGTTCAGCAATAACGGGGGCACTAGCCACTTGCAGACCAGATGCTTGGCGCTTCACTACGGCCTTACCAATAGCTACAGTACGTAGTCCCGTTTCAATCTCAGCACCGACGCCAGCACCACGTGGATAGCGTACACTGGCAGGGCCTGGATGGGCATAACAGGTGCTTAATAATAAGCGAGCTTCATTTTCATCCGAAGGGGTAGCCACCACCATATTTGGCACACAGCGCAAATAGGCGATATCGTAATTACCAGCATGGGTTGCGCCATCCGCACCCACGATACCTGCGCGATCTAATGCGAAGGTTACATCTAAATTCTGTAGGGCCACATCATGAATAAACTGATCGTATCCACGCTGCAAGAAAGTCGAGTAAATCGCCACCACAGGCTTAAAGTCTTCACAGGCAATCCCTGCCGCGAATGTCACTGCATGTTGTTCAGCAATACCCACATCAAAATAACGCTTAGGAAAACGCTGCTCGAATTCGACTAAACCGCTGCCTTCACGCATCGCTGGCGTGATGCCCATCAACTTCTCATCTTGCTCCGCCATATCGCAAATCCACTGCCCGAACACTTGGGTAAATGTGGCTTTGCTCGCACCCTGCTTAGGCACAATACCGACGGAAGGATCGAACTTGCCTGGACCATGGTAGAGTACAGGATCGGCTTCGGCCAGCTTATAGCCTTGACCTTTTTTGGTAATTACATGCAAGAATTGCAAACCACCTAGGTCACGCAAATTCTCTAGTGTTGGCAGTAAGGAGTCTAAATCATGACCATCAATCGGGCCGGAGTAATTAAAACCTAACTCTTCAAACAAGGTCGCTGGGCCTAAGATACCCTTAGCGTGACCACGGAACTTACGTGCTAAGTCCATCACGGGGCTAGGCAGATGTTCTAAGACCGCCTTGCCTAAATCATGCGCTTCTTTCGCCAAGCTACCTGACATCAAGCGCGTTAAATACTTGTTTAAAGCACCCACAGGTGGCGAAATCGACATATCGTTATCATTCAAGATAACCAGTAAATTAATATCTGGGGTGACGCCCGCATTATTTAAAGCTTCAAATGCCATGCCTGCGGTCATCGCCCCATCACCAATCACCGCGATATGTTGGCGCTTAACATTCGCATTACGCGAAGCGACAGCCATACCTAAAGCCGCTGAAATCGACGTGGATGAGTGTGCCGTACCAAAATTATCGTAGATCGATTCGCTACGCTTAGGGAAGCCAGAAATACCGCCCGCTTGGCGCAAACCACTCATCTGTTCACGACGCCCCGTGAGAATCTTATGGGCATAGGATTGATGACCCACATCCCAAACAATGCGATCGTGTGGTGTCTGAAAAACACTGTGCAAGGCCACTGTTAATTCGACCGTACCCAAGTTCGATGATAAGTGCCCACCCGTACGTGATACGGTATGCAAGATATAATTGCGTAGCTCATCAGCCAACTGACCTAATTGCAGGCGGCTTAAGGGTTTTAAATCATCAGGGGATTGAATTTTTTCTAATAGATTAAACATATTCGATTAATTATCACGGCGAATAATAAAATGGGCTAACTCACGTAGACGATTAGCTTGGGGACCTAAGGGTAAAAGCGACTGCAAAGCTGCCTGATAAAGCTGCTCGGCAAATGCTTTAGACTCCTCTAGACCCATGATCGACACATAGGTCGGCTTATTATTTTGTGCATCTTTGCCAGCGGTCTTACCGAGCTCTTGGCTATCAGCCGTGACATCTAAAATATCATCCACAACCTGGAACGCCAAGCCAATCGCAGCGCCGTAAGCCTCAAGTGCATTACGTGTCTCAAAGTTAGCCGCCGCACAAATTGCCCCCAATAGGACACTGCCTTCAATCATAGCACCAGTTTTCAAACGATGCATCTGTTGCAACTTATCCAAGGCGAGGATTTGGTCGGTATTCTGTGTATCGATAACCTGTCCACCTACCATGCCTAAGCTACCACTAGCGCGCGCTAACACTTGTACAGCCTGCACAATCAATGCAGGCGCCACAGGCATATTGGAGAGCTGTTCAAAAGCCAATGGTTGCAAGGCATCGGCTGCCAATAAGGCGAGACTTTCACCATAGGCAATATGTAAAGTCGGCTTACCACGACGCATGACATCGTCGTCCATGCAAGGCAAATCATCATGCACCAATGAATAGGCATGAATTAATTCAACCGCTGCTGCCGCATGTGAAAGCGCTTGCGTTAAACTCGTGTCTAGCGTCAACTGTGCACTACAAGCTTGACCCGCTGCATACACCAATGCTGCGCGTACTCTTTTGCCCGCACCTAAGCAGGCATAGCGCATGGCTTCATGTAAAACAACCGGCTCTTCAACTGTTGCAGGAAGTGCCTGCTCCAGTTGCGCTTCAACGGTACTCACCGCATTCTGCAACCAATTCTCAAATGACAAATTGATATCATTCATGCAACCATATTCCCTTACTCTTGTGCACTCAAAGGGCGTAATAAATTATCTTGCAAGACTTGTACCTGCTGACTAGCGGCATCGAGCTTCTTCTGGCAGATAATAGCCAGGGCCGCACCGCGTTCATACACCTTGAGCGATTGCTCTAAGGCCAAGGTATTGCTCTCCATATCGTCAACAATTCTCTCAAGCTCGGCTAAGGCTTGTTCAAAGCTTAATTGCTCAAGCTCTTGGTTCAAATCACTCACTGTAAGTACCTCTTTTGTGCATTAAGCCCCTATTGTACGCAATCGTGACATCCGCTGTTGCAACAAGCGATTTCATCCTTGAAAATATTTCTTTTATATTGCCTAGAAAATATGCTAAGGTCTTGAAATGGCTATATAATTAGTCCTCTTTTTACAACGGTGCTATTTTTTCATTAACCGCTATCTCATGACCCTTGGTGAGGTGGCTTTTTATTTTATAAGCGGGGGGTTCCATCATGTCAGACATCGCCAAGTTATCGCATCTCACACCAGGGAAGACACAACTACCTGTGCATGTATATTTTGACGACACCATCTTTGCTCGCGAGCAAGAACATATCTTTAAAAATTCTTCCATCTACGTCGGTAACGAGAAAGCCGTCCTGGAAACAGGCGATTGGCGCACCTTGCCCCAAGAGAATGCTGGCCGCGTTCTGGTCCGCAATGAGCAAGGCGTAGAATTACTGTCCAATGTCTGCCGACACCGCCAAGCGATTATGCTCGGTGGTCAAGCTGGCAATGTCACCGACCCGAATAATAATACCGGCAATCTTCGTGATAATGGTGGCAATATTGTCTGCCCATTACACCGTTGGACCTATAAAAATGATGGCGAGCTAATTGGCGCACCGCATTTTAATAAAAACCCATGTAAAAACCTGCAAAAGTTTCCGCTGCAAAATTGCCACGGCCTATTATTCGAAGGCCCACGCAATCCAGCACAAGATATGCAGTCTTTATTTGCGCAAAACCAGTTTGATTTCTCTGACTATGTCTTGGATCATGTGGAAATGCATGAGTGCAACTATAACTGGAAGACATTTATTGAAGTCTACTTAGAAGACTATCATGTGGAGCCCTTCCATCCTGGTTTGGGTCAGTTTGTAACTTGCAGTGACTTGGAGTGGGAGTTTGCTGACTTTTTCAGCTCACAACGTGTTGGTGTGCATCAAGCCCTAGCCAATCCTGGTTCTAAAGTCTATCAACGTTGGCATGATGAAGTCCTCAAATTCCGTCAAGGTGAAAGCCCTGATTTTGGAGCCGTGTGGGTGACCTATTATCCAACCCATATGATTGAGCTTTATCCGCATGTTCTCGTGCTGTCGACGCTCTACCCTATCAGCCCACAGAAAACCATGAATGTGGTCGAGTTCTACTACCCTGAAGAAATCGCCATGTTTGAGCGTGATTTTGTCGAAGCCCAGCGCGCTGCCTATATGGAAACCGCGATTGAGGACGACGAAATTGCCGAACGCATGGACGCAGGACGCCTAGCCTTGATGCAACGAGGCACCAGCGAAGTGGGTCCCTATCAATCTCCTATGGAAGATGGTATGCAACACTTTCATGAGTGGTATGCCAAGATGATGGATAAGACGGCTTAAGTATAAAACTGCTGCGAAGCTATTCACCAGTTATTGATAAGCACAAAGCCTGCACGTCAGCTCAACTTGCATATCAGCTCAACTTACAGAGTAGCTCAGCTAATAGAGTAGATGAGCTTGCTATAACATCAGAGCCCAGCCTTGCTGAAGATTTATAATCCTTAGCGCAACTGGGCTCTGATATTTTCTAGTATATACTTAAGCGAATGAGCTGCAGCCTCTCAACTGGCAAGCAATACCTTAGCGCAGTAAAACCTAGTCTTCCTGCTCAATCGTAGCTGTAGGACGACTTGGATCGGCAATCCACTCACTCCATGAACCCGCATACAAACCAGCTCCCTTAAGACCGGCAATTTCCATCGCTAAGATATTATGGCAAGCCGTGATCCCTGAGCCACATTGATGCACAATCTGTTCAGGACTTGAGGCTAGCGCTGTAAACTCCTCACGCAATTGCTCAGCCGATTTATAGTAGCCCTCGGCATCCAAATTCAGTGCGAACGGACGATTTAAGGCACCAGGAATATGCCCGGCGACTGGGTCCATCGGTTCTTCTTCTCCACGATAGCGCACAGGGGTACGCGCATCGAGTAAGGTAAATTCTGGTGTTTCTAAATTGCGTTCAACCTCATCGACCGTCACCAGACGCACCAAACTTTCACGTAGTGACCATTGTTGTGGAGGCAGGACTGGTGCCTCGCCTGTCTCAACCTCACCCTCAATCGCGCGCCAAGCCTTGAAACCACCACTCAGAATCTGTACTTTCTCAAAGCCTAGCCAGCGTAACATCCACCAGAGATGGGCTGCAAACATCATATTATCATTATCATAAATCACTACCGCATCATCAATATGCACACCCTTGTGGGCAATTAATGCGGCAAACTCTTCACGATTAGGCAAGGGGTGACGACCGTTGCTACCGGTCTTCTCAGCCGCTAACTCGGTTTCATGATCAAGAAAAATCGCCCCAGGAATATGGCCTTGCAAATAGACATCATGACCCCAAGCATGGTTCATTAAATCATGACGCGCATCGAAAATACGTAGTGTCTGTCCTTCTTGTAGACGTGAACGTAAGGCTATTGCAGTTATTAAAATATCACTCATGAAGGATTCCTCTTTTGTTGTTGCATGGTGCGCCATGCACTAAACACACCGGCAAAAATAATTAAACTCATGCCTAACCAAGCCCATGTATCGGGGATAGTCTCCCACATCACGATGCCTATTAGGGCGGCAAAAATAATCGTACTATATTGTAAAACGGCTGCCAACATGGGTGAACCCGCACCATACGCTTGGGTCATGCACAATTGACCCAGCATACCAAACACACCCACCCCAAACAGCGTAATCGTAGAGGCTAAGCTTAGCGCTAAGATATCGGCTTTTTGCACAGCAATTAAGCTACTTAAACAAATCACAATAGAAAAATAGAAAACTGTACGCCAAACAGGCTCTCCAACTTGTCCTAAGCTCTTGACTTGGAACATCGCAATGGAGGCGAAAAAGCCTGAACCTAAACCCGCTAAGGCGCCTATCCATTGTTCTTCCGTAATACTCGGACGCAAAATTAATAAGACGCCGAGAAAACCCAGTAGGATGGTCGATAAGCGCCAGATATCACGCTGCCCCTTGCCTGCACGATAGATGACCCAAGCGCCAATAAAGAGGGACGAAGTATAGTTTAAGCTGGTGGCTGAAGCGAGGGGCAAAAAGCCATAACTGAAAAATACCAACCAGAGCGCCGTACCACCAAAGATATTCCGTTGCACATGTAGGCGCACGCTCTTGGGTTTTAAACTATGTTGGGTGAGCAAGGCCCAAACCAAGATAAATACGACCGATGGCAAACCCCGAGCCATCACGATTAGCGCCAAGGAGGTTCCTTGGTCGGTGGCCAGCTTCACCCCTGCCCCCATTAAGGCGAACATCAATGAGGCGACTAACATCCATAAGGCTTGCATAGTAAATACGAATTAAATTGAAACATTTAGTTAAGTAAAACTTGCGCTGAAGTATTTAAAATTTCGCGCTAGCTCATCATATAATACATGATTCACATTACAATTAGGTATTCATTTCTTACTAGGATTCAGCTCGGATGAAACGTATTGTCTTATTCTTAATGACCAACTTAGCCGTGATGGTGGTTTTAAGTGTCACTTTAAGCTTAACGGGTGCCAACCGCTTTTTAACCGCTAACGGTATTGACTATCAACAATTACTCATTTTCTCTGTGATTGTTGGTTTTACAGGTTCGATTATTTCACTCTTAATGAGTAAGCGCATGGCGATTATGAGCACAGGCGCGCAAGTGATTGACCCTCAAGCCCCTGCCAATAGTACTGAGGCCTGGTTGGTCGATACTGTGCATCAATTAGCTGATCGCGCAGGCATTGGTCGTCCTGATGTGGCGATTTACCAAGGCGAGCCGAACGCATTCGCTACGGGTGCTTTTAAAGACTCTTCATTAGTTGCTGTATCGACTGGTTTATTGCAAAGCATGACCGAGGAAGAAGTCACCGCGGTACTAGGCCATGAGGTTGCTCACGTTGCGAATGGCGATATGATTACCCTGACATTGATTCAAGGCGTAGTGAATACCTTCGTCGTGTTCTTTGCCCGTATTGCAGGTTACTTCGTTGACCGCGTGCTCTTAAAGAATGATCGTGATGGCGTAGGTCCTGGCTATTGGATTACCACCATTGTCTGTGAGATTGCCTTCGGTATTCTGGCCTCGATTATTGTGGCCTGGTTCTCGCGCCAACGTGAATACCGCGCTGACTTGGGTTCTGCCCAGCTCTTAGGCTCAACCAAGCCAATGATTCATGCCTTAGCGCGTCTTGGCAATATTGAGCCAGGTGAATTGCCAAAAGGCATGGCCGCTTCGGGTATCTCTGGCAAGATTAATGTCGCTGCCCTATTCTCAACTCACCCCCCAATGCAAAGTCGTATTAATGCCTTGCAGAATTTGAATGCGGGTTAATGTTTCGACATAATTAAAGCGACTAGCCATACAAGCTTAAATCCCCCAAGTCTGGATTCAGATCATTGATCTATATTTAGACTTGGGGGATTTTCTTATCTGTCACGCAATGGACTAAGGCTCTATGGACTGACGCTCTATATACTGTCACGTCTATTAACGCTTCTTCTCTACAGCGTTTAGGCTCTTAAGGCGTCGGTTCCCGATCTGTAATAAGCAAGACTCATAGTCTTAGCGCACCACTCTCGCCTTAATGAGCCTGCTCCCAATTCTGACCCTCTCCGACTTCAGCCAATAAGGGTACAGACAGCTCTGCCACTTGACTCATCAATCTTGGTAAGGCCTCACGTACACGATCGGCTTCCTCGTCCTTGACCTCAAGTACCAGTTCATCGTGTACTTGCATAATCATCTTCGATTGGAGTTGTTCTTGTTCAAGCCAATTTTGCACGGCCACCATGGCCATCTTAATAAGGTCCGCCGCAGTTCCTTGCATCGGCGCATTAATCGCCGCACGCTCAGCCGCAGCCTTAAGCGGTCCCTTAGCGCCTTTTATCTCAGGTAACCAAAGACGACGACCAAAGACGGTCTGCACATAACCCTGGCTTGCGGCAAGTTCACGCGTCTTCTCCATATACATGGCGACACCCGGGTAACGCATAAAGTAACGGTCGATATAGCTCTTCGCGGCATCACGAGCAATACCTAAGTTAGCTGCTAAGCCAAAGACCCCCATGCCATAAATTAAGCCAAAGTTAATCGCTTTAGCCGCGCGACGTTGCTCTGATGTCACCTCATCAAGTGTTGCGCCGAATACTTCAGAAGCTGTGGCGCGGTGAATATCCTTACCTTCAGCAAAGGCCTTCTGCAAATTCTCATCATTCGAGATATGCGCCATCACTCGCAACTCAATCTGTGAATAGTCTGCCGACATAATATGCCAGCCAGGATTGGCTACGAAGGCTTTACGCACGCGACGCCCCTCTTCGGTGCGCACAGGAATATTCTGTAAGTTCGGATCGGATGAAGCCAAGCGCCCTGTCACCACAGCGGCCTGAGCATAATGCGTATGCACTCGTCCCGTTCTCGGGTTAATCATCTCAGGGAGCTTATCGGTATAGGTAGTTTTGAGTTTATTTAAGCTACGATACTCCATCAAGATGGCAGGTAATGGATAATCTTCAGCAAGTTTACTCAAGACATCTTCACTGGTGGAGGGGGCCCCTTTGGCGGTTTTGCTAACAATCGGCAATTGCAAACGATCAAATAATATTTCACCTAATTGCTTCGGTGAGTTTAAATTAAACTCGGTTCCTGCCATGGCGTAGGCCTGTTGCTCAAGCTGTTGTAGCTGTGCGCTGATTTCCGCAGACTGCTCTAATAGTGCTTTCTCATCTAACTTGACGCCATTTCGTTCAATTTTAAAGAGCACCGGCCATACCTGCATCTCTAAGGCATAAATACGTTGAACCCCCTCATCTTGTTCAATCTTCTGCTTTAGCACTTGGGCTAATTGCAAGGTGAAATCTGTATCTTCACAGGCGTATTGGGTGGCTTTTTCTAAGTCTACAAGGTCAAAAGTAATCGCTTTCGCGCCTTTACCGCATATTTCTTCAAAACTTAAGCCTCGGCGTCCTAGGTAGCGCTCGGCTAGGTCTTCAAGCGAGACCTTTTTATTTGATTCTAAAACATAGGCCATTAGCATCGTGTCGTGTACAACGCCTTGCAGCTCAAATCCTTCATTCGCGAGAACATGGGCATCATATTTCGCGTTCTGGAGAATTTTCTTAGCATTCGGGTCACTAAACCAGCTCGCAAACTCGGCTAAGGTTGCTTGCTTATCCAGCTGCTCATCCAACAGATTGCCACTATGGGCCAAGGGAATATACCAACCTTGCCCGACCTCAATAGAAAAACTCATCCCCACCAATTTGGCATGCATAGGATCTAAGCTATTGGTTTCT
This sequence comes from Pelistega sp., assembly GCA_030538255.1. GTDB lineage: Bacteria > Pseudomonadota > Gammaproteobacteria > Burkholderiales > Burkholderiaceae_B > Taylorella. The sequence continues at coordinate 30,170 of JAUNUI010000005.1, read as the reverse complement.
GTATCAAAAGCCACCACCTCGGCTTGGCGAATTTGCCTTAAGCAATCGGCCAATTGTTCTGCCGTATTCACCATCTGATAGTGCACCGTTGTTGGGGCTTGAGGCAGATTATCACTCTGGCGCGCATCTTGTTCAGGCACGCTCTGTTCATCACCGGTCACATCGCGTAAGAAGGTTCTGAAACCAAAGCGGTTATACAGCTCGGCCAGTCTTTCGTCATCTTGTGCGCGCGGCTTTAAATCGTCTAAATTCGTAAAAAATTCCGAGACATCACAATCACGCTTAATCGTGATGAGCTCACGGGTGAGCGGAAATTGTGGGATTGCTTCGCGGAAATACTCCCCCACTTTACCCTTAATCTCATTAGCATGGTTGATCAGATTTTCTAAGCTGCCATATTCTTGTAACCACTTAGCCGCGGTCTTATCACCGACTTTATTCACACCAGGTACATTGTCGACCTTATCGCCTACTAACATCAAAAAATCAATAATCTGTTCTGGGTAGACCCCAAATTTATTCAATACACCTTCGCGGTCTAAGGCTTCATTCGTCATGGTATTAATTAAATTAATATGACCATTCACTAACTGTGTAATATCTTTGTCACCTGTAGAGATTACAGTTTTGACATCATGCTGATAAGCAATTTCTGCTAAAGTAGCAATGATATCGTCTGCTTCAACCCCGCTTTGTGCGATGACAGGCCAGCCGAGTGCTGCAATGGTTTGATAAATCGGTTCAATCTGTAATCGCAAATCATCGGGCATTGGCGGACGTTGTGCTTTATACTCTGGATATAGAGCGTCACGAAATGTTTTGCCAGGTGCGTCAAAAATACACGCCATATAGTCGGGACGGTAGTCGTGCATTATCTTGCGCATCATATTAATGATGCCGTAAATCGCTCCTGTCGGCTCACCCGACTTATTGCGCAAATTCGGCATAGCATGAAATGCGCGGTATAAGTAACTAGAGCCATCAACAAGTAATAAGGTTTTTTTCATGTCAGTCATTAGAGCAACTACTATTCAAGGTCAAATTCACGAGATTACTGCCGAGCTATTAACAGCAGCCGATCATCTAAAAGAAGTCAGAGCTGCCGTCAGCATCTTCGGTAGTGCACGCACCAAACCAGATCATCCTAACTATTTGAAAACCGTAGAAATCAGCAAGCTATTAGTGGAAGCTGGTTTTAGCATTATATCAGGCGGTGGCCCAGGCATTATGGAAGCAGCTAATAAGGGCTGTTATGAGGCAGGAGGCACCAGCGTAGGCTTAAATATTGAGTTACCCCATGAACAGCATGACAATCCATATCAATCGCATAGTATCTACTTTAAATACTTCGTCTCTCGTAAAACCACTTTCTTTATGAATAGTTGCGCCTATGTGATTATGCCAGGCGGTTTTGGTACGTTAGATGAACTCAGTGAAGCGCTGACATTAATCCAAACAGGTAAAGCCAACCGCGTTCCGGTGGTATTTGTCGGCACAGAATTCTGGTCGGGATTATTGAACTGGTTTAACACTACCTTAATTGATGAAGGCTATATCTCTCCGCGTGATACCTTGCTCTATCACGTGACCGATGAGCCCACCGAAGTGGTGAAGTATATTCAAGACGCTTATGCTGACCAGCCTGATCTCGAGCAATGCATGGGCTTGTGTTAATCACGGATGATATGCAACTATGCAGTGAACTGCACAAGGTTTACGCTTATATTAATTATCGTCAGAATTAGCACCAGGAGCATCAGGTGAATCAGCTGATACGGCTTGCTCCTGCCCCTGTGGCGAAGATTGCTGTAAAGCCTGTTGCATATTCGGTGTGTCAGGCTTAGGTGTTGGTGTACCCGTACTCGGCTTCTCTTCAGGTGCAGGACGACAAACCAAGTGTAAACGGTTTGGACGCAAATCATCCAACAGCACTACTTGACCACGATGCTCCCGAGTGCAACGCTGGGTAAAGTCAGCCTGTACTTGGGCACAACTCAGCTGTTTATCGCCACAAGCTTGAATATAGTGAATATCTGTACGCTCATACAAAGTGCTACTGCTACAAGCGCTTAAACTCAATAGCAACCCCATGCCCAAGCTCCGATAGAGAGTTTGATGTTTACCCATGCTCATCAGCGCAGATTGGGTTTTCTTAACAGACTCTGCTTTCCTAGTAGTTTGAGCGCTCCTAGTAGATTGAACTTTCTTGTTCAATTGAGCACTTGCTTTAATCATATACTGAGGTTCGTATTGTTGGCTTAGCTCAGGCATTAATCTGCTCCAGGTCTATCGGCGTCGCATAATTTAAAGATTGAGCTACTTTACCACGCAGAATATTCGTATGCGCTTGGCGAACGATTTCTTTAACATCAGGAATCTGTTGCGCATGCATAGAGAATCCCTTCAAGCCTAAACCAAGCAATAAGCGCGTATAGTCAACCTCACCGGCCATCTCACCACAAACACAGACATCCTTACCCGCACGCTCACCCGCCTGAATGGTATTCGCCACCAAGCGTAAAACAGCCGGATGCAAGGGGTCGAATAAGTCTGCCACTTCGCTATCAACACGGTCAACAGCTAAAGTATATTGAATGAGGTCATTCGTTCCAATTGATACGAAATCTAACTCTTTTAAAAAGGGCTCAATGGCAATCGCAATCGCTGGTATCTCAACCATAGCACCGAGCTCAATTTTATCACCAAGTGCGACACCCTCGTCCAACAATTCAGCTCGAGCTTGCTCCAAATAGCGTTTAACCGCATGCACCTCATGAATATGCGAAATCATAGGAATTAATATACGCAAGCGACCATACACTGAGGCTCTTAATAAAGCACGTAATTGCGTGATAAACATCTCAGGTCGTGCTAGGCAGTAGCGCACAGCACGTAAGCCTAAGGCAGGATTAACCGCTACCGTGGCTTCCTCACTTAAGGTTTTATCGGAACCGATGTCAAGGGTACGAATGGTCACTGGACGCTCACCCATGGTTTTAAGGACATGTGCATAGGCTTCGTATTGTTCTTGCTCACTAGGCAAATCATCACGACCCATAAACAAGAATTCGCTGCGGTACAAACCAATCCCCGTAGCCCCTAAGGCTAAGGCTTCCTGCGCCTCTTCGGGGAGTTCAATATTTGCCTCAAGGCGAATCGGCACGCCATCTAAGGTAATTGCAGGTTCATCTTTCTTCAGCAGTAAAAATTCACGCTCAGCCGCTTGCTGGCGTTGCTTGCGTCGATATTGTTCAAGAATTAAATCTGATGGATTGACAATCACCAAACCCACTTCGCCATCGATAATCAACACTTCGCGATCACGTACCAATTGACGCACATTGCTCATCCCCACGACCGCGGGAACACCTAGGCTACGTGCAACAATAGCGGTATGCGAAGTTGGTCCACCTGTATCGGTTAAGAAGGCGGCAAAATGCGCCTCACGCAAATTCAACATATCTGCAGGTGAAATATCATGCGCCACCACAATCATCGGAAGATCGCAGCCACCCCTCTCGTTTATCGTCGGCAAGGCGAACTGCTCAGCACCAGATAAAGTCGCCACCACACGCTCAATCACCTGATTAATATCAGCCGCACGCTCGCGTAAATATTCATCATCCATCTGTGCGAACTGGGAGCTCAAAATCTGCCCTTGGGTACTAATTGCCCATTCCGCATTATATTTACGTGTACGAATAATTTCTTTCGTATCTTCGGCCAGCATGGGGTCAGAGACCAAAAGACTATGCACGGTTAAAAGAGGTGCTAGCTCTTTAGGAGCATCCTCAGGCAGTCGGCTTCTTATCTGTATCAGCTCCGTATTCACGGCTGCTAATGCCTGGTCAAGACGCTCGCATTCGCGATCAATTTCATCACCTGAAATAAAACTATGGTCCACCTCAAGTAAGGTCGCTCCCATCACGACAGCTTGGCCAATCGCAATACCACGAGCAACCCCCTTACCGCGCAATACCATCACAGCATCATGCTGAACTTCTTGTTGTGCTGTCTGCCCCATCTCCTACCTCGTTTTACTCTGGCTCACCAAATTTATTATTAAATAATTTTTCAATTTCGATGAGCGCGGTATCTGCGTCCTCACCTTCGGCATCAACGGTGACGGTCAGGCCTTTGCCAGCAGCAAGGAGCATCACACCCATAATGCTTTTTGCATTCACCCGATTTTGCCCTCGCGCAATAAACACTTCACTCTTAAATGATGAGGCTAACTGCGTTAATTTAGCAGCTGCACGCGCATGTAAGCCTAATTTATTACTAATCACGATATCGACAGCTGGCATATCCTAACCTATTAAAATTTTAATTTTTAAAAAATACGGCACTCATTGTCTGAGACCTTATACAACACTGCTTAGCGCCTTCATTCATGTACTATTCACGCGACTAACAACAAGCAGCGCACTACTAACAAACTAACGCACTACAAGCAAGCATCACCGCCATCACAATCAATGCTTTGCATACCGCGCTTACCGGCTTCAATGACTTTATCTTGTAATTGCTCTATAGGCATATCACGATAACGCACGGCACTTAATAACATACAGATATTCGTGCCAGTTAAGAGCTCGGTTTTAATATGCGCTGCATTTAAACTTTGCGCAACACGCACACCGATATTAGAAGGCGTTGCCCCAATTAAATCGGTAAAAATAAGGACTTGCTCTGGTGCCGAGTCTTTGAGTTGTTCAAGCACCTTAGTCACCATCGCATCGGGCTCATCATCCGGCAAGATATCAAAAATAAATACCCGCTCAGCTGCTGGGAATACATGCTGTACACCCGCTAAAAGTGCTGAGGCAATAGGCGTATGCGCAATAATAGCAATCGTTGTCATAAACACATCACTTGATTACACTAAATTCAGGCGCTTCTCTAGCTCTTGCGCAAAGAAATCAGGAACATTAAAATCAGTCTGCTCTGTGATTTCTACAAAGCATGTTGGACTGGTCACATTAACTTCGGTTAAGTAGTCACCAATCACGTCTAAACCAACTAAAAACAAGCCACGCTCATTGAGGATCGGCGCCAAAGTTTGAGCAATTTCCAAATCACGTGCCGTCAAAGGCTGAGCCACGCCACGTCCACCTGCGGCTAAATTACCGCGTGTCTCGCCAGCCAAAGGAATCCGCGCTAAGCAATACGGCACGACCTGACCATTAATAATCAAGATACGTTTATCGCCATTCACAATTTCTGGGATATAGCGTTGCGCCATAATTGTCTGTTGACCATTTTGCGTTAGCATCTCTAAGATCGAACTAAAGTTCACCTCTTTCTGCGCAACACGAAAAATACCCGCACCACCCATACCATCCAATGGCTTTACCACAATGTCTTTATGTTCTTGATGGAATTGCTTAAGACGAGCCATATTACGGCTGACCAAGGTAGGAGAGGTAAATTGAGAGAACTCGGTAATCGTGAGTTTCTCTGGATGCGAGTAAATTGCTGCACCACTATTGAAAACCTTAGCCCCAAACTTCTCGGCATAGGCTAAGAGATGGCAACTATAGTAGTATTCCATATCAAAAGGCGGATCTTTACGCATAATCACCGCAGCGAACTCACTTAGCTTACGCTCATGCACGCCACCTTCATAAGTCCACCAATTCGGTTCCGTAAGATCGGCCTCATCGTCAAGACGAATCTTATGCGTCTGCGCATAAACTTGCCCTTCGATATAGAGATCACCTTGTGAAGCCACAAAGATGCTGTGACCACGCTTCTGCAGGGCACGCATTATCGCCACAGAACTGTCCTTATAGGCTTTCAATTGCACCAAAGGATCAATGATAAACAAAACTTCCATGATAATAACTCCTACTTAGAACAGGGAAACTTCCTACCGTTCGAATAAGCAGGAGATATTCTCGTTCAGACGACCCAATACAGATGCGCGCTAAGGCAGCGCAATATAGATTGCTACCCACTCTAGCATCAATTCAACGAATGCGTTCTCTGTAAGGCATCTTAAAGGATATGCCTTACAGATTCAATTTAACTCCGTGCTAAGGCACGAATCAAATTATAGTACCCAATAGGTTTAAGCAACAGACTTGGCAAGATGCTTACCCAGTTGCGAGTCCAATTGAGCTTAGCGCATTATTTTTTCTTTGGTGACACAACCATAACCATTTGGCGGCCTTCGAGTTTAGGCATTGCTTCAACAGTAACGGTATCACCTAAATCATCACGAATACGCTCAAGCACTTTCATACCAAGTTCTTGGTGGGCCATCTCACGACCACGGAAGCGCAAGGTAACCTTGGCTTTATCACCATCATCAATAAAGCGCTTCAAGTTACGTAGTTTAACTTGATAATCACCCTCGTCAGTACCAGGACGGAACTTAACTTCCTTAACCTGGACAACTTTTTGTTTGGCTTTCGCTTCGTGTTGACGCTTTTGTTCTTGATAACGAAACTTACCGTAGTCCATCAAACGACAGACAGGCGGTGTCGCATTCGGTGCAATTTCAACTAAGTCTGTTTCCGCTTCTTCTGCTTGACGCAAAGCGTCTTGAATAGCGACAACACCTAGTTGTTCACCCTCTAGGCCAATTAAACGAATTTCTGGGGTACGGATTTCACCATTAATACGGTGGGTTTTATCGGTTGCGATCTTAAAATCTCCTAATAAAGTTTAAGCTTGTACATCTTGACGTAGTTTAACGTCATTGTCTAAGCGCGCAATAAATGTATCAACAGTTAAGACACCTAAATCTAAATTGCCGCGACCACGTACAGCCACGCTCTGGCTTTCACGTTCTTTCTCACCGACCACTAAGATATAAGGTACTTTCTGCATACTATTTTCACGGATTTTACGAGTAATTTTTTCATTACGTAAATCCGCACTAGCCCTAAAGCCAAGTGCTGTTAACTGATCAACAACCGCTTGTGCATAAGGGTTAAATTGTTCTGAAATTGAACAAACGACAACTTGCTCAGGGGCCAACCATGGTGGCATAGCACCGGCATAATTCTCAATCAACATGCCAATAAAACGCTCTAGCGAACCTAAGATTGCACGGTGTAGCATGACAGGCGGACGACGTTGGTCATTCGCATCAACATACTCAGCACCTAAGCGCACTGGCATGGAGAAGTCAACTTGAATCGTGCCACACTGCCAATGACGACCGATAGCATCTTTCAAGGTGTATTCAATTTTCGGACCATAGAAAGCGCCTTCGCCTGGTGAGATTTCAAACTCACAAGCTGAGCGACGTAAGCTCTCCATTAAAGCGTCTTCCGCCTTATCCCATACCGCATCTTCACCGATACGTTTTTCAGGGCGGGTAGCCACTTTATATAAGACTTCGGTAAAACCAAAGTCACGGTAAACTTTTTGTAAAAGTTCAGTAAACTGTGCGCACTCTTCTTGCAACTGGTCTTCAGTACAGAAAATATGGCCATCATCTTGGGTAAAGCCACGTACGCGCATCATGCCATGCAAAGAACCTGAGGGTTCATTGCGGTGGCATTGACCGAACTCACCATAACGAATCGGCAGTTCACGATAAGAATGCAGACCTGCGTTATAGATTTGCACATGACCAGGGCAATTCATCGGCTTCAAACCGTAGGCACGGTTTTCAGACTCAGTGGTAAACATATTTTCTTTATAGTTATCCCAGTGGCCAGTCTTCTTCCACAGGCTCAAGTCGAGGATTTGCGGTGCCTTGACTTCTTGGTAGCCATTATCAACGTAGACTTTACGCATATATTGCTCTACCTGCTGCCAAATCTGCCAGCCCTTCGGATGCCAGAAAATCAAGCCTGGTGCCTCATCCTGGAAATGGAATAAATTAAGCTCTTTACCAAGTTTACGGTGATCGCGCTTCTCAGCCTCTTCCAGCATAGTTAGGTAAGCTTGTTGCTCTTCCTTAGTCGCCCAAGCCGTACCGTAGATACGTTGCAACATCTCATTATTCGAGTCACCGCGCCAGTAGGCGCCAGCAACTTTCATGAGTTTAAAGACTTTCAGCTTGCCTGTTGAAGGGACATGAGGGCCACGGCATAAGTCGATAAACTCACCCTCGCGGTATAGACTAATGGTTTCATTACTTGGGATTGAAGCAATGATTTCTGCTTTATAAATCTCACCTTGAGATTTAAAGAACTCAACCGCATCATCGCGCAACCATTCTTCACGCACAACGACTTCGTCTTTCTTAGCCAATTCGGCCATTTTCTTTTCGATTTTCTCTAAGTCTTCAGGTGTGAATGGACGCTTATAAGCAAAGTCATAATAAAAGCCATTATCAATCACTGGGCCAATTGTCACTTGCGCATCAGGGAATAATGATTTCACTGCATAGGCTAATAAGTGCGCGGTTGAGTGACGAATTAAATCTAAGCCATCCGCATCTTTCGCGGTCACAATGGCTAAGTTCGCATCGCTATCCAAGAGATAACTGGTATCGACTAATTTGCTTTCACCCGTGCTCGTCGTTACCTTACCTGCCAAAGCCGCCTTGCCCAAGCTTGGAGCAATTGAGGTAGCGACTTCAGCAACAGTAAGCGGATTGTCAAACTGGCGCTGCGAACCATCAGGTAAAGTAATTTGAATCATGGAAAAACCTTAAAAATAAAAAACGCGACTCCCTAAGCTAGGTTGCCGCGTCATGACGTAGAGACTGTTATGGAGCACAAATTTCAAGCACGAGCGCGACTAGAATAATTAAGTCGTAGTTCGTGTCATTGAATAAACCATATATTCCCTGTCTCTCAAATAAAATTAACTCTGTTATTTTAGCATTTATCTTGGGTGCGGGCACGATTTTATCGGTATTTTAAGATAAAAACTCACTAAAAGTGTCTAGGTGTGGTTATTTAGCTGAACAGAGCTACCTTATCACATACCACTAAGCCGATTTAAAGATTGTGGCTTAAGTATAGTGGTCAATTTTCAACCGCCGTTGCTAATAAGTTTGAAACTTAAGTCAATGAATGCGACTTAAATCAATGAATGTTACTTAGTCAAAGCGGCGGACTAAACATGCGACGACAAGCTTACTTGGGACATCACATAGCGCTTAATATGTCTGCATCGACCTGTTAGAAGATACACAAGCGACTCTCAATAAACACAAAAGCAATAAGATACAAAATGTAATCTTTGTTATTTAAAGTTTCCAAAGCATGTTTTTACGTAAAATTTTATTAATATAAAGTATTTATTAGGATTTTATAATAGTGACCCCCTACAATAGAGAGCAATTAATTATTCTCTCAATGCTCAGCGTGCCTGCTCTCATGAAAAAGATATCTCTCTATGCTCTGCTTACCACATTCATAGCCTTTCTAAGCGCTTGCTCCACAATAGCCTCTTACAAAGATAAGGGACTTTCCTTCGATGCAAGTTCACGTGGTGTTGCTGTGAGCACACAAGATCCTATCTTCGTTAGGGGCTCTTCCGCCTTCACCGCTCAAGGCGAGGAGTATTTGGATCATATTGCGCAATTAATGAAGTCCAAATCTAGGCGCTCTGCCTTAATTGAAGTAGAACACGAGAAAATCGGCTCGCGTGCTTTAAATAATGAATTGCATGAGGTGCGATCACTGACCCTGATGAAAGCATTAGTAGAGCGTGGTATCGACAAATATCGCCTAGCATTTGTCGAGGTCACTCGCAAAAAACCAGTTTACCCGCCAAGTTCGCGAGTTATTTTCTTAGATGAGGATATTCGTGAATTTCATCGCCCTATGCTTTTGGACCAGTAAAGCGCAGTTGACTCCCTCCTCGCCCCTAAAAGATGGGGTTTTACGACGAATTTTGTTTTTACGACGAGCTCTCCTAAACTCTGTGCTAAGTTCCACTACACGCTAATAGATGCACATCGCAAGAGAGACGCATGACAAGAGCAATCTCATCGACAGAGACGAATGCCTCCAGCTGTGTATGATAGCCCTCAAACGATACAAAGATAAGCGATACAAAGATGAGCGCAAAAAATGCCTTCAAGGTATGGGCTAACATGAGCTCCCTGTACGAGATAATGGTCATTTGTCATCAAAAGTGCACAAAAAAAGCGTATGATTATTAAACTTGACACAATCGAATTTGACAATAGATTGCTTCTTTTCCCTTAAGAAGCCCAAAGAACTTATACTAGAAAAATATCATTAGAAGCACTCTAATTACTTGTTGAGGTAAAACATCGTTATGGCTCGTAAAATTTCCAATTTAGTACTAGCTATTATTTCTGCTCTTATTTTACTTTTTATAGCCATTGCGTTTTATGATGCATTCACCCGTGAGCCTGTCAACCGCCAAATTGAGGTCAGCCCAAGCAGTTCAGGCGCCATTAGCTCTACTGATAGCGCAGCTCAAAGCGGTACACCTACACAAGTAGAGAGCCACCAAAATACCGAGGCAAGTCAGACGACTCCAAGCAACGTCACTACGGATACAAGTACAGCGACGAGTGATAGTACAACACAGAGCGCATATGATTCCACAACGGATGAGCCTAGTGACGCTAGCAGTACTGATACATTATCAGAGATGCCAGCAGACACTACCGACACCCCTGCAGCAAGCAATGATGAAACAAGCCCTGATTCATTGATTACCGATTCAAACACCGCTGAAACCAGTGATCCAAACCACATCTTACGTGAGAAGCCTGAGTTACGCGATGCCTTACCGCCCGTGCCAAGCGCCCCACCAAGCACGACAGTCTCACCGCCGCCTAGCTCCAGTCAAGAAGCCTTTAGCAATACAAGCGAACTAGGGACAGCTTTACCACTGAATCCGTCAACGAGTTCTGGTGACGCATCGCAGTTCCCTGCGCCTACGAATAGCTTCCCTGCCCCGATTACACCATCAGGCCCTCTAACCCCTATTTCACCAAATTCCGGCTTTCCTGCTCCCGTTAGTCCGAACCAAGAAACTCCAGGTATACCAGGCTCAGCACCCACCCCTGCACCGAACAGCGATTTCCCTGCTCCTTTAGGCTCTCAGCAGCAACCTCAAGAAGCACCAGACGTCACGAATCCTAGCAATCTTCCAAGTACTGAGCTAGGCATAGCTGCAACAGCAACGGCCGCTGCGCTTAGCACATCCAGCAATATAAGCGCGGCGTCTACGAATGAAGCAGATAGCGCTCGACCAGCTGCACCAGCAGCTCATAAACCAGCCCCTCGCAAAGTCGCCAAGAAAAACAACAATAACTCTGCTGAAACACGGAAACTACGCCAATTACGCAATGAGAAAGATGAATTACGTCGCTCACTAGGACTGCAATAATTGGATTGCAATACTATTGGCTTCTCATGATGAGCTCTATTAACTTCTCATGATGAATTCTATTAACTTCTCACAGAATGCGTTCCGCATAAAAAACACGCTCTAGATTGCTCCAGAGCGTGTTTATTTTTTGCGTTAAGCGTTACGTAATTGCTTCAAGTATTTAGTGTCTTGCGTTAGTATCACCGCAGTCAGGTGTTGACTTGCTCGCTGCCATCGCTTCTTCAGCTAGTTTGGCGATTTCCTCTTCACTTAAAGGTGTCGGCATGCGCTCAAGAGCAGCCTCAAGTACTTGGTCAATCCAACGCACAGGAATGATCTCTAGGCTATTCTTCACATTGTCTGGAATTTCAGCGAGATCTTTCACATTATCATGAGGGATTAACACAGTCTTAATACCGCCACGATGTGCTGCAAGGAGCTTCTCTTTTAAGCCACCAATTTCGAGCACTTCACCACGTAAGGTAATCTCCCCTGTCATGGCCACATCCGCACGTACAGGAATACCTGATAAAGATGATACTAAAGCCGTGGTGATAGCAATACCTGCTGAAGGGCCATCTTTCGGTGTAGCACCATCAGGTACGTGAATATGGATGTCCTTTTTCTCGAACACACTATCGGTAAAACCGAAAGTATGGGCGCGTGCACGTAAAACCGTGCGAGCGGCAAGCATAGACTCTTTCATCACATCACCGAGTGAGCCTGTATGCTGGATATTGCCCTTGCCTTTAACCGAGGCCACTTCAATGGTCAGTAAATCACCACCCACTTCCGTCCAGGCTAAACCAGTCACTTGACCCACTTGATTGTCTTTCTCTGCCATGCCGAAGTTAAACTTACGCACACCCAAGAACTCGCTTAAGTTCTCTGCCGTCACCTGAATCGGCAACTCCAGACCTGGGATGCTACTCGCGGCTTTAGCACGACGAGTGGTTTTGTTCGCGCCAGCTACGGTAATAATTTGTTTAACGACCTTACGGCAAATTTTGCTGAGCTCGCGCTCTAAACCACGCACACCTGCTTCACGTGTGTAGTAACGCACGATATCTCGAATCGCTGCCTCATCAATGCTTAGCTCATTCTCAGCCAAGCCATTGTTCTTAATCAGTTTAGGAATTAAGTGATCCGTCGCAATATGCAGTTTTTCATCTTCGGTATAACCTGATAGACGAATCACCTCCATACGGTCCAAAAGTGCTGGCGGAATGTTCAGTGTATTGCTGGTCGCCACAAACATTACATCGGACAAATCATAGTCAACTTCAACGTAATGGTCTTGGAAGGTATGGTTTTGTTCAGGATCTAATACCTCAAGCAAGGCTGAAGCGGGATCGCCACGAAAATCGGTACCCATCTTGTCGATTTCATCAAGCAAGAATAAGGGATTGCGTACACCGACTTTATTCATGTTCTGCAAGATTTTGCCTGGCATCGCACCGATATAGGTACGACGGTGACCACGAATCTCCGACTCATCACGAACGCCACCTAAGGCCATGCGCACGTATTTACGATTCGTTGACTTGGCGATAGACTGACCTAATGAAGTCTTGCCAACGCCTGGAGGCCCAACTAAACATAGGATTGGGGCTTTAACCTTATCCACGCGCTGTTGCACCGCTAGGTATTCTAAAATGCGTTCCTTGACTTTCTCAAGACCAAAATGATCGTCATTGAGAATGCCTTCAGCATGGACTAAAGAGTTATTTACTTTACTCTTCTTCTTCCACGGCAAACCAATCAGATGATCGATGTAGTTACGGATCACACCTGCCTCAGCGGACATGGGTGACATCAACTTGAGCTTCTTGAGCTCACCATCAACCTTAGCACGCGCCTCTTTGGACATCTGAGCAGCTTCGATTTTCTTTTCAAGCTCTTCGATATCCGCACCATCTTCACCCTCACCTAATTCTTTCTGGATGGCTTTAACTTGCTCATTCAAATAGTAATCGCGCTGGCTTTTTTCCATCTGCTTTTTGACGCGGCCACGGATACGACGTTCGACTTGCAAGATGTCGATTTCGGCTTCAATCTGCGTTAAGAGATTATCCAGGCGCTTATTCACATCAAGCTCTTCAAGCAAGGCTTGTTTTTGTTCTTGCTTTAAAGGTAAGTGTGAGCTAATGGTATCGGCTAGGCGCTCAGACTCATCAATGCTAGATAAGCTCGTCAAGACCTCAGGAGGAATCTTCTTATTGAGTTTAACGTATTGATCAAAAAGGTTGATCAAGGTGCGACGCAAGGCCTCAATTTCTGAACCTGAGCGTTTATCCGCTGGTAAAGGTTGTACCGTTGCCACGAAGTGGCCATCAGACTCTTTGATCTCATCAATACGGGTACGCTGAAGGCCTTCAACCAATACTTTAACGGTGCCATCAGGTAGTTTTAATAATTGCAAGATATTCGCGATGACGCCCATCTTGTAGATATCTTCGGGCTCTGGCTCATCGGTGGCCGCTGCTTTCTGAGTAACTAACACAACATGATGTGTTGGCGCAGCCATTGCCTTCTCAAGGGCACTGATTGAGCGAGGACGACCGACAAATAGCGGCATCACCATATGCGGAAAAATCACCACGTCACGCAAAGGCAACAATGGTAATTCAATGATTTCGTCAGCTAATAATTGGCTTGTTGACATGGATTAAATCCTCGAATTTTGATACTTAATGCAAGTAATGTGGAGACGCACTCCTGAATATCAAGAGTGCGCCAAGCCTAAGCTGTAAATAAATTGATGCAGTCGATGTAGATAAGCCTTAAGCCGCTTGATCTTTCTTATTACCCGCATAAATTAATAATGGCGTACCCTTGCCATCAATCACTGCCTCATCAAGCACAACCTTGGTCACGTTCTTCTGTGACGGCAAATCAAACATGGTACTCATTAAGGCCGCTTCCAAGATTGAGCGCAAACCACGAGCACCAGTCTTACGCTTAAGGGCTTTAGCGGCGATCGCATGTAAGGCTTGAGGGCGAATCTCTAATTCGACATCTTCCATGGCAAACAGTTTCTCAAATTGCTTAACCAACGAATTCTTCGGTTCTGTGAGAATCTGTACTAAAGCTTGCTCATCCAACTCTTCCAAAGTCGCCACAACAGGTAAACGACCAACCAACTCTGGAATCAAACCAAATTTAATAATATCTTCAGGTTCTACAGTGCTAAAGAGTTCGCCAACGCCCTTCTCAGATTTTGATTGAACGCTTGCACCAAAGCCGATGCCTGATTTTTCAGTACGATTTTGGATGACTTTCTCAAGACCGTCGAATGCACCACCGACAATAAAAAGAATATTGGTGGTATTGACTTGAATAAAGTCCTGATTCGGATGCTTACGTCCACCTTGTGGTGGCACTGAAGCAACGGTACCCTCAATCAATTTCAGTAAGGCTTGTTGCACACCCTCACCCGATACGTCACGCGTAATCGATGGATTATCTGATTTGCGTGAAATCTTATCAATTTCGTCAATATAAATAATGGCTTGTTCCGCTTTCTCTACATCGTAATTACACTTCTGGAGAAGTTTCTGAACGATATTCTCTACGTCTTCGCCGACATAGCCTGCCTCAGTTAAGGTTGTGGCATCGGCCATCACGAAAGGCACATCAAGCATACGTGCTAGAGTTTGAGCAAGTAAAGTCTTACCTGAGCCTGTTGGGCCAATAAGAAGAATATTACTCTTAGCGAGTTCGACGCCATCTTCCTCTTTGATGCTGGCGTGGCGTATACGCTTGTAATGATTATAGACGGCAACCGCTAAATTACGCTTAGGGATATTCTGACCAATGACGTATTGATCTAAAAACTCCTTAATTTCTACAGGCGTCGGTAATTCAGTTTTGATGGCGTTCTTAACAGCTTGGACATTACTTTCTTTAATAATGTCATTGCACATATCAACGCATTCATCACAAATAAAAATATTACCTGGGCCAGAAATTAGCTTACGTACTTCAGCTTTCGTTTTATTGCAAAAAGAGCAATGTAGGGTTTTGCTCGGTGTAGATGAGGAGTTTTTATCTGTCATAGCATTCTTAATAAACAATATAGGCCAGCCTTAAGGGCTGGCCCGTCACCTTAAATTAGGTTTTATAGTAGCGTATATTGCCAAAAAAATCAGCCATTACGAGTCGTGAGAACTTTATCAATCAAACCATACTCTTTCGCTTGGTCTGCTGACATATAGTTATCACGCTCAGTATGCTCGCGGATTCTCTCGATATTCTGTCCACTATGCTTGGCCATAATCTCATTCAAGCGTTCACGCAAGCTTAGAATTTCACGTGCTTGAATTTCGATATCTGTTGCTTGGCCTTGTGCACCACCTAGAGGCTGGTGAATCATAATGCGAGAGTTAGGAAGACTATAACGCTTACCTGCCGTACCCGCATTAAGTAAAAACGCCCCCATACTCGCCGCCATACCGGTACATAAAGTCGATACATCAGGTTGAATAAACTGCATGGTGTCGTAGATCGCTAAACCCGCATACACACCACCACCGGGTGAGTTAATGTAGAGCGAAATATCCTTCTCGGGGTTCTCAGACTCTAAGAAAAGCATCTGGGCAACCACTAAATTGGCCGTCTGGTCATTGACCGGACCCACCATAAAAATAATTCGCTCTTTCAGTAGACGTGAGTAGATATCATATGAACGCTCACCACGACCAGACTGCTCTACCACCATAGGGATATAACCTAGTCCAGTCGGGGTCACCGACTCAGCACCGTGAATAGAGGCGTAAAAATCGGTAAAGCGATTCATCATTACATAGTTCCCATAATTTCTTCAAAAGGAATACTTTCTTCAGTCACTTTCGCTTGTGACAAGATGTGCTCAACAACATTGTCTTCTAATGTGATGTTTTCCATCTCAGCACGGCGTTGACGATCTGATAAGTAGTAAGCAACAACTTGCTCTGGCTTCTCATAGTTTTTCGCAAACTCTTCGATGCGTGCGCGTACTTGCTCTGGTGTCGCTTGAAGTTTCGCCTCTTCAACCAATTGACCTACTAATAAACCTAAGCGCACACGACGCTCTGATTCTTCAGCAAACGCTTCCGCTGGAATGGGCATAGAGTCCGCATTAGGGATACCACGTTGTTTTAACTCTTCACGTGCCATCTGAATACGACCTTGAACATCATCATTCACCAAGGCTTTAGGCACGTCAAATGTCGCTGCTTTAGCCACTGCATCAAATACGCTAGATTTAGTACGCGCTAATGCACGACTCTTGGCTTCACGCTCGATGTTTTGACGAATTTCTTCGGTTAATTTCTCAACATTGCCTTCGGCTTGGCCAAGTGATTTAGCAAAATCGCTATCCACCACAGGTAGTTCAGGCTCAGCGACTTCTTTCATGGTGATCGTGAATTCTGCTGTTTTACCAGCCACTTCTTCACCTTGATAGTCTTCAGGGAAGCTCAATGGGAATGTTTTGCTTTCGCCAGCTTTAAGACCCTTAGCGGCTTCTTCAAATTCAGGCAACATGCGACCTTGACCTAATAGGAATGGGAAGTCTTCAGCTTTACCGCCATCAAACTCAACACCATCAATCGTGCCAACGAAATCCACGGTTACGCGGTCATTGTCTTGCGCTGCACGATCTTCAGCAGCTTTATACGTTGCACGTTGTTTGCGTAGAATATCAATGGTGTTATCCACTTCCGCTTGACCCACTTCAGTGGTATAGCGAGTCACTTCAATTGCAGATAAATCTGGCGTAACCACTTCAGGATACACTTCAAATTTTGCGGTGAAAGCCACTGTACCTTCAGCAGAGTCTTCTTTAGGTTCAACAGTTGGCGCACCCGCAACACGTAATTCAGCTTGTTTAATCGCTTCGTCGAAGGCTTTACCAACTTGTTGATTAATCACATCGTAGCGAACGCTAGGACCGTGGCTACGCTCAATCACTGACAAAGGTGCTTTGCCTGGACGGAAACCCTGTACTTTCGCAGTACGAGCAACGCGTTGTAATTGTGTTTTTACTTCTTTTTCTACGTCTTCTAAAGATAAGACTAAATCTACTTGGCGCTCTAGGCCTTCGAGTGTTTGAACAGTTGCTTGCATTATCTATAAACCTATTTTTTAACATAGTAAATGAGGAATCAACCGTCTATTTTACCCATAAATTCATCAAGAAATGCTATAGAGGCCTTACTAAGATGAAATTTTCATTAAAACCGAACCCCTGTACCCACGCCAATCCCGAAACCACCGCTGCCACCTGAGGCGGATGCACCGTAAACACAGGCGCTTAAGAGACTGCAGAGACAGACAATTAAAATTCGTTTTTTCATAATCGACTCGCTTCTATATAGTAGTCAGACAAGTACGGGCAATCATTACAGATTAAGGTAGCACCTCATTTCTATTATGGTCAGCTACACAATAACCTGGTTCGCTCATACTCGTGATGCATTCCGGTGGAACTTTGCTGAGCGCTAAGTGCGACCTTGATTAACGACCTAGCTTAACATTAGCTTCGCTTATACAACTTATTTTCAGCTATGTCGTACACATGAGATTTCTTAGTATGCCTTAAATTTATGACAAAATCGTCATAATCTTGCTATCGTAACTCGTTACAATAGGTTTTTCCTCAGGTTTTCGCTACTCGATTTCATGAGTAACTGTTTTACAATGAATACAATGTTTAAACAACGCAAAAGGAGTTAGACGTATGAATGATCCGCAATTGAATGAATCACAACAGGCAACAGAGCAGACCCCTGTACAGGAATCAGAGTTATCTTTACCACCAGCAGACTCGCTTTTTAAAAGCGGCGGTTTTGTGATTGCCTTAATCGTATTTGGCTTATTTGCCACGATGATTACATGGTCAGTCAGTTTCTTAGCGTTATTCTTTGGCGCTATCGGTGCTTTATTGTCGGTAGCCACTTGCTTGATGGATCACAGCAAACTCAGCTTTAAATCCAAGCAAGGTATTATTAGTCTAGAAGATGAAAACTGGGCCTACTTAACCATGCGCGCCGTGTTTGGTATGATTTTTGGCACTGCTGTGACTATTTTCGTGCATAGCAATCTCGTCGACTCCATCCACTGGTCACATATCGCTGTACTCGCCCTCTTCGGTGGTTTTGTCTTTGACCGCTTCGTCTTTAAAAGTGCTAAATAATGAGTTCTTTACGTTCATGA
Organism: Pelistega sp.; assembly: GCA_030538255.1. Taxonomy (GTDB): domain Bacteria; phylum Pseudomonadota; class Gammaproteobacteria; order Burkholderiales; family Burkholderiaceae_B; genus Taylorella. The sequence continues at coordinate 11,705 of JAUNUI010000005.1, read as the reverse complement.
GTTCTTTACGTGTGCTCAAAATTAAGCTTACTCAATATAGAGGCCTAAATATAAGTATCTAAGTAGCACGCTAATGAAATATACTTATTCATGAATCAGGTCCCTTAAATAGCACAATCCTCTTGCCAACAAGCAAGAGCTCAGTAGACAAGAAAATGGGCAAAAGAACGATTGCTTCTTTTGCCCATTACTTTATCTACTGCACATAACTCTAGCACTCAATAACGTTAACCGCCAAACCACCACGTGAGGTCTCTTTATAGATAGACTTCATATCATCACCTGTTTGTTTCATGGTGATAATCACCTTGTCTAGAGAAACAAAGTGCTGGCCATCACCACGTAAGGCTAAGCGTGCCGCATTAATCGCCTTCACCGCTCCCATGGCATTGCGCTCAATACAAGGTACCTGAACTAGGCCCCCAACTGGGTCACAAGTCATGCCAAGATTATGCTCCATACCAATTTCGGCAGCGTTCTCTACTTGTTGCACAGTACCGCCAAGCACAGCGGCTAAAGCGCCCGCGGCCATCGAACAAGCCACACCCACCTCACCTTGACACCCCACCTCAGCGCCTGAGATAGACGCATTCTCCTTATATAGGATACCAATGGCGGCAGCGGTTAAGAGAAAATCTATAATGCCTTGTGGATTAGATGTCGGGATAAAGCGTTCATAATAATGAAGTACCGCTGGGATAACACCTGCAGCTCCATTCGTCGGTGCAGTAACCACGCGACCGCCAGAGGCATTCTCTTCATTCACCGACATGGCATATAAATTCACCCAATCCAACATCGACAAGGGATCGCGCAATGACTCCTCAGGGCGCTCCCTTAAGGTTTCATAGAGTTTAAAAGCGCGGCGGCGTAAGTTATAGCCCCCAGGCAAGACACCTTGTTTAGAACGGCCACGTTGCACGCACTCTTGCATCACATGCCAGATATGCAGCACTTTCTCGCGCACTGCAGCTTCATCTTGGTAGGCTTTCTCGTTCTCCATCATTAATTGGGCTACAGTGAGATTATGTTTCTCACATAAAGCCACAAGCTCATCACCGCTACTGAAAGGATATGGGATTTGAATATCGGGTGTTGTATTCACTCGCATCCCATCACAATTCATCACGAAGCCACCACCAATTGAGTAGTATTCTTTTTTCATCAGCTGCTGACCATCGGCATCGAAGGCTTTAAAACGCATACCATTCGGATGTTCAGGCAGAGACTCTTCAAGGTTAAAAATCAAATCCGTATCAGGATTAAAGTTCACCTCAACTTGATCTAATAATTTTACCTTCTGCTCTTGACGGACCTTGCCAACTAAGCCTGGAATCATTTCCGTATCGACCTGATCAGGAAGATGCCCAAATAAGCCCACAATAATTGCCGTATCGCTGGCGTGACCATAGCCGGTTGCACCGAGTGAGCCAAACAGCTCAATATGCAAGCGCTTCACTTGCTGTAGTAAATTCGCCTCTTCCAAGCGACGCACAAAGCGTACGGCCGCAATCATCGGCCCTACCGTATGTGAACTCGATGGGCCCACACCTACTTTAAACACATCAAAAATACTTAATGCCATATGTTTTGCCTCATGAAAATACGCGTAGACAGACAATAATTGATCTGTCTCCACTCATTATTTTTAATTTATTCTTAAATCTTATAGCACAAGAAGTTGACAAGAAAATGTCCGTGCTACAGTACGCTAAATAACGCTTTCAATTATGCCATATAGATTAGCTGAAAATGTCTATACCAAGGTGCTAGACCCTAAGTTTGATAAGCCTATTCTAGACAAGCTTAAATGACACACTCCCGTACTCGATGCAGGTCGCGCCCATTGAACACCGGGATACTCGTCTAGGCCTAATTAAACATATTGGCGCCAGCTTCCCGCCCGCACACAGTGAATACCAGAATACTCAACTGGGCTTAATTAAACATATCGGTAACTGCTTCTCGCCCGTGTAAAGTGGATATCGGAATACTCAACTAAGCCTAATTACGATAGAGATCATCGATTTTACGCTGAGTGTCTTTTTCCTTCAGTTGCTCTTCACTCGGCAGGGGCACATCATCTAATTTCACTTGGTCCCAGTTACCTGTCACATGGAAGCGCTGAGTTAATGCGCGACCTAAGGGTTCTTGTAAAAGCCATTGCGTCAAGAATGCACCAACACCAACGACTGGATTCACAATAATACCCGATAGAATGGCCGCACCACTCATCTCAATTTTCGGCACGGCGACGGCTTGGAAATCAAGTTGCTTAGAATGCAAATTGGTATGTCCCATAGCAACCACTGCTACGAGGGGGCCATCGAGGCGAAAGTCCGCTACATTCAAGCGTTGCTGTGCCAAGTTAAAATGCCCGCGGACATAATCAAATTGCAAGCCAGCACCAAATAAGCGATGCCCGTCACCTGCTTGACTAAGACGGGAAAGCGATTGCAAAGAGATAAATTCCAAGGCTTTCACTGCTTTCGATCGCACACTTAATAAGCTACCTTGGGTGATTTGTGCTTCCCACTGCGCTTGTACATTATTCAAGGCAATATTGCGTACATCAGACACCTGAATACGCCCATTCACAAAGCCATTACCGCCGTTCATCACATCGTTTAAGCCAAAATGCGTTAAGAATTTACCCATATCCAAAGCATTCACATTCAGCGCAATATCCGCTACAGTACTTTGCGCACTACTCTGCAAGCGGCCCGTTGCGAACATGGAGCCCACATCGTTATGAATGCTTAGTTCATCGAGTTGCCATGCATTATTACCTCGCGCAACTCCCTTCAAATTCAAACTACCTAAGGTTTTACCATACACGGAGAGACGTTTAACCTGAACATCAATATTCGGTAAATCTAAGCGCTTAGTTGTGGATGAGTTACTCGTGGAGTTTCGGCCCCCTGCCTGGGCTCCTGGTGCTGCCGTACTCTCTGTCCCAGAGTTACCTGAACTTAGCGAAGAGTCGCGCCAATGAATATGGTCATAGCTGCCTTTTAGTGCCTGTAAGTCTTTTAAATCCTCACTCATGCGAATATCCAGCTGCCCTTGGATATCAGGCGAGCGCAGCTGTAATTGCCAGTTCCGATTATCGATTCGATTACCCAGTAAGTGCATATTATCGACGTGCAAGAAGTGATAATCCATATGATCCATCTGCAGGTCTAACTGATAGAGCTCTGGAAAAGTCCCCCCGTGGCTTTGGTTTGAGCGACTGTTCTTAGTATTAGTTCTTTGAGTACCTAGGCGCTGATCAAACTCATCAACAAGATCTTCCCACTGCACTAAATCCCATTCTCCACCCTTAATTAATACCGCTAAATTTTTAGTGGGTAGTGTCGGGGCACGATTAACCGCCACCACACCACGATGGAAAAACCGTGTACTCTTATCGACTCGTTCAAATAAGGCTCGCACCTGTTCCTTACCTAAATTCACCTGTAATTGCCGTGTGCCTTGCGGTCGTCGGTCGAGCCACTGGAGCTCTAAGGCTCGCTCTTGCGCAGCCGATTTTTTAAAGCTACCTGGAAAGTCTAATGCCAGTCCTTTTAAGGTTGAAGACAAGTCAAAATTCAAGCGATCTTGACCCAAGAAATCAAGACGCGCTTTATAGGCAGTTTTACCTTGGAGACGCTGCAAGCCCTTTAAAGGCAGAAAATCACGTAAGCCTTGTCCGCTGAGTTCACCATTGAACTGTAAACTATCCCCTGCACTGCCAATGCTACCCTGAGCCGTAACAGGTCCACCGAGCAATTGTCCTTGTAAACTATCGACCCGAAGATTCTTCTCCGAAACCCGCAATACACCCTGGGCCTGTGTCAACACTGGGTAGATTGGTTCAAACTGAAAACTTGCCTGACTCAACTCTATGCGACCGTCAACACGGCTAGCATCGACATCAGAAATAGGTATTGTCAGTGCAAGATTGCCTGTCATACGCCCTGCCAATACGCTCTGATCTAAGGCTCCCTTAAGAATACGTTGTAATGGACTGTTTTGGTAAAAACCCGCAAAGTCTTGGCCCGTCGCCTGTAAATTCGCCTGCACATTAACAACAGTGCCTTTTTCAATACTCGTAATTTGTGCTTCGACATCCTGCAAACGCAAGGCTTCGCTACCCTCGAGTTGTGCCTGTGCCGCTGTGACATGAATAGCATCATTATGAAAATCAATTTTCGCTTGTTCTGTATGCAATCTGGGCCAACGCTTGCCACCACGATCATCATGTTGGTGGTAATTCAGCAAGACATTCTTGACATCCCCCTGGATACGAAACTCACCTGACTCAGGTCGGCGTCCGAAAGGAATATGGTCGACGACGCCTTGAATTTTCAAGGAAACATTCTCCATATCACCGGAGACAAAAGCAGCCTCAAGCCAATTTAAGGAGTCGGCATCAATCGCTTTGGGTAAAAGGCGTGGCAAGTCGGCTAAACTTAAAAAGTCAATCTTTGCATCTACGTCCAATAAGCCATTATCGCTATTCGAGTCGACCTGCCAAGCTCCCTGTGCCCGCAATGAACCAGACGGCAAACGCGCACGAAGCAAATCAATCTCAATCCGCGGTTGCAATTCTGCGGTTTCAGTATAACGCCCCTTCGCTTGCACACCAAAAAAAGTCAGTGGATGTCGAAACACCTCATCGCTGATAACGCCTAAGTTAGAGGCAGCAACACTATACTCATAAGGTAGGCTGACTCCATTGTTAGAAGCAATATTCACATCCAGCACATCGGCGCGAATATCCAGCGCTTGCTCGCCCTGATCTTCATGAATCACAAAATCCAGCCACTTACTTTGCCAGTCGAAGTCTGCCACGCTGCCTTGTTGATAGCCAATCGATAAGCGCGCCTCTTGCATATAGCCTTGCGAGATAAGCACGGGTAAGTCAAGCCAATGACGTAGCACTTGAGGATAGAAATGATTGAATTTAATTTTGGCACGCCCTTTGCCTAGACGGCTTAAATCGGCCTGTACCTGTATCGGTCCAGCCAAATTTTCGGGCGGTAAAATAGACGCATTAAGTTGTAAACCTGACAAACCTTGGGTGAGATCAAATTGCACCTCATCCAAGACTAGCTCTGGACTTTGGCGTTGTTCATCGCGCCAAACAATCTGACTACGACTCAGATGAACATTCGCTGGCAGATAGTCAAAAACTTGCTGTAATTGTGCTTTAAATTTAGCTTCACGCTCTTGCAGCTCACGACTAGTGGGTAAATTATGTTCCAGCTTTGCTTGGTAAGGATTGTATAAAATTGCTTCATCGGCTAAGCGCACATAGCCTTGCTGGTCGCGGTAGATAATGAGTTGCGCTTGATCAAGTCGTAAATCCTGAACCTGTATCCGTCCTGAGAAACTCTGCATCCAATTCATTTGAACATTAATCTGTTCGACGGAGCCTTCAGCTTGGTTTTCTTGATTGAGGATTTTGGTGCCCAATAGAACGAGCTCTGGCTCCATGCCATGCCAACTAATCTCAAACTTATCCACGTGTAGGCCTGGATGAATTTCCTTGTGAAGCCATGCCTGCAGCTCGGGACGCCACTGATCAAGATTGGGTGCAAGATAAAAGCGCACAATAAAAAATGCTGCTACAAGGAGCAACAATAAAATCAGTACTACTAGCCCTACAACTCGTAAAGTATTTCTCAATATACGCACTACCCTGACCCATTACTGGTGGTAAATTCACGTTATTATAACAAGTAGTGAGCTAACTCTTGCGCGAATTATGAATACTTTACATCCCTTAACAAGTCAATCAAATCCTCAGTCTTCATCTGAGTCCGTAGATAAATCATTAGCTAAGTCATCAGACCTTTCATCAGGTCCTAATATCGACCCCATAGCGCAAGCCTTGAACTGGTCACTTTTTTTACAACGCCGTCTCAACGCGCGCCCTGAGCTACAAGCACAGTGGCACGAGGATATACAAGCTGAAGTTAATCCGCAGCGTATTCTTACCTGGTTTGAACAACTTGGTGGCTCCTTAACAGCCATGCCACCCGCTGATAATGCTGATTGCCGTCGACAAGTTCGACAGTTAAGACAACGTATTTTCAGCACGCTTTTGATACGTGATATTGCGGGCCTAGCTAGCTTAGAGGAAGTCACGCAAAGCATGAGCTTTCTCGCTGACTTGGTGATTCAAGCCGCTTATCGTAGCGTGATGCATACGCTAGTTGAGGCGCATGGCGCACCACTCGATCCGCTTACCGGCTTGCCGATGGAAATGATAGTCCTAGGGATGGGCAAACTCGGTGGTGAAGAGTTGAACGTCTCCTCAGATATTGATCTGATTATGTTGTATGGCGACGAAGGTGAAACGCAAGGGCGCCGCCCCTTAAGCTACCATGAGTTTTATGGTCGCCTTACCCAACGCATGATGCCGATCATCTCAGACCCTGATGCGGATGGCTTTGTATTTCGTACGGATTTACGCCTTCGCCCTGATGGTGATAGTGGGCCACTGGCGTGGAGTTTAGATGCTTTAGAAAATTACTTAATCACTCAAGGACGTGAGTGGGAGCGCTATGCTTGGATTAAGGCTCGCGTGATTGAGCTCAAGTATTTTCCCGACAGCGACCCCTCCAGTGATATCCATGCTTTAGAAAGTATTCGTACGCCTTTTGTCTATCGTAAATATTTTGACTTTGATGCTCTCTCCTCATTACGTGGTTTACGTGAACAAATTCGCCAAGATTGGCAACGCCGCGCCAATGCCCGCCAAGGTATTGAGACGACACAGAATGTCAAGCTCGGGGAAGGCGGTATCCGCGAAATTGAATTTATCGTGCAGTTGATTCAACTGATTCGCGGTGGTCGTATGCCTAGCTTACAGCATAAGCGCTTACTCAATGCCTTACAAGCCGAGGTATTTTCGAGTTTAATGAGTGAGAGTGATGCCAAGCAATTAGAACAAGCTTATCGATTTCTGCGCCGAGTTGAGCATATGCTGCAATATCGTGATGATGCACAAACTCACCTATTGCCTTCTGACCCTGAGGTGTTGCAACTGCTGGCACAAACCATGGGCTTTAGCGTAGAGGCATTCGAGGCTCAACTGCAGCAACATCGCCAATTTGTCTCTCATACCTTTCGCAATGTGTTTCGACTTTTAGGCTTTAAGGAAAGTGCTGAGGAGTCGGCGTTAAATTCAGGCACCACTCCTGTACAAGCTTTAAACCTAAAGCGAGAAACCATTATTGAGCAAGAGTTTACGCCTGAGAGTCAAGCTAAAATTCAAGAATCAATTGAGTCTTTATTTAAAAGCCATCGCCTGCGTAATCTATCAGAGGCTCATCGCGAACGTATTAAGGCTTTAATCCCAAGCATCTTGTTAGCGGCGGCGAAAACCGATAATCCGCAGCAAGCGTGCTTTTATCTATTCGATTTAATTGAAACCATTGCACAACGCAGTGCCTATATTGCGCTATTGGCTGAATACCCAGAAATCCTGCAACGTGTTGCCCGCTTAATGACGGCGAGTCCATGGACCGCACAATATCTTTTACAGAATCCGCTTTTACTTGATAGCTTAATTGATTGGCGCACCCTGCTTGAACCTGTCGATATAGCCGGCACTGCTGAGCAACTCAGGATGGACTTGGACTCAAGTCTGATTCATGAGGGCGAGCCCGATATTGAACGCCAGATGAATCTCATGCGTGATGCCCAGAAGATGGTGAGTTTTCAACTTCTGGCGCAAGACCTAGAAGGAGAGCTAAGCGTTGAAGCGCTCGCCGATTATCTCTCCGCTTTAGCCGATATGCTCCTAGAAGAAAGTCTCGCGCGCACCTGGTGCCAGCTGCGCAAAACCAGCAAGTATGCGCTGCCAGAAAAACCTAAGTTTGCAATTATTGCCTATGGTAAGTTAGGCGGTAAAGAATTAGGCTATGCCTCAGACTTGGACTTGGTACTTATCTTCGATGACGACTCTGAACATGCGATTGAAACCTATGCCAAGCTTGGCCGTCGCCTGAGTACCTGGGTCTCCACCATGACCTCATCAGGCCGCATGTACGAATTAGATATGCGCTTAAGGCCTGATGGCGATGCTGGATTATTAGCGGTTACCGTGGAAGGCTTTGAGAAGTACCAGCGTGAACATGCTTGGGTCTGGGAGCACCAAGCCTTAACCCGTGCGCGCTTTGCCGCAGGCGACCCTCAAGTTGGTGAACAATTCGAGCAAATTCGCCGACAAGTTTTATTACTTGAACGTGAACCTGAAAAGCTCAAAGATGATATTGTCGAGATGCGCCTCAAAATGCGCGATGGCCATCCCAATCACTCTGAACTCTTTGATGTTAAGCATGACTCGGGCGGCATGGTGGACATAGAATTTATCACCCAATATCTGGTGCTGGCCCATGCTAAAGACCATGCCAAGTTATTAGAAAACTTAGGCAATATTGCCTTACTGAAAATAGCTGGCCAAGCAGGTTTGATTCCCCTTGACTTAGCAGAACAGGTTTCTGATGCTTATCGTGTGCTGCGTAAATCACAACATGCCGTTCGTCTGCGGGGTGAAGACAAGGCACGAGTTAGCCAAGAGCTATTGCAAGATGAACGCAAGGCCGTCCAAGAATTATGGCAATGGGTATTTCCGCATCGAGATTATGCCTAAAGTTTCTCTGTTGGCGCGTGAATAATTAAGTGTATTTACTGCCCGTGTTGGAAGCAGTAAATCGCCTTTTTCTCCTAGTAGTTTGATAAAATAGCGATATTTCACTCAAGTTTTACGGTTTTTCGATTGCCATGGTTACTGTTACAGATATTCAACGCCCCAAATTAAGCCTCCCCGAAGGCCGTAGCAAAGTGCTTTTGCACTCCTGCTGTGCGCCCTGCTCTGGAGAAGTGATGGAGGCCTTATTGGCATCTGAGATTGATTACACCATCTATTTCTATAATCCGAATATTCATCCCGTGAAAGAATACGAAATTCGCAAAGAAGAGAATATCCGCTTTGCCCAACAACATGGCGTGCCTTTTATTGATGCGGATTATGATGTCGATAACTGGTTCGAGCGCGTCAAGGGTTTAGAGATGGAGCCTGAGCGTGGTATTCGCTGCACTGCTTGCTTTGATATGCGCTTTGAACGCACGGCTTTATATGCGCATGAGCACGGCTTTGATACAATTACCAGTTCCTTAGGCATCTCACGCTGGAAAGATATGCAACAAATCAATGGTTGTGGCGAGCGCGCTGCTGCCCGTTATCCTGAGCTCGCCTATTGGACATACAACTGGCGCAAGGGTGGTGGTTCAGCACGTATGATCGAAATCAGTAAGCGTGAAGAATTCTATCAACAAGAATACTGTGGTTGCGTCTACTCCATGCGTGACACCAATCGTCATCGTCAGAACCAAGGACGCGAGCGAATCCAGATTGGTGTAAAGTTTTACTCGAATGAGAATAAAGAGTAAATTTACACCACTTGTTTGACTTTACTCTGTCGCTGGCTTTACACCCCTTGTTTGACTTTGCTCAGGCGCTGGCTTAACACCACTACCTTGCTCTGGTGCTGGACTGGTAATAAAGCCCAGCTTTTTCACTCCAGATCCCTTGGCAGCAGCCATTATTTGCGCGATCAACTCATAACGAGTATCCGCATCGGCACGGATACGAAACTCCGTTGCCGGGTCTAACTTTGCCGTATTCACAAAGTATTCGCGTAGATTGCTCATATCCATGGGACTCTCATTAACAAAGATTAAGCCCTGGGCATCCACCGCAATATCCACTGATTTGGGATCCTGCTCAATCGCCTGACTACTCACCTGGGGCACGTCAATCTTAATCGAGTGCGCCAGTAAGGGGGCAGTGATAATAAAGATCACTAAGAGCACCAACATCACGTCAATCAAGGGCACCATATTAATTTCTGATAAAGTGCTCTGATTCTGACCGCGTCCCGAATCAAAACTGCCGAATGCCATTAGACACCCCCTTTCGATGTTTTCTGTGGCAAGACTAATTTACGGTCAGGATTGGTATCCACTTGCTGACCGGTTGCAAGGAAAGAAAATAAATCATGGGCAAAGCCATCTAAGTGACTTAACATCACGCGATTGCGACGCACAAAAGCATTAAATGCCAACACAGCAGGAATCGCTACGGCTAATCCCAAGCCCGTCATAATCAAGGCCTCTCCAACGGGACCGGCAATTTTGGCAATCGATACCCCTTCTGACAAACCAATACCAATCAGAGCATGATAAACCCCCCAAACAGTTCCAAAGAGACCAACAAATGGAGCCGTTGAACCAATCGAGCCTAGAATGGTTAAACCATTCTCCACTCGTGCGGTTTCTTCATCCAGCACCTTACGCATAGCACGTGTGACAAACTCCGCACTCCCTCCAACTTCAGCCAGACTACTGGCCCCATAACGAGCGTAGTGATCACTTGCATGTAGGGCCTGATTGCTTAGACGTGAGAATGGGTCATGCGCCCCAAACTGATGAAGGTCCTTATCCACTTGCTCCAAGGAAGCCGCTGACCAGAAACGATCAAGGAATTGCTTGCTACGATGCTTCTGACGTATATTTAGTAAGACCTTAACGACAATTAAATACCAAGTAATCAGCGACATCAGCACTAAAATGCCAAATAAGGTTTGACCGACAATATCACTTTGCTGGATAAACTCTAACATGCCTGGCTGAGTGGCCATCTCCGAGTTTGCTTGAGCTAAGCCTGTCGGCGCTTGTCCGGATACATGCCCTAAACCCGTCGATGCTTGTTGAATCGAGGTACTCATTTGAGCATTAGAATTAGCTGCATCACTAAGGACTTGCGCCCCAGTTGCCGCAGTTCCTGTCGAGCCTGCCGCCGGCAGTGCTTGCCCAGCCACTTGCCCCGTGGCCTGTCCAGCTGCTTGCGCAGTTGGTGCAAGATTCTGGGCAGCTTGACTCACCCCGTCCACTGTCCCACTAGCAATTTGATTACTCATATGGCTCACGGTTTTAACACCTGCATTGATCCAATCTGAAAACATTCTCACTATCCTTCTTATTTAAAATCAATTGGAATATCGGCCAAAGACTCTCTGGCCACACCATTCTCTGTATACGGTTTAAAGCGTGCTTTACGCACCGCTTTTAAAGCTTCTTCATTTAAGGCTGAATACGCTGAAGCTTGACTTAAGCTGGCGCTCTTTACTGCGCCATTGGTACCAATCAAGACCCGCACCATAACGCGCCCACGCTCCCCACGTAATTGTGAGCTTCGCGGCATCACGGGCCTTGGCTTAACGACGTACTGCACACTACTAACACGTACGGGTGCTGCAGACACACTGCCGCCAGGCTTGCTGTTCGGATTACCTTGCGGCGTGCCGAATGGCTTAGCCTCAGGGTTTCCCTTCGTGCTTGACGCTACTTTCGGTCGCTCCACAGGCTTAGCCTTAGGTTTTTCAATAGGCTTAGGTTTCTCTTTGGGTTTTGGTTTCTCTACTGGTTTCGGCTTAGGCTTGGGCTTGGGCGGCTCTTTGATCACCACAGGATCGGGCACTGGCTCAGGTTCAACCACTGGATCAGGCTCGGGCTCCACGACTGGCTCGGGCTCGGGTTCAACTACGGGTTCAGTTTCGGGAACAGGTTAGCCTACAACTACGGGCTCACGCTCAACCACTCGCACAGCCTCAGTTGGTCCGTCCACAGCATGAACATCCGTCGCTCCT
>JAUNUI010000032.1 GCA_030538255.1 Pelistega sp. | reverse complement strand
ACCACCTAGATCCACGAGCGAATTAGCATTCACGCTAAGGTTATTCACCGTGGTGCTGCCCGCTACGCTGAGGTCACCACCAACTGTAGCGCCACCGCCAATCGTGGTATTGCCCACAATGTTAGCATTGCCACCGATATTCGCATCACCCACCGTGCTCACGCTATTGAACACAGGGTTCTCAGCAAACTGCACTTGGATACCTGCGGCATCCGCTACAACTTTCACATTGCTACCTGAGTAATTACCTGCGGTGCTTGCGCTACCCGTAATATTCAGGGTTTCACCTAACTTACGATCCACCGAGCCTGTATTACCGGCAAAGCTCATTGGCTTATTGGCCAAATTGTTGTACATATTGGTCACTTGACCATAGTTCACCGCATCATGGTAAGAGTCGCCTTCTTTAATATTGGTGATCTTATTGCCACCCATATCAATCGTCGTATTGCCACCCACCGTGAAGTTATTATTCACAGTTAAACCTTCATTAAAGGTAGCGCCACCGTTAAAGATACTATCACCAGCTACATTGACATTCTGTAAATTCGTAACACCTGTCGCTGTTAGGTTATTAACATGTGTATCGCCAGTCACGGTCACATTGTTGAAGTTCACATCAGAAGCACTGGCCACCGTTACCGTACGGCCCGTATTGCTCAACTTGATGTTTTGACCTTCAACGAAATCTACGGTATCACCAGGGGCTACATTCGTTGTTGCGCCCGTATTGGTGCTGAGTTCCCAACCCTTGGTAGCGATGCCTTTTACATCTTCTAATTGGCTTACGTTCACGGCATCCCTAGGGTACACACCTGGCGCCACATTCGTAATCGTCTTACCGCCTGCGTTCACACCCGCTGTAGTGATGCTTGGACCACCTGCAATGTGTAAGCCTGTTCTATTCAAGGTAGAGACACCTGCGACTACCGAGTTCACCACTAAGTCATCTGCTGTACTGACCTTGTAGTCAATACCGCCAAGAGAATCTGTTCTCTTTTCAACCGTGATATTCTTACCTGCGCTAGTCGTGGGCTGCTTGCCCGCTGCCATGGTTGCTTCATTCAGTTGCTTGATAGTCACCGCATCGCTATCAGCCACGCCATCACCTAGGTTGGTAATTTTATTACCACCCAAATTAACCTGCGAATTCTTCTTAATTGAGAGATTGCCTAGTGTTGTTTGGCCAGTCACTTGAAGTGTGCTAAATGACACATCATCGGCAGTTGCGATAGTTACGTTGTGACCTTGACGGGTTACATCAATATTTTGCCCATCAAGAAATTGAACTGTCTCACCTGGTCCTACACGTGTAGCCAGATCATTATTGGCTTGGATATTCCAGCCCTTCTCAGCGGTCTGCTGAACATTCTTTAACTGGCCTAAATTAACGGCATCACTATCCACCACGCCGGCACCGACATGGTTAATGACATTGCTGCCCATATCAACGCTTGCGTATGGTTTGACCGCTAATTTTTGGTATACTGTTGCGCCGCCTTTCATTGTCGAATGGCCTTTCACAAGCATGCTACCGCCAACTTTAACGTCTTGGGTAGTCGTTAGCGAGTTAAAGTTTGGATCGTTATTGAACTCAATGTTTAAGGTGTCGCCCGTAATTGTCGTACGTAAATTATCACCTGAATAGGTACCATATTTTGCACCAACGGTTTTTACATTCAGTGTTTCACCTAATTTGCGCGATACAGAGCCAATATCAGCTACGAAAGTGATCGGCTCCTTTGAACCTGTCTGAATCTGATCGTGATGCGTCTTGGTGATTTCTGTTAAGGTGTTAATCGCTTTCGCATGCTCATTGAAGTTGACTTGAATAATATCGTCTTGCAGCAAGCTGTAGGAGATACCATCACTCAAGCCTGAATTCATAAAGCGTGAGTCATAGTTATTGGCAAAAGATAAATTGTCTGATAGTGCACTGACAGACTTATCACCAATTTTCGTACCTAATACGCGCACTTCCGCAGTCTGTGTGCCAAGACTATTGACTTTCTTAACTTCAGTTTTTACGGGTGAAAAAACGACTCGCGATTTGCCTTTGCGATCGTCGTTATACCAATAACCTGTATAAGCAGAACTAAAGTCACCATTGGAATATATGAAACCAGAGGTATTACCCGCAGAGGCTCCCGTCATCGCATTACTGTATGCTGTTGTCGTTAAGTCAGCTACATGACCCGTTGACTGGATGGTACGCATCTTGGTGGAAGTATTGGCCAATACGTCAAACTTAATTGTGCCAATGACGTCCTGTTGAGCCAAGGCGTTATTGCCAACTAGGCTCAGCAAACCTAAAAAAGTCACTTTCGCAATATTATTTAATGTCAGCGCAGGTCTGCTTGTCACGTCATCAAATTCACTGCCTAATGACGACACACTATTCTTACTACGACCACCTTCAATTTCAGAAACGGCTACCCACGCACCCAGCGCCTCATTCCATACGGAGCGATATGACTTATTCATATAAAAATCCTTGTGATTTACATCCCACTTCAAGGTAGGAATTGATTTTTTTGCCAATTGGACAAATATGTTTTAAATATCAGCGTAAAAAAGCATAATTATTGACTCAAAAAGCAGTAAAGAGACATCATAAATTCTGCTTAGAAATATCCACACTACATTTATTGCTACGTATTTTAGCAACAAATCTCACCAAGAAATTTTCTCTGAAAAGCACATCCCTCATTAATTTTGACTATCATATAATACAATAGATTAAATAATAAATAAAAAAACAATCATCAATTTCTTGAAATTACAATTTAATTGAAATTTAATAATGGATAATTATTTGCGACTATTAATTCATACTATTCTTCAGCGTAGCAATAAAGCAACATTTCCCGTTTCCATACCAAAACATACAATACAAAACAAAACATAAAAAACCACAACAAAGCACTAATTATTAATTATTAGTTTCTAATTAAGGAAATTCTCCAGCAAAAGTATAAATTTTCGTTAATAATCAAATTATATTTTTATTTATTTAATTACCATTTAAAAATACAAAATAAAAATTTAAATTGATTTTTTCAAAAATAACAAAAATGCATTTTTTTGTCGCGAAATCTGATATATATTACAATCATCTAGATATTTTCTTTGCTAGGTTTTGTTTAATTCAAATAAGGAAAATTTTTTCATCGGGAAGTGAGTTTATAAATTTAATTATTGAAAAATAAAAAACAACTCCATTAGGCTTATTTTTCTCCCGTTCACTGCTTCCACACGCTTATAGCGAATTCTCCCTTATTTACCCTCTGCCTTCGCTGATAGACTCCCACTAAAAACGCACAAAAAAAGCTTATATACACATTTTGAAAAATTAAGCCCACTGATAGCCACCCCTAAAAACACACAAAAAAACCGCCGCGAATGGCTCCTAAATTAAGCTCATTTCGCGGCGGCATTATACAGTTCACAAACCTGTAATTTTTACGATCTGTATGTTTTGACGACCTCTTTATTGATGCCTTCAAGGGCTTCTTGGCTGCGCCTTTTTACGCCATATTATTACGCTCGGCCATATCCACTGCGGCGGTAAAGAGCACATCGGTTGAGGAGTTTAGCCCTGTTTCTACCGAGTCTTGGATGACGCTAATAGTCACCCCAATGGCGATGACTTGTGCGGCAATATCGTTGCTAATACCGAATAGACTGCAGGCCATTGGGATAAGCAGCAATGAGCCACCTGGAACACCCGAGGCACCACATGCGGCAATCGTCGCTAATAGGCTTAATAAGAACGCTGAGGCCATATCGACCTGAATACCCAAAGTATTCGCCGCTGCCAAGGTCAAGACCGAAATTGTAATCGCCGCACCTGCCATATTAATCGTGGCACCTAATGGGATAGAAACCGAATAGGTCTCTTCACGCACACCGAGCTTCTTCGCGAGATCCATATTTACCGGAATATTTGCTGCAGAACTACGCGAGAAAAAGGCCATCAGGCCACTTTCAGCTAAACAAGTGAATACCAAAGGATAGGGGTTTTGACGAATTTTTAACCACACAATAAAGGGATTAATCACCAAAGCCACAAAGGCCATCGCCCCCACTAAGACCAAGACTAATTGGCCGTAGCTCAGCAGACTTGCTAGACCTGTTGCCGCTACCGTTGAAGCGACAATACCGAACACCCCGAAAGGCGCTAAGCGAATCACCCATTGCACCACCTTCGTCATGGCTTCGGCAATATCAGCAATCAAGCTTTTGGTCGCTGGCGTAGCAAAGCGTAAGGCCACACCAAACAAAATCGCCCACGTCAGAATGCCGATATAGTTGGCTGACATCAGCGCATTCACTGGATTATCAACAATTTTCAACACCAAGGTATGTAACACTTCAACAATACCTGCAGGTGCATTAGCTACGCCGGACTCAGGGTTAGGCAGGGCTAAGATCGTGGGGAAGAGAAAGCTTGAAACCACACCCGTAATTGACGCGGCCAAGGTGCCTAAGACGTAGAGGATAATAATTGGGCGCATATTCGAATCTGTACCAATATCTTGGCGTGCCAAGGCGGCCATCACCAAAATAAAGACCAAGATTGGCGCGACCGACTTCAAGGCGCCGACAAAAATCGTCCCTAATAAAGCAAATTTAAGACCTAGCTCAGGCCACACGGCCCCAATAATTGCGCCCAGGATTAAACCGGCGAGCACTTGTTTGACTAAACTACCGCGCAGAAAAGCGCTACTGTATTTGCTAAAAATCATAGAAAATTCCTTAATAATGCGCAATATTGTAGCTTTTTTTCTGAGTGACTCGATAAATTTAAGCGCCACCCTAGTAAGTCTAAGGCAGCGCTTAAGAGACGGTCGGTGATATTTTCTCTGTGAGCTATACCTTAGAACCTTAGAAGGCTCTACCCTACTCTGAGTCTACGCACCTAGCCTTATTGCTCGGCATAAAGCACTCTGACATACGCACATCATCAGCTAAGCAGGGTGTTTGAAACCACAGCCTGTCAAACCGTGTCCGCTTAGGCTAGGCTAGCGCACATTATTCGGCAACCACATCACAATCTGCGGGAAATAATAAATAATCATCACCGCCACAATCATGAGTAAGAACATAGGGAAGGCCACTCTAGCCACATAGGTTAATTCTTTACCACTCATACCTGATAACACAAAGAGATTAAAGCCAACGGGCGGCGTAATCTGCGCCATCTCGATAACAAAAATCAGGAAAATGCCAAACCAAATTAAATCAATCCCCGCCGCTTGCACGGTCGGCAGCAAGACACCCATAGTCAACACCACTAATGAGATACCATCTAAAAAGCAACCCATAATGATGAAAAAGACCAAGAGCACTAAAATTAAGCCAATTTGCGATAGGCCAAGTGAAGCAATCCATTGCGCTAGCGCATTAGGCAGACCAATATAGCCCATCGCCAAGGTGAGGAACTGTGCCCCCGCAAGGATTAAGGCAATCATGCAATACATGCGAGTCGCGCCCATGAGCGAGTCTATAAAAACTGACCAGCGCATATCACCCTGCAGTGTTGCAATTAATAAAGCACCCACTACACCCACGCCAGCGGCCTCAGTGGCCGTCGCAATCCCCGCATAAATCGAACCCAATACCGAAGCAATTAAAATCACCACAGGGATTAAACTTGCCGAGGCTTTAACCTTCTGTGCAAAGCTCATTCTGGTTCTTTCGTGTTGCATCTGATCTGGGTGCAATAAAGCCCAGATAATGATGTAACCCATAAATAAGCTAGCTAAGAGAATGCCTGGCAAGACCCCGGCCATAAAGAGCTTAGAGATTGAGACATTGGCCGATACCCCATACACAATCATAATAATGGAAGGTGGAATCAAGAGCCCTAAAGTACCCGCACCCGCTAAAGTCCCTAAGACAATGCCATCAGGGTAGCCGCGCTTTTTTAGCTCAGGAATGGTCATCTTACCAATTGTGGCGCAGGTAGCCGCCGAGGAGCCTGAGACCGCCGCGAAGATGGCACAACCGACAACATTGGTATGTAAAAGGCGACCAGGGATCGCATCCAGCCAAGGGGCTAAGCCCTTAAATAAATCGCTTGAGAGCCTAGTGCGAAAGAGAATCTCACCCATCCAGAGGAAGAGTGGTAAAGCCGTTAAGGTCCAACTTGAGGCCGCCCCCCAAATCGAAATCGCCATAGCATCGCCTGCCGAGCGCGGAGAGAACACCTCCATCACAAACCAAGCTGCACCCGATAGTGCCAAGCCTACCCAGACACCACCCGCTAACAAGCCAATAATACTGGTAATCAGCACTAAGATAATCAGTGTTTCATTCATAATTATTCGTGTCCTGAGGCCGCATCTTCAGGCCTTAAGGTCGATTTACCACGTAAGCTATAAAACATTTCTTCAGCCAAGGCAATCGCAAAAATCACGCACCCTATTGCCATACCCAACTGTGGAATCCACAAGGGGGTTGCATCTTCATCGGTTGAGAGATCGTTAAATGCGTACGAATCCATAACTAAATTCACGCTATACCAAGCAAGATTTGCCGCGATAAGCGTCGCTATGAGTAAAGCCAAGAGATTGAGATAGTGCCGAGCGCCTTTTGCCAAAGCATTCAACAGGAGTGTGACACGGATATGTTCGTTCTTACGGAAAGTGTGGGCCAGTGATAAAAAGCCTGCGGCTGCCATAGAATAACCTGCATAAGCATTCAGACCGGGCAGATGCCAGCCCAACTGCCTAGCGATAATCAATAACAGCACACAGACTAAGATACTGACCATAAATAATGCCGCCACAAAACCCGCGGCATTATAAATAGCATCTAAAAATTTACGCATGATAAGTAATGGGCGTCCTTATTTGCGGTATTCTTCAAGCAATTTCTTGCCATCATCACCCGCTTTCTTCTCCCACTCATCAATCATCACTTTAGTCGCCTCAACAAATTCTTTCTGCAAGGACTCAGAAGGTGTGATCATCTGCATACCGTTCTTGGCCATCTCTTCTTTAAAGAAGTTAGTGCGTTCACGCGAGAGATCCCAACCGGCTTTCTCGGCATTCGCAGAGGCCTCAAGCAAGGCTTTCTGCTGAGATTCATTCAATGCGTCAAAAGCTTTCTGATTAACAATCACTGCATTCTTCGGCAACCAGGCTTCGGTATCATAGAAGTATTTAATGTATTCATAAATCTTACTGTCGTAGCCTGTTGCGCTTGAGGTCATTAGCGAATTTACCACTCCTGTGGCTAGCGCTTGGCTCAGTTCGGCAGCTTGAATCGTCACGGGTTGCGCACCCACAATCTGCGCAATTTTCGCGGTCACTGGGCTATAGGCACGCCATTTGAGACCCTTCAAATCATCAATTGAGTTGAGCTCTTTATTGACAAAAATACCTTGCGGTGGCCAAGCAACAGTGTAGAGCAATTTCATGCCTTGCGACTCAAGCTTTTTCTCTAAGAAGGGTTTTTGCGCTTGATAGAGCTTCCACGCAGCGTCGTAACCTGAAGCGACGAACGGCAAACCATCTAACTCAAATATCGGGTCTTCGTTAGCGAAGTTGGTCAGAATAATCTCACCGGCTTGCGCTTGATTACTTTGTACAGCACGCTTGATTTCAGGTGCTTTAAATAAAGCCGCATTAGGATGCAAGGTGATTTTGAAGTCACCATTGGTCAGGGTACTGACTTCATTGGCAAACTTGTGCAAGATTTCAGTATGGAAATTCGACTCTGGATAAGCGGACGGTAGGTCCCACTTCGTTTCAGCATAGGCTTGTGAGCTGATGCTGGCGCCCATAACGATTGTTGAAAGCAGGAGTGATTTTTTCAACATGACAAACTTTCCTTCAAAAAATAAGACATAGAAATAACTCTATACTGCCTTGTTTTTCCTGTAAAGCGCTTGGGGCATGTATTAGGGAAACTCTTGATTTCAAGCGGCATGGCTTTTAAGAGAAATGTTAGCCTTTTTAGCAGAGCAGAACAGTGAACCAGGAATGCGCTGTTTTTGCAGTTACGCACTAGGCTATGGGTTTGATGAGCGGCATAGCAGAGCAGTACGTGAACTGATGCCCTCCTTTGTCCATGAATAATCACTAAAAGGTGATATTTGTCATTAAAAAGTAATCATTAAAAGAGTACTCTATAAGATTCAACTTATCAAAAGTAAGTTGCTTCTATTAATCTACACACAAAGGATGATTATGACTGCTCAGTTTTTTATGCCAAGTAATAACGTAATCGGTGCAGGCGCGCTAGATTCAGCTGTAGAACAAATCGCGACATTAGGTTTTAAGAAAGCCTTCATCGTTACCGATAAGCCCTTAGCTCAATTAGGTTTTGCCGCCGATGTGGCGAAGCGTCTCGAAGCCAAAGGCATTGCGAGTGTCATCTTCGATGATGTGCAGCCTAATCCTACGGTTAGCAATGTCAATGACGGCCTCGCCTTATTGAAAGAAGCTAATGCTGACTGCGTTATTTCGCTAGGCGGTGGCTCACCCCATGACTGTGCTAAGGGTATCGCCATTGTTGCCACTAACGGCGGCAAGATTGAAGACTATGAAGGTCTGGATAAATCAGCCAAGCCACAATTACCGCTGATTGCCATCAATACAACCGCAGGTACCGCATCAGAGATGACGCGTTTCACGATTATTACCGATGAGTCACGTCATGTGAAAATGGCTATTGTTGACAAGCATGTCACGCCTATTCTCTCCGTGAACGACCCAAAACTGATGGAAGATATGCCCGCCTCCCTGACCGCCGCAACTGGTATGGATGCCTTAACCCATGCGGTTGAAGCCTATGTTTCTACGGCCGCCAACCCTATTACGGATGCCTGCGCTGTCAAAGCGATTGAGCTGATTGCTAAGTACTTACCGACCGCGGTTAAAGAGCCTAAAAATGCCCAAGCACGTGAACAGATGGCTTATGCACAGTTCTTAGCGGGTATGGCGTTCAACAATGCCTCGCTGGGTTATGTACACGCCATGGCGCATCAACTCGGTGGCTTCTATGACTTACCACACGGTGTCTGTAATGCACTCTTATTACCGCATGTTGAAGCATTCAACCAACGCGCAGCGCAAGTGCGCCTAGACGAAGTGGGTGCTATCCTCTCGGCCAATAATACAGAACTCAAGGGTTTGGCCGTGATTGAGGCGATTAAAGCCTTAGCCGCTATCGTTGGCATTCCTAAATCATTACGCGAATTAGGTGTGAAAGAAGAGGACTTCAAGACACTCGCTGAGAATGCTATGAAGGACGTATGTGGTTTAACCAACCCCGTCCAACCGACACTAGAAGAAGTGATTGGTATTTACGCTGCCGCCTACTAGATTGATAAGATCTCATTAAGGCGCAAACACCTCAGCCAATACATCAAGCACCTGTGCAAGTGTATCGGTTGAGGTGCTCCCCATCTTCTTGATAAGACAGGCTTTATCAATGACGCGGATTTGATCCAATAGAATTAAGCCATGCTTACCTTGAAAGCTTATCGGCACTCTGAAAGGAGCAACCCGACTGCCCGTTGTCATAGGTGCCACAAGCGCAGTCCTTAAGTGAGTATGCATCTCATCTGGAGAGATAATCACACAAGGGCGACTCTTCTGGATCTCGCTTCCTATTGTTGGATCTAAATTGATAAGATAGATATCACCACGAACTAACGGAGGACGAGCGATTTGCTCTGGAGAACTATTTTCTGAGGTATCTTTTTCCGGCGCCGTATTATCTGGAGAGACTCGATCTGAGACCGCTCTAGGCTTATCAGCACTTGCTTGCCCTGGGCTTGTAGGTTCTACCATTGCAGATCCTCATCTTCTTGATTCGCTAATTCTGGCCAAACTAAGCCATCATCATCCGTCGCTGTGAGCTCTTGGGCGGCAAGCTCCCAACCTACACGTACTGCATCTCTAGGCTTACTCAAAATAATTTGTTTGTCTTTAACCGTCATATCGACCTCATATTCTAATTCTAATTCAGCGATTACAGTCTTAGGAATGATGACGCCTTGTGAATTGCCCATCTTGCGTAATGCTATCTTCATACACCCTCCCTTGTTATAACAATGTTACAACAAACTAAAGTGCCTGTCACTGTCAATCTATTTATTTTAGAATCAAGGGCGTGTCTGAAGACTCTTTATCTTAGTTAACTTTGCTTACAAAACCTCTACTTTTCTTAACAGACAAGCACATCAAAATTTATTAATATAGTGATGTTACAAGTGCGTTAGCGCTTTTTTATAAAGGAAATAAATCCATGAAAAAATTACTCGTAGCCAGCTTATTTGCAGCCGCTTTTTCAGTAGCATGTAGCTCTCAGCCCGTTGAAACAGAGTCCAACCCTGTGCCTGACGCGCATACCGCTGAAATGGCCTTAGATTGGAACGGTACTTATGAAGGCGTCTTACCTTGCGCAAGCTGCGAAGGCATCAAAACGACCCTAACCTTGAATAACGATAAAACTTATCTGCTGAAAGAAGTCTACCTAACGAATAAACCTGGTCAGAATAACTTCACCACGACAGGTAAGTTTGAATTTGATGCGCAACAAGCTTCTCTTATTCGTTTAGATGAAAAAGCCGATAAACGTGTGTTCTTTGTTGGTGAGAATATGCTTGAAGCTCGCGATGCTGAAACTGGCAAAGCAATTGAAGGCAATATGAACTATATTTTGAATAAGAAATAAATAACAAGCTAGATTAGATTAGCTTGGCTTGTTGCACTAAGCCGGCTTGATGCATTAGCTTCTACTTGATGCATTAGGTCGGCTTTAATTAATTGTTTATCCCACGTATAACGCTTGAGAGTCACTTAGTAAAGTTTGAGCAGTACATCAAGTAACCGTCATTGACGTCCTCCCCCACCCTAATGACAGGGTTTACGGCTCGTTCTGATCAAGCAAACTGTTTAAGAGAAATATAGCGGTTCAAAAACCAGACCAAGGACAACATCACGGGCACTTCCACCAGAACCCCAACCACCGTCGCTAAGGCTGCACCAGAACCTAGGCCAAACAGTGAAATCGCTACGGCCACGGCCATTTCAAAGAAATTCGACGTACCAATTAAACAAGCGGGTCCTGCCACATTATTCGGTAAGTTAAGATATCTGGCGCCCCATAAAGTGAGGAAGAAAATTCCATACGTCTGAATCAACAATGGAATCGCAATCAAAACAATCACCATAGGTTGGTCGAGAATTGTCTGCGCTTGGAAAGCAAACAATAGAACCACGGTAAGTAGCAAACTCGACATAGAGAAGGGCTTGAGCTGTGCGCCTAACTGCTCAATAGAGCGACCCTGTTTAAGCCAATAATGGCGTGTGATGACACCCGCAACCAATGGCAATATGACGTATAGAACAGTTGATAAAACCAGGGTGTCCCATGGAATTTCAATATCGCTAACACCCAATAGGAAGGCCGCAATTGGTGCATAGGCAAAGATCATTACAATATCATTCACCGATACTTGCACCAAGGTGTAGTTGGAATCACCCTTCACTAATTGGCTCCAGACAAACACCATTGCCGTACAAGGTGCCACACCAAGCAGAATCATGCCAGCAATGTATTCTTGCGCGTCTTGTGGATTCACCCAATCAACAAACAATACACGGAAGAACAACCACCCTAAAGCGGCCATGGTAAAAGGCTTAATTAACCAGTTTACCACTAAGGTCAAGAATAGGCCCTTTGGCTTCTTACCCACATCTTTAATTGCCGACCAGTCAATCTGCAACATCATCGGAAAGATCATTAACCAAATAAGTACGGCTACCACAAGATTCACTTTAGCGATTTCTAGACTCGCAATAAATTCAAATACGCCTGGAATAAAAGAGCCTAAAATGACCCCAATCACAATGGCTAACGCGACCCAAACAGTCAAAAATCGTTCAAAAACACCCATTTTCTTTCTCAATATAATTAATTTTAGTTAGGACTTGGATATCAAGAGGTAAGCTTCAGCTAGTCGTAAGATTGCAAGCGCCTAGCATTAGTCAATACGCAGCTCGTACAACGTAAATATCACTTAAATACTGCGCTGATTCACACGCTTAGATAGCTCAACCGCACTTTCGCGGCGCTCACTATAGCGGTCGACTAAATAAGTGGCACAGTCACGCGTCAATAGCGTAAATTTAAACAACTCTTCCATTACATCGACAATACGCTCATAGTAGGAGGAAGGTTTCATACGCCCTTGTTCATCAAACTCTAAAAAGGCCTTGGCCACTGACGATTGGTTCGGGATCGTAATCATGCGCATCCAGCGCCCTAGGACACGCATCTGATTAACGGCATTAAAGGATTGCGAACCACCAGAGACTTGCATAAGAGCCAGTGTCTTCCCTTGAGTCGGGCGCACCGCGCCAACGGATAAAGGAATCCAATCAATCTGCGCTTTTAAAGTGCTAGTCATTGCCCCATGGCGTTCTGGTGAAGTCCAGACCATACCCTCAGCCCATGTTGCTAGCTCACGCAACTCTTGTACTTTGGAATGTGTCTCAGGTGCATCATCAGGCAACGGTAAGCCGCGCGGATCAAAAATCTTGGTCTCCGCGCCCATCTTGTTTAGCAATCGCGCTGCCTCTTCAGTCACAAAGCGGCTATAAGAGCGCTCACGCAATGAGCCGTATAAGAGCAAAATACGCGGAGGATGCGTAGCACGCTGAGTAGGTAAGAGCTTTGTTAAATCGGGTAGATCGAATGCCTGCTCATCGATGTTAGGCAAATCATTACTGCGCACTTCTATATTCCTTGTAAAACTATGTATCTCATTACAGGCGAGCCAACTCATCCGCAGTTGATTGCAAAGCAGACATCTGCAGCTTCTCATGTGGCAGATTGGTCAGAATTTCCAAGCGGCGGCGAATCATGAACATGGTCTGTTTAAAGGCTTCAAGCTTCTCTTCATCCGTGCCTTCACCTTCTGATGGGTCAGGATAGCCCCAATGCGCAGTGGCTGGATGACCAGGCCAAATTGGGCATACTTCACCCGCCGCATTATCACAAACAGTAATAATCAAATCCATCTGCGGCGCGTCAGGAGCAGCAAACTCGTCCCAACTTTTACTGCGTAGACCCTCAGTCGATACACCCACACTCTGCAAGACTTGCAGACCTAATGGATTCGGTTGTTGATTGTCTCTGGGACTACTACCCGCCGAGTACGCTTTAAAGCGTAATGGACTCATATCATTGAGTAAGGCTTCAGCCAAAATACTGCGGGCAGAATTATGGGTGCAGAGAAATAAAACATTCAGGGGTTTTGTCATATCAGTCATGGTATTCACACTCATGGTGGCTAGTTGATTGGAGCTAAGTGCTTGCATGGGCATACAGGCGACACCCTCACAGCAATTCTCAGTTAAATAGGCTAACAATTCATTCATCATCCCAATGGCCGCTCGATACAAGAGACTACGGCCCTGGCGCTCTTGACTGACGAGGCCAGCATTGCTCAACTCTTTCAAATGAAATGAGAGGGTATTGGGGGCGATGCTCAGCTTATCGACTAACTCACCAGGTGTTAAACCATGATGTCCTGCCACAACGAGGGCACGAAATACACGTAAACGAGCCTCATGGGCAAGAGCAGATAGCGAGCGAATAACATTAATTTCTTCCATAATTCTATAATACAAGAATTATTGAATTATTAAAAGCTAATAAAGCATCATGTGGCATAATCACCACTGACGCTTTATTCATAACTTACCGTAAAAAACAGGTACTCAATTAAGTGAAGGCCACTAAACTGCTCTTAAAGAAAAACACAAACGCTATCGTGACGCCAACCACTATGTGCCGCCTATCCATTCTGTGAGGCTAACCATTCTTTAAGCACTACATTAATCCGCGTCTGCCAACCTGAACCTGTGGCTTTAAACGCCTCAAGAATATCTGCATCAATACGAATGGTCATAGGCACTTTAGGGCGGGCAATTTTAGGTCTACCCAGTCGTGCAGCTCGGCTTCCACGCTTAGCTTTAGCAAACATTTCATCAGTCCACTCAGGATTATCATGATCTGTTTTTTCTGGATTAAAAGGCTTTTTCATATAATATTACCTCCCGTTTGTTCGCTTTACGTAGGCTAATCACCCGTAAGACACAATCACCTCGCAATGTATAAACTAAGGCATATAAGCGCTTATGAATCGTTCCTAGAGCAAAATAGCGTATTTCTCCGTTCACATCTTGTATGACCTCAAGTGCATTCTCGAAATCAAAATTTACAACCGTACTGAAGCAAATACCTCTTTGTTCTATATTTGCTAGATTTTTCTTTAGATCAAACTCTATCTTCAATATATATGTCCACTCATGGGACTTTCTCTTTACATTTATTGTATGTACATTAAGTAATATTTACAAGGATTTTTTCTGTTTACAATAAGAAAGTCGATTCCTAATTTCATTAAATTGACTAAGCAATTCGTTCAATTTAAATAAAGCGCCAAGTAGCATAATCACCACTGACGCTTTAAATGTTTTTCGTTTTTCCAGTTTTAGTTTAAGGGTTGGCTTAAGTTTTGGTTTAAGGTTTCAAGGCGCGCAACGTATCAATTGCTCACCTCAAAACAAGAGCCTTACGCTACTTAAAATGGAATATCTTCGACATCTAACTCTGGTGCTTCATCCTCTCCGGGCTCCATTTCTGCGGTCAGATTATCTAACTCCGTGCGAGTTCCTGAACGACCACCCAGCATCTGCATCTGCTCAGCAATCACTTCGGTGGTAATGCGCTCTGCGCCTTCTTTATCTTGCCACTTGCGAGTGCGTAGACGGCCTTCGATATAAATGGGGCTACCTTTTTTTAAGAACTCCGCCGCGATTTCTGCGGTACGTCCATATAGAACAGCACGGTGCCATTCAGTATCATCGCGACGCTCACCGCTTTTCTTGTCTTTCCAACTGACGGTGGTAGCGAGTGAAACATTGGCGATAGCCAAGCCATCTTGGGTATAACGCACTTGAGGGTCGCGGCCTAGATTGCCGATTAAGGTGACTCGATTTAATGAAGCCATTGTATTTCTCCTATGGTTCCTATGGTGTTAAGTTTGCTGCTTAGTTTCAAGCTTAAGTTCAAGTTCAGGCTTGACGTCCAACCGCTATTAAGGAAGGAGTTTTCGCCGATTGCTGATAAATTTAGACTCAATCGCGGCTAAGAAAACTTAGCTGTATACCCGACTAAATCAGGTTTTAAGATTACCTTGTCTCCACCTCAGTGCCTATCATTTAGGCTAAAACTAACCATGCGGAAAAATACCTGTCCCTGTCATCATAAAGACGAAAATCTACGGTATGATGAGGCCATCTTGTGATACAAACGAGAGCAAATTTAGGCTTAGCCTTAATCACTATTGAATAGTGCTCATACGACCATAGTGCATCCACGTAAGTTTCTTCGCTCTCATTCTCGTTAAGGCCCCTAAGAGTTTATTTTTAGTTTGAAGTATTTATGATTGATTCACATTCCACCTCTACCACTACTGATATCACTCCTTGGGCAGTTTTTTTAATTTTTCTACGTCTCGGCCTCACCTCATTTGGTGGTCCTGTTGCCCACCTTGCCTATTTCCGTGATGAGTTTGTTGCTCGCCGCCGCTGGTTAAGTGAGCAGAGTTATGCCGATATGGTCGCACTCTGTCAGTTCTTGCCCGGTCCTTCGAGTAGCCAAGTGGGTATTGCTCTGGGTTTATCACGCTCTGGTTTCTGGGGAGCGGTGGCAGCGTGGTGCGGTTTCACACTCCCTTCCGCCCTACTCCTTATCCTATTTGCCTTGGGTGTTAGTCATTACAGTGAACTCATACCAACGGGTTTCTTACATGGTTTAAAAGTCGCCGCAGTTGCTGTCGTTGCTCAAGCGATTTGGGGCATGGCGCGCCAACTCAGTGCTGGTACGTTACGCGCAACGATTACGGTAATTGCTGCGAGCTTAATTCTCTTATTCCCATCGGCTTGGATTCAAGTCACGGTGATTGTATTAGCCGCTATATTCGGCACCACTTTCTTTAAACCGAAAGTAATTGAATCACATGAAGTCTTGCGACTGCCTCTTACCCGCCGTGTTGGAGCCCTATGTTTAAGCCTATTTGTAATTTTATTAATTGCTTTGCCTTTATGCGCAGGGTATTTCCCCAATACCAGCTTAGCCATTATTGATGCCTTCTATCGTGCTGGTTCCTTAGTGTTCGGTGGCGGCCACGTTGTGCTACCTCTTTTACAAGCCGAAGTTGTACCGAATGGCTGGGTCAATAATGACGCCTTCTTAGCGGGCTATGGCGCTGCGCAAGCGGTACCTGGACCGCTATTCACTTTTGCCGCTTTTCTTGGGACCTCATTTACGATGGCACCGAATGGCTTCCTAGGGGGTATGCTGGCCTTGCTTGCTATCTTTATCCCTTCATTTTTATTGGTGATTGGCACCTTGCCCTTCTGGGAGCAATTACGTCGCTATCCACGCACGCAGACAGCCTTGATAGGTATTAATGCCGCGGTAGTTGGTTTATTAGTGGCAGCTTTTTACGATCCTGTTTGGACCAGTGCTATTCATGCACCACAAGACTTTGCGCTAGCGCTTGTGGCGCTATTGGCACTGATGATGTGGAAGTTACCGCCTTGGTTAGTGGTCATCGGCAGTGGTGTGTTAGCTTGGCTGCTTGCAACAGTACTCGGCTAAGGCAGCGTCATCACAAGCGAATCAATCAACTTGGATGCACAGATTAGACTGCTCAGGCATAGTTATACTGCACAGTTCTGTGTAAACAGATCAGGCCTAGGCTTTATCGATCTAGACGACAGAGCTAACTACTGAATACCCATGTTTTCGTTCTGGCTTCTCAATGATTTTAACTCTACACGCCTTATACTTGAGCATATTAGTCGGATATAAGGCCCTGTATCAGAGCAAAGTTCTTCTCATCCTCATCTATATTCAATTGAGACACCATTAGTTATTGCCATTAAACAGAGTCAGTTTTGCAACCTTATGGCAAAACCGGGTTCAGCAAATTATTGAACAAGCGGATAATCCTGAACTTGTGACGATCCAGGTGCAAGCTTAAGGAAAAACTGGTTCACCTAAATTAAGCATTAAGCGATTCGCCCAGCCGAAGATGGCCACAGAATGGATTAGGTCTAAGATTTCTTTTTCATTAAGACCTAAGTTTTTCAGTGGCTGAATATCCGCCGCCACAAAAGCTTCAGGCGCTTCCGTAAGCTTGGTGGCTAATTCGATAATCGCCTTATCACGCGCATTATCCCCCGCGCTGGCTGGATCAGTAAACACATCGGCAACAATCTGATTACGCTTGGCTAATTGCTCAAAGCGTTGCGCATGCACTGAGGCACAATACACGCAACCATTAATACGTGAGACAGTGAGCGCACCTAATTCACGGTCCGCACGATTGAGACCACCTGGTGCATACATAATCGCATTATAGGTGGTCGAGCGATGATTCAGAATCTCTGGCTCATGGACTAAGAGCAGGTAGTAGTCCGATGTCTTGGCTTGTGGGTGACTGGCCTCCAAAACCTCAATCTGAGCTGCCGTCGCACGCTCAACATCCACAACATCTAACCACGCTTTCCAACCAAGCGTTTCATTGGTAAAGCCCTTAATCTTGATGGCGGCGTCAATCAGAGGCTTCGCTTCTGCACTGGCCTGGCTCTCAATTGCTTCGCTCACGCTTATACCCTCAACATCCCCTTGTTCCAGTGCTTGTATAGCTTTCAAGCCGGCGAATAGGCGTACTTGATAGGATAGAAAAGCGATTAATTGACCAAGTGCCACGATATCGGGGGTACTAATACCCGCTTCTTTTAAGCTTAAGATAGCATCCTGATCACCCTCAACAGGCTTCACAATCAGCTTAGCGGTAAAGTCTAAGATAGCTTTAAGCTGTGCATTATCAATCGTCTCTAGCTGACCTTGCTGCACAGCGCTTAACCATGCATCGCTAATGCCCTGGGCTTTAGCTTGAGTCACATAGTGCTGCTCAAGCTCAGTGGCCTTAGACAAGTGGCAGGCATAGACGGCGACAAAATAACGCCACGCTAGGTTCAAATTCACTTTATCACTGAAGATAGCCTCGTAACTATCTTGTGTACCGCGCACCACTTTATCTCTAAAGTGCCGAGCTTGGTATGTTGTGCTACTCGGCTCTAATCGTAATAAGGCATCGATTAAATCAGTACTGTCATGATTGCTCATTGGATATCACTCACTTTAATTTAAATTTCAAATAGTTTCTTGCTAATTATTGCGCTTTACTTAAGTTCATTATGCTCAGCGACGGCTTTTTGCAAGAAGGGCTTAATTGTATTCCAGCTATCTTCATCCGATAAGGCATTCCTATCTGCTCTGCCACCTGAAGTACTGATACGCTTAGACACTGGATGCGTATAGCTCAGTTGAGTTGTCGGCACATAGGGGAAGATAACGCTATGGCCTGCATCAGGTGTATCAACCCATTGCACATCATAGGCAAAACCCACTTCCTGCAACTTCTCATAAACCATCTGGCTATATAAGCTAGAAGGCCAAGAGCCATCGTCAGTGCCCGAGAGCATAATAATCGGCGCTTGAATCTTCTCAACCTGAATCCGTGCACGTGCCACCGCATCCTGATCCTGCAAAGCAGTGAGGATGGCTTTCTCATGACGATGTGGCGCCGGCCCCTCGTCAAAAGGCGCCCATGTGGCGGTCTTATTGTCTTGCCAGACATGAGTTAATGGTTCGCCATTCAGCAACCAAGCGGGCCCTTCTCTACCGACCGCAGGATCGGCCGCATTCTGACCACTATGCACCACGGCTCCTGGCACATAGGCCACAACCGCTGAGACATCTTTAGGAAAAAGGCTCGCCAATAAGAGTACCAATTCGCCACCACGTGATTGGCCATTCAGCGCGACAAAATTCTTATAAGGTTTATGCTCGCGACGTAACCAATCGAGACCCTGTTTAAAGTACTCAAGTGGGGTATTCGAAATATAGTCCGATAAACCTGGTGCTTTAAAATAAGCCAAGGCAAATGCCATATAACCATGAGAGGCGTAGAGAGCAGCACGTGGCTCATTAATCCCACCACCAGAGCCATTAAGAATCATCACTGCTGGCCAGGGACCTTCACCCTCAGGTAAGAATAAGGTGCCAACTAGGCCCTCTTCTCGTACCTCAATTCGTTGCACGCCTTTACGCGCTAGGCGTTGGATAAGCGTTCCCTTAAGTAGGCCTTGGCTCTGAGTTTGGACCTCAATCGTAGTGACTAAGGCATCCAGAACATTATCAGGAAAGACCACCGCAGCGCTTGGGTCGCTAGGCTCTTGCGACCAAATCAAGCCCATGCTACTAACACCCTGATAACTACCTGAGACAGGAGCCTGCTGACTCAAATCCACCACGCCTTGTGCATCCGCTACAAAGCTTGCCTGGCTGCGCCAAGCATTGAGTTGTGAGCGAACGGTTGAGGTGCTCACCGTAACTTTTTCACCCACTGTTAAGCCTTCAATCCGAATAATGCGTTGGACATCAATTAAATCATCAAGAGGTGTAATGCTTAATCCAGCATGGCTCATCGTCATTTCTCTTTAACTATAAATTATCAACAACTATTGACAAGCTATTAATATCACCCTGACATTATCGATCGTCGTGTTGCTTGCAATATGACTACGCTTAAGTGAACTACTCGCAGACATGGTCGACGAGTAGTTACTATGCTTGTGTTTACTCTTTGGTCACCATCACGGGTACTGTGCGATCTGAGCTTAATGGCTTAACCACTAGACCTTTCTTCGCGGCCCAGATGTTCTTGTAGTGGAACAATGGAATAATACCCACATCATCCATCACCACAGTAGCAGCTTCACGCATAATTTCTTCACGCTTCGCATCATCAAACTCGGCAGTCACCTGTGCAAGCAACTCATCATGTTTCGCATTGCTATAACGACCCCAGTTAGAAGCGCCCATGCCCTTATCAGGATTATTCGTCGCAAGGATACTTACCATGGCATAGCTAGCCTCACCGGTACCATTACCCCAAGCAATCACAGACATGGCGTATTCATTCTTATTGGCAGCACCTGAATAAACGGCCCAAGGCACCACCTCAACACTAGTCTTCACGCCGATACGCGTCCAGAATTGGGCCACGGCTTGAATCGTCTCAGGGGCTAATGGGTAGCGATCGGTTGGTACATGCACGCTTAAGTTAAAGCCATCAGGATAACCTGCTTCGGCTAACAAGGCTTTAGCTTGCTCCGCATCAAAAGCAATGTTCTTAATCTCTGGGTTATAACCGATTGAACCATCTGGCATCCATTGGTTGGCTACCGTCACGCCACCTTGCAAGATACGGTCAGCAATCGCATCACGATTAATCGCGAGTGACAAGGCTTTACGAACACGCACATCTAAGAGTGGGTTTTTCTCAAGTGGCTTACCGCTTGCATCGGTAATAAACTTGCTTGGTGCTGGATTAAAGCTCGGTTGCAAAATCATCGCGCGTAGACCGTTGTAGGCAAACACACTGACCTTAGGCTCGCTCTGTAACTTCGCTAAGTCTGAAACCGATACTTTATCAATCACATCAACGTCACCGGCCAATAAGGCGGCCGTACGTGATGCTGCATTCGCTGTGTATTTATAATCCACCTTATCCCAAATGACTTTCTCACCCCAATAGTTCGGATTCGCTTGCGCAACAAAGCGGTCGCCTGGTGTGAATGAAACTAAATTATAAGGACCGGTACCAATTAAGGCTTTGCCAGAGTTGAAATCTTCGCTACTGGCATTTTCCGTGCCGTGTTTGCTGACGATAGGCACCGACGCTAAGTTCAACGGTAGACTTGGATTCGGCGTGGTGGTTTTAAAAACTAAGGTTTGTGGATCTTTGATGCTGACGCTTTCAATCGTACGAACGTAACTGGTAAAAGGCGCTACTGATCCTGGGACCTTACGAATACGCTCAATTGAAAACACCACGTCTTCAGCGGTGAATGGTTGACCATCGCTCCATTTCACGTCTGGACGCAAGGTGAATTCCCAGGTCGTCGGATCCACATTCTTCCACTCAGTCGCCAAGCCAGGCAGTAATTTATTATAGTAATTACTCACCAGCATATCAAAGAAGAACAAGCCTGCTGAACGGTCACCTGCAAAGTTATTCAGCTGGGGGTCTAAAGACGATAAATTATCAGCGAAAGCAATTTTTAACTCTTCTGCATGAGCTAAGCTACCTGCAGCCAATAGGCTTGAGGCTAATAATGTTAATAAGTGTTTTTTCATTTCAAACTCCTCACTCTAGGTGAATAGATAGGTATTTTAAAAGCTAATTATTTAAAGTTAAATTTTAGAACTGTCTCTTTAATGCCGTCGCTATAAAATGATTCATTCAAGGTAAAGTTGTTAAAACTTAGGTTCGAACAGAAGCTCTTTACGAGAAAGCTTTAAGAGTAATAGTGATTTAAGGCTGATCATTTAAGTGACAAGCACTCATATGCTTAATTGCGATTTCTTTAAATTTAGGGGCTTCGACACGACATCGCTCCATCGCATAGGGACAGCGTGGATGAAAATGACAGCCAGAAGGTGGTTTTAAGGGACTCGGCATCTCGCCTTTTAAGGAGGCGAAGACGCGCTTACGTTCATTCATCTTCGGCACTTCGGCCAATAAAGCCTGGGTGTATGGATGGTTTGCTCTTTGAAAGATTTCTTCTACGGGTGCACTTTCAATAATCTGGCCCAGATACATAATCACTACACGATCAGAGAGATGCTCAACCACGCTTAAATCATGGCTAATAAACAAGTAAGTCAGACCCAACTGCTCGCGTAAGTCCATAAATAAATTGAGAATCTGTGCTTGAATCGATACATCTAATGCAGCCACCGCTTCATCGCAGACCAGCATCTCCGGTTGCACGGCTAGAGCACGTGCAATCCCAATACGTTGACGCTGACCACCGCTGAACTGATGCGGAAAGCGATTACGCAAGGTCGCGCTTAAGCCCGCTCGTTCCAGTTGCTCAGAGACATAGGCATCAAGATTCTTCTTATCCACTAAACCATGGATATATGGTGACTCACCAACAATATCCGTGACTCGCAAGCGTGGGTTTAGACTGGCATAAGGGTCTTGAAAGATCATCTGAATCTTCAAGTGTGCTGCGCTAATCTCTTGCTTGCTCATACTTGCAATCGGCTTACCCTCAATACTCACAATGCCTTCGGTAGCGGGCAAAATGCCAGCGGCAATTCGTCCAAGCGTAGACTTACCGCAACCCGATTCACCGACCAAGCCCACTACTTCACCCTTAAAAATATCTAAGCTGACATTATTAACTGCAGCAGTGACCTGCGGGGCTTTAGCAAGGTGGACTTTTTGCAAATAGCGATTAGCAAGGCTCGACCTTTTTTCACCAAATCGTTTGGAAATATTCTCAAGTTTTAATAAAGGCGTGTCGACCATTAGATTGACTCCTTTATATATGAATTGTAAAGATTAGGATAGAAGCAACGAACTGCGTGTTCACCCTCAATCTTGTTGAGCTGTGGGGGCTGCGAGCAATTAGGCGAGACGCGAATGCAACGCGCCGAGAATGCACAGCCTGGCGGCAAACTTAATAAACTCGGTGTCATCCCTGGAATCTGCGCTAAGCGCTGACCGCGTACATTATTGATCGGCAAGCTTTGAATTAAACCCTGGGTATAGGGATGGGCTGGCGTGTCCAAGACCTCATCCACACTGCCTGATTCGACAATCTGCCCCGCATACATCACCGCTAAATCATCCGCTAAACCTGATACCACCGATAAGTCATGGGTAATCCAAATCAAAGCCGTACCATACTCGCGTGATAGGTTCTGTACTTCAGACAGAATCTGCGCCTGAATCGTCACGTCTAAAGCCGTTGTCGGTTCATCAGCAATAATCAAATCTGGACGAAGTAAGAGCGCAATCGCAATCGCTACGCGCTGACGCATACCGCCTGATAACTGATGCGGATAGGCTTTCAAGCGTGACTCAGGACTGGCAATCCCCATCTGTCCCAAGGTATCACGCGCACGCTCCCACGCTGCCTGATGACTGATCTTCTCATGGGCTCTTAGCGTCTCCACCATCTGCGTATCAATGCGCAAGACGGGATTCAGCGTCATCATTGGGTCTTGGAAAATCATGGCAATCCGATTACCCCGTAACTCACGCATCTGCTTAGCTGATAATTTACGTAGGTCTTGACCTTGGTACAAGATCTCGCCATCAACGATACGACCAGGCTCGTCAATTAAGCCCATAATGGAAAAGCCGGTGACCGATTTGCCTGAGCCTGATTCGCCAACCAGACCGAGTACCTTGCCTTTTTCTAAGCTGAGCGACACATTATTAACCGCATTGATGGGGCCATCTTTGGTCATAAATTGCGTCTTAAGATTGCGCACTTCTAATAAACGAGAGCTCATTATTTATACCCCCGAGGATTAAATACAGCACGCAGTTGATCGCTCACTAAGTTCAAGGAGAAAATCGTGAATAACAAGGCCAAACCTGGAAATACGCTAATCCAATACTGTCCCGACAACATATATTGGTAGCCATTAGAAATCAATAAACCTAACGAGGGTTCGGTCACTGGCACACCAAGACCTAAGAAACTCATGGTCGCTTCCAGTGTAATTGCACGCGCCACTTGCAGCATGGCAATCACCATTAATGGCGGCAAGCAATTGGGCAGAATATGAATCAACATTAAGCGCCATTTAGGAATATCCAGATTGATTGCCGCTTCAACATATTCTTTTTGGCGTTCCGCCAGCGCTTGACCTCGCGCTGTGCGGGCATAATAAGCCCACTCCAGAATGACCAAGGTTAAAATCACATTACTAATGCCTTTTCCCAAGAAAGCCAGAATCATCATGGCCACGAGAATTGAGGGAAATGACAGCATTAAGTCGACAATACGCATAATAAATGCATCAACGCGCCCACCAAAAAATGCCGAGGCCACGCCAACAATCGTGCCAATTGTGCCCGCAATAATCGCTGAGCCCAAACCCACTAATAAGCTGATACGTAAACCGTATAAAATCGCTGAATATAAATCACGCCCCTGACCATCGGTGCCCAACCAATAGGTGAAGGTGGCCATGCCATTCTCGCTTCCTGGGGGTAGGCGCGAATCAAGGATATCAAGCTGCAAGAGATCGTAAGGGTTTTGTGGTGTAATCCAAGGCGCGAAAATAGCTAATAGCGCTAAGAGCAGAGCCAGAATAAAACCGAAGGTAGCGAGCTTTGAAGAAAAGTAGGCGGCTATCCATTCCTTAATTAAGGAGGCTTTAGGTGAAGCTGGCGGCACCTGAATAGCTGCGCTATTGCTACTGTCCATATGACCTAGTGCAGGCTTAATGTTCTCTATGGCGCTAGCATTCACTGACACATTCCCGCTCTTGTCTAAAACATTGTCAGTAACAGCATCTGAGCGCTGATTGAATGTCTTGTCTGAGGTCTTATTTGTCATTATGACCTCCCTAGACGGACGCGCGGGTCCAACAGACGGTAAGCAATATCCACCAAGAGATTAATCGTCACAAAGACACAGACAATAATAATCAGATAGGCCAAGATGACCGGCCTATCCAGACCATTGATACTATCTAAGATGAGTTTACCCGCCCCTGGCCAGGAGAAAATACTCTCAGTCACAACAGCACCCGCAATGGTTGAGCCTAACTCAAGACCTAACACAGTGGTCAAGGGAATCATAATATTACGTAAGACATGAACCACAACGATGCGCGTTGAAGAGAGACCCTTAGCGCGGGCAAACTTAATGTAGTCTTGCGGTAAAACCTCAGCCACTCCTGCACTGGTGAGGCGAATCACCAAGGATACCTTAAACAGCGCCAAGTTAAAAGCGGGCAAAATTAAGTGGTACAGGCCGTTAGCCGTCAAGAAAGACCATTGCATACCAAAGACTTCAACCGTCTCGCCGCGACCACTTGAAGGCAACCACCCCAAAGTCACACTGAACATCATGATCAGCACCAAGCCAATCCAAAAGGTTGGTAGAGAGAAGCCGAGAATACTGCCGGTCATAATCGCTCGCGACAGGAAGCTATTGGGCGAAAGACCTGCCAATAAACCCAGTGGGACACCGAGAATAATGGCGATAAATAAAGCGCCAAATGCTAACTCTATGGTCGCCGGCAAGCGTTGTAAGACTAAATCTAGCGCGGGTTGATTAAAGACAAAGCTCTTGCCCAAGTCCCCTTGAATCGCTGAATATAAGAAGCGTAAGTACTGTTGCCAAATTGGTTGATCCAGACCAAGTTGGGCAATTAAGGCCGCACGATCGCGTTGGTCCGCATCGGGACCAATCAAGATATCAATTGGATTGCCAATCGCATGCAAACCAACAAAGACAATCACGCTCATTAACAAGACGATGAGGATCGCTTGTAAGACGCGTTTAAATAACCACGCTGTCATTCATGCTCTCGATCTTGTGGTGGTGCTGCAGGCACCCATTCGTCACCGTCTAACTCAGGCTCGGCAAACGCTTGCAACTGCGCATAATGGTAAGCGACATCCTCATTAAATAAGGAGGCTGCAATGCCTTGAGCAATCGCTTTAGCCCCATCAGAAATGGCGGGAATATCACCTGACACAGTACCATGTGAAGCCACCGCAGGGTAACTAAAACAATAAATATTCGCAATGCCTGGTGCATCCACGCCCGGCTTAGCTTGGAACTCAAAGTTCGCGCCAAGATCAGGACAGGCTGATAACTCAGCATCTTCCTCACCAGGAGGAGCTTGATAACGCTCAGCCCAAGTGCGAACGAGCGAAGAGAAACTGGCATACTCGGGACGTAACTGCCAATCAATTTTAAAACCGGTGGCAAAGAACAAGAAATCTAAGGTAAACACTCCCTTAGGGGTATGCACATTTAATACATCACCATTCACCTCAACCTTATCAATTGAACAGCCTTGGTTAAAGTAAGCATTTGGATGTTGTGAGACGCGTAAAGTACTGCCCTTAGGAGGTGGCACCTGCTGTACATTGATGTAATGGCGAAAGCGCCATTTCCATTCGTCAGATAATTGTGCATAGCCATGGGTTAAGCCAGGGCTGCCTGCTCCCTTACCTTTATTAATGCGTGGAATATCATTACGGCGAATCAGTAAATCGACACTAGCTGCACCACTCTCAAGTGCAGTACCCGCACTATCCATGGCTGAAGCACCCGCACCAATCACGCCTACACGCTTGCCCTTCAGGCTTGAATAATCATAAACATCAGCCGAATGGGCCCATAAGTGACGTGGAATATCTAAAGCGAAACTCGGCACTGAAGGACCACCTAGACCATCACGACCCGTGGCCAGAATTAAGCGACGCGCAATAACTTGCAGTGTTGTCTCATGGTTACGGATGGTGAGAATTAAATGCCCCTCAGGGTGCAATTCAACACGTTCAACTGCATGCTCATTCAGCACATTCACTTGCATCACTTGGCGATACCAACGTAGATAGTCCATCCACTGTAGGCGTGGGATCTTATCCAATTCTTGCCAGGCTTCTTGGCCAAATTGCGCTTCAAACCAGGCTCTGAACGTCAGCGATGGAATCCCTAAAGCAGGACCCGTTAATTGTTTAGGTGAACGCAAGGTGTCCATACGTGCCGTCGTTGCCCAAGGTCCTTCAAACCCCGCAGGCGAGCGATCATAGACCTGAGCCTTAATGCCTAGGTGCTTTAAGGCCGTGGCTACGGTTAAACCCGCCATACCACCACCAATAATCGCTACATCTACTAGCACGTGCCCATCAAGCGTGCGCCCAGGCACCCAGTCTTTAGCAGGTAATTCCAGTAAGGAGAGTTCTTCTTTTAGGCGCGCTTCTAGCGCTAATAGGCCATTGTTCTTAGTCGTCATATTATTGTTCTCTTGTGAGGAATGTCACTGTCTTTGCACAGTGAATAAAAATATCGCCTCACAAGCTTATAACGAGACGATATTTCAAAAGGGATATCATGAGATTTTAGATTATAAAGAGCGCAATCTTTATATGTTTTGCTTATAAGCATATACATAAAAGCTATTGGAATGGTCCTGTTAAAAAGAATTAAAAATGCCCCAAAAACCTGGTTTAATACTCCAAGCTTTAGGGGCAATCACCAAGGCCTTTTGCGGTCTTGATTCCTATACGTGTAATATAGGCTTACTGCTTATATAACAACACTCTCCTAATTAGAAAACCTCAACGCCATCCTGTACCCAAGCTTGGTTGGTGCCTGAGGTATAGACATTGTAGGTGTTGCCTTCATAAGTCACTTGACCCGATGAAGTGGTCGTCCAGAGGTCAGCTCGGTCACCTACATCACCTTTAATAATTAAGGCATTTACTGCTGTTGCCGAACCATCTGGCGTTAACATAGAGCCGTTATTAGCCGCTCCTATTAGACTGCTTGACACGTTTGTTAAGGTGTTATTACCCGTTCCAGTAAGGTCAATTTCCTCAAAATCGCGGAAACGGTCCAAATTAACCGTCTGACCTGAACCTTCAAATTTGAAGCTATCGTAACCAAGACCGCCATTAATCCGACCACCCGTTAATACAGCGCCTGCATGTAATTCGACCACATCATTACCTGCGTCTAAATTCATGGTACCGCCACCCATCTTGGCTTTATCGCCAAGAATTATAGTGTCGTCACCATTGCCCAAATTGACGGTACCACCATTAAATTGACCCATGTCGTTGGCATTACCTGTGACAAAACGATAGTCAAACGTTGTATCTCCACTAATCTTAAAGATGTCATTGCCATCCTCTAGATTAATCGTACCACTCGTCATTCTGCCTAGATGCACACTATCATTACCAGCGCCTGTAAACATGTACATGCCACCGCCTTCCCACTGCGCGTTCTGTAAGTCGAAAGTATCATCGCCAGAGCCCGATTTGATGGTGCCTACTACAAATTTCACCCCATAACTATCGGTGGTTTTGACCAGATTATCACCATTGCCCATATTCACTTGCTCTTGACCATTCGTGTTGTTACTCGAACCATAGTCGAAAAACGCACGCAGCTCGTCATCTTTTTTAGCAATAAACGAGAGTACATCATCCCCTGAGCCAAATCGTACTTGTGAGTTA
Organism: Pelistega sp.; assembly: GCA_030538255.1. Lineage (GTDB taxonomy): Bacteria > Pseudomonadota > Gammaproteobacteria > Burkholderiales > Burkholderiaceae_B > Taylorella. The sequence goes on along the minus strand of JAUNUI010000032.1, from coordinate 2,206 downwards.
TTATGGATATTACCAACTTCAAGTCGATTATTACCTTCACCCATGTCTATAATTGATTCTGTACGAATACGATCATAGACAATAAGCGTATCGTCACCGTTACCCATCGTTACACGACCACCATTTTGCACACCACCATTCGCCGTGGCTGGGCTACCCACCGCAACAAAGTCATTACCTTCGCCAACATCCAAACGGCCTGAGCCATTAATACTCTTAGAGATAAAGATAAAGTCATTATCTGTGGTCGAAACAGGTGGTCTTGGTGTGCCAAAGCTATTCGACTCTATCGTATTGTTCCAGGTATCATTGAGAGCACCATTCGCCAATACTGGAGCACGATTAGTTTCACTCGATGATTTACCATTGATATTGTTTTCGGTAACAGTGACAGGTGAACCTTGCACCAAAGTGCCTGATTCAATCGCCACTTTACCTGTAGCAGTATCCAAGGTGAATCCTGTTGGAAGCGTACTTGATGGTGTCCACACGCCTGCTGTCTTCGTTAGCGTTAAAGTAGTTGGCGTATTCGTCGCTGTTAATGTATAGCTCAGAACCATGGTCGAGCCATCAAGCATGCCTGCACCAGCAGCCACTTCTTCTTTGCCATCATCAGAAACCTTACCTGGCTCAATAAACAAATCACCAATATAAGCCTCTAAGCTCACATCCATGTATACCTTAGGCGATGGTGTAGATGGTTCAATAATCGCCTTTTCAATAGTCGTATAGGCCAAATTACCAGCCGCATCTTTGACCTCAACACGGAATTGATAATCTCCTTGGTTCCAAGCGGTAATCGTTGCTGGATCAAGAGAAGCGCCCGTTGCTGTGACTTTTGGAGTGCCATCTGCGTTAAGTGGCAAGGCATCTTGAGGAATACTCACCGCCCCTGTGGCAGGGTTAATCTGTGCGCCACCAGGAAGAATCTTACTGCCTTCCGCAAGTTTCCAGACACCATCTGCACCTTTTTCAACAATAATATTCGGTGTTGCTGTTCCATCGCTACCAATATCTAAGGTGAAGCGACTTGCATCAGTGGCTCTGTACACAAATACAGGAGATTGGTAGGCAGAATAGTCGGGCTGGCCATCTTTCAGCGCAACTGTTGTCCAGTTAGTGCCACCATCGGTACTGACTTGATAAGTTACCGTCGTATCAGCTTGAGCTCCCTCATGCTTCACGCTAAAGATATGATCATAAGAGATATGGTCATCACCAATACCTGTATCTGTAAAGCTGTCTAGCGATAGCGTACCCGTAGTAGGCAATTTAGCCTCACTTGTGTTTCCTGCATTGTCACTAGCTACAGCCTTAGCCCCTTGGAGAGGATTGATTTGATTGGCTGGAATGCTAATAAGGCCTGCCGTTGAATCAATCGTGATCCCTGTTGGGGCGTCGACTAATGACCAATTACCGCTAGCATCTTTAGTGGCTACTAGGGCGACATCTGCACCTGCATCATCTTTATAACTCACGACGACTTTGTCACTACCAGCTTTATCGAAGACAACTTTCAGCGCGCCAACATCAGCGCCTGAACCAACTTCGGTTAGGACCGGCGCATTGGGTGGTGTTGCATCTGCAGGCAAGACGCCAGGTTCACTATTATTGCCCGCATTATCACTGCCCACCGCTGTGGCACCTTGGGTCGCATCAATCTGCGCCGCAGGGAAGCTAATCGCCCCAGTCGTCGCATCAATCGTCACGCCCGCTGGGGTACCATCCGCCAACGTCCAGTTGTCTTCAGTGTCTTTATTGGCCACCACTTCTTTCTCTGCACCAGAATCATCAGTATATTTCACCACCACCTTATCGGTATCAACTGCTGGGGTGACAGTCACGCCACCTTCCTTAGCCACAAGCGTTGGGCTATTAGGTGGGCTTGCATCTACAATAACTGGGGTTGGTGCAGAGGTATTGCCAGCTGCATCGGAAGCTGTCACTTTCACTTCTTGACCATCAGTCAATGGTGTATCTAAAGTCACACTCCATTTGCCGTCCTCGCCCACTGATACTTCTTTGCTTGTGTTGTCTGGCAAGGTCACCGTTACTGTGCCACCTGGCTCTGCCTTACCACTGACAATTTTACCGTTGCTCGGGTTTACTATAGGCGCATCGGGCGCTGTCGCATCCACAGAGAAGACGATTGGATCACTCTTCGCGCTTTCATTCCCTGCCGCATCGGTCAAGGTGTAAGAGAGTT
>JAUNUI010000031.1 GCA_030538255.1 Pelistega sp. | reverse complement strand
TGTACAGGTCGTAATTAATATTTTGCGAATCTCGTAATTGATTTTTTCTTAGCGCAGGTCGTTATTAATTTCACTGTCTTTTTTTATTTAATTTCTTTCTTTTAATTAAGGGAATTCACAATGAAACTACGTAAGACATTTAGCTTAGCCCTAGTTTTAAGTGCCAGTTTTTTACTGAACCCAGCGCTACAAGCAGCTGAACCTGTAGAGAACTATCCAAGCAAGCCTGTTCAGTTTATCGTTCCCTATTCTCCTGGTGGTCCACTTGATGCGGCCGCTCGACTACTCAGCGATAAAGTACAAGACACGGATTTCGGCCAACGTATTTTCGTTGATAATAAGGCCGGTGCCGGTGGTAATATCGGCATTGACACCATGATTCGCTCTGGTAAGGATGGCTATACGATCGCTATGGGTGCTGTGGCGACTATGGCCATTAATCCTTGGCTTTATAGCAAAATTCCATTTGATGCCAGCAAAGACATTGCCCCAGTACTCTTAGTGTCTAATGTGCCCAATGTTTTGGTATTAAATAAAGAATTTGCCGATGAGAATAATATTAACGATCTACCTGCCCTGTTTGCCTACATGAAAGCAAATCCTGGCAAGCTTAACTACGCCTCAGGCGGTAATGGTAGCGCCGGTCACTTAGCAGGTGAACTTCTCAAAAACAAACTCGTCATCAGCATGGTTCACGTCCCCTATCAAGGTGCTAACCCTGCCAAGTTATCACTCTTAGCGAATGAAACACAGTTAATGTTTGATAACCTAGCATCAGCACAGACACTTATCGAATCAGGCAAAGTGAAAGCATTAGCAGTGACAACTGCGAAGCGCAGTAAGTTCTTGCCTGATGTCAGCACTTTGCAAGAAGCCGGCGTGGACGATTTTGATATTGGTACATGGTTTGGTATTGTTGCGCCAGCAGGCACGCCAGAACCCATCATTACTAAGCTTAATGCGGTCTATGCACAAGCAATGAAAGATCCTAAGGTACAAGAGCAATTACGTGCCATGGGTTCTGATTTAGAACCTGGTAGCGCTCAAGACTTTGCTGATTTTGCCAAAAAAGAATACGATAAATATAAAGAAATCGTTGAATTATCGAACGCTCGTATTGACTAAGTCCGTATAGCGGTCTGGGGTCAAAGAACAATTCTTCGACCCCATAAACAAACAAGATTCTAGAGTGACGTACTTAACTCCATACCTCTTGTGAGAAGCTTTAAATTAATAAGTATTGACATCCTACCCGCCTTAACGGAAGGAGCGAAGGATTTTTCAGGACAAGGTTTTACGACAAATTTTGATAAAAAAGACGCTGGATAGCAATGAAAACTCATTCTATCCAGCGTCTTTTCATATAACTCAATACCAAACTTACTTTCTGCTGAAGTTTGTCTGTATCAACATCCTTCAATATTTGTCTGCACCAACGCCTTCAATGATACCGATACAATCCAAGAACTAGTCTGCCCCTTGCGAAAGCTTCGACAGACGCAGTGATATCAAGACAAGCTAGCAGTTTAATTATCTGCGTACTGAAACTTACCGTCCTTGATCTGTCCCATAACAGCCGCACGTGCATCAAACCCTTGGTGGTCTTTAGGCGTAATATTCAAGACGCCATTCGGAACCACTAATTCACTGGTCTGTTCAATTGAATCGCGTAAGGCACGACGAAACTCTACCGTACCAGGTTTAGCGCCAGTTTTAAGTGCACGCTCGACGGCTTGATCTGCCACCATCCATGCCCCATAGGCATCACCCGCGAACTGAGTAGCACTATTTGCGCCATACTTCGCTTCGTATTTTTCGGTAAAGTCCATAGCGACTTTCTTGACTGGATTATCGTCAGGTAAACCGCGAGCGACTACACCTGGTCCAGTTGGGAATAAAGTACCCTCCACGACCTTCCCGCCAACTTGTAAGAACTCTAAAGTACCAATGCCATGAGTCTGGTAAACGACACCATTATAGCCTCGGTCTTTCAGTGTGCGTTGCGGCAATACCGCTGGTGTACCAGCGCCCGCAATTAAAATCGCATCGGGTTGTGCCGCGATTAATTTCATCACTTGACCAACAACGGTGGTATCCGTGCGTTGGTATGACTCGCGAATGAGCACCTCAACCTTACCCTCTGCTAATTTAGTGAATTCATTCCACCAGTTCTCACCATAAGAGTCTGCATAGCCAATAAAACCAATTTTCTTGATGCCTTTCTTGACCATCTCATCGACTAACACTTGTGCCATCAGACTATCGTTCTGCGGCATCTTATACATCCAACGACGACCAGGATCATCAACTGGCTCAACAATTGCCGCCGATGCCGCCAAAGCAATCATCGGTGTCTCTGTTTCTTTCAATACGTCTAATATAGCTAAAGCTGAGGCGGTTAAATTCGGCCCAACCATTAAGTCAACTTTATCTTCTAAAGTGAGTTTACGAGCATTCTTCACCGACTTACTCACATCCGTGGCATCGTCCATGACTATATAGCGAGCCTTCTCGCCCCCTAAAGTATCTGGCCATAGATGAATTGCATTCTGCGATTGAATACCAATAGCCGCAGCTGGGCCCGTTGATGATAAATTAATGCCAACAACAATATCCGCTAGCGCCAAACTTGGCATCAACGTTGCTGCTAGTAAACAAGAATGCAAAAGACTTTTTTTCATGTTCTTATCCAATAGACCAAAATCAGTAATCCTATTATTCTAAAGCAAACTACAAATTTTTGGCTTAAATCCACACATATGAGTATAAGTCTCAGGCGAAATCTTCCAGGTATTGATGTAGATCACTTGCCACGTATCCTTGCTCTAATGGTTAAATTTTAAGCAACATCTTTTTTAAACTTTCTAGAAAACCTTGAGTTTAAATATGCATTATCCAATCAAGACGATCGGACCTAGGCACGCCCCCGCTCACCTGCACGCGGATCCACCGAAAAGCATACACTAGCCAATACAGTAAAGACCACCATTAAGGTGTAATACAATGTACCTTCTAAGGGTTTAACACTTAATAAAAAACCAAAATTTAATAAGACACCTAGTAACAAAACAACGATCACGTCTAGCATTGACCATTGTGCACTTAGCTTTAAGACTTTATACCAAACAATTTGCCGCCTGCCCCGTATATTCCCACTTTGTACCAGCCAATATAAGACACTGAGTACCACAATCTTTAGTAGCGGCAATAAGAGGCTGACCGTAAAAATTAAAACCGCCAAAAATGGCATTTGTGCTCGCCACAAGTTCACCACACCCTGCCATAAAGTATAGTTTTGTGAACTTAATAAGGTACTGATCTGCATCATAGGATGCGCATTAGCGAGGAATAGACAGACTAAAGCAATAGCAAGAAAAATCGGAATTAAGTAGGCCAAGTAGGCTCGTATTGCACGATCATAGGGCAGTAAGGCCGAAGAAGAGTGAGTGACATCGTTAAGAGAATCAACCAGTCCCTGCGCCACAGCCAGCTGCCCTATTCGCGTTGCACTTAATCCTTGCATAGCCATTAGCAAGAGCGCTAAGCAAGAATATGCCAGCATCCCCCATTGCAAATCCACAGTCCGCATATCCGCAACTTTCACTAAAGCAACCAATAGGCCAAGAAAGAACACAGGCACCATACCCCAAGGACTCAGCCAACGAATCAACTTAAGTATCACGTCAAAACCAGCTAAGAGTTGCTTAAAGTACAAACCTAAAAGCAAATAGGCTTGCAATAGCAACAGGCTTAGAGGGATGATAAAGCCAATCGACAAAGACAATATAGCCATCCATTGATGGCCTTGTTGATAGCTTTGTTGTATAAGGCTGAGGAAGTGGCGCTGCTCACCCCAGAAACCCCAAATTGAAGTTTTTACCAGAGGTAAGCTTTGCGCCAGTATAAACATGAACAAGCTCAGCAAACTGAGAACTAACCAAGTACCGACACTTAATCCAGCGAATGGTCGCCGTGAAGAACTTATGTGAGTGAAATTCGACATAAGTCAAAAGCTACTCTGCAGGCACTGCATCCTGCGAGTCTTCTTGTTCATCGCTTGTGTGCGTATCGCCGAAGCTAAGTTTGAGCGCTTGCTTCTCATCGATATCAACACGTACCGAACCACCGTTGCTAAGTTTACCGAATAACAACTCGTCAGCCAAGGCGCTACGAATCATATCCTGGATTAAGCGTTGCATCGGACGAGCACCCATTACAGGGTCAAAGCCCTTCTGGGCCAAGTGAGCGCGTAATCCATCGGTGAACACCACTTCCACACGCTTGCCTTGTAGTTGCTGCTCAAGTTCAAGCAAGAACTTATCGACAACACGCAGAATAACATCCTTATTCAAGGCAGCAAAAGGAATAATGGCGTCTAAACGATTACGGAACTCAGGTGTAAACAGACGCTTAATTTCAACCATCTCGTCCCCTGCTTGGCGCTCATTTTGGAAGCCAATACTCTTGCTGTTTAGCAACTGTGCACCCGCATTGGTGGTCATAATAATCACCACATTCCTAAAGTCAGCTTTACGACCATTATTATCGGTTAAGGTACCGTGGTCCATCACTTGCAATAAGATATTAAAGATATCGGGATGCGCTTTTTCAATTTCATCGAGCAAAAGAACCGCATGTGGATGCTTATTAATCTGCTCTGTCAACAAACCACCTTGGTCAAAGCCCACGTAGCCAGGGGGCGCACCAATGAGGCGTGACACCGCATGTCGTTCCATATATTCAGACATATCAAAGCGAATTAATTCCACCCCAGTAATCTGCGCTAACTGTTTAGCCACCTCAGTTTTACCTACGCCTGTTGGACCAGAAAACAAGAATGCCCCAATCGGCTTATCCAATTTACCTAGACCTGAGCGAGACATTTTAATAACCGCACTTAAGGCAGAAATCGCCGCATCTTGACCAAAAACCATGGTCTTTAGATCGCGTTCCAAAGTGGCTAATTTATTAATATCATCGGTGGAAACCGTCTGAGGCGGTATCCGTGCAATCTTACTAACAATCGACTCAATTTCTGTCTTACCGATAACTTTCTTCTGTTTTGACTTAGGTAAAAGGCGCTGCGCTGCCCCCGCCTCATCAATCACATCAATGGCCTTATCGGGCAAGTGGCGGTCATTAATATAACGTGCTGATAACTCTACCGCAGTTTCCAGCGCTACATTCGAATAACGCACTTGATGATGCTCTTCAAAGCGCGATTTCAAGCCCTTAAGAATAAGAATAGTCTCGGCAATACTTGGCTCAGGCACATCAATCTTCTGGAATCGACGCGACAAGGCGTGGTCTTTTTCAAAAATCCCACGATATTCCTTATAGGTTGTTGCCCCCATACAGCGTAATTTACCTGAAGACAAACTCGGTTTCAGCAAATTCGAGGCATCCATCGTACTACCTGAAGAGGAGCCCGCACCAATTACAGTGTGAATTTCATCCACGAAAAGAATAGAATTAGGCAAGTCTTCGAGTTCTTTCAGTAACGCTTTAAGACGTTGCTCAAAATCACCTCGATACTTCGTCCCCGCCAAGAGAGAGCCCATATCTAAGCCAAACACCTGTGCATCCTCAAGTACGGCAGGCACTTGCTTATTAATGATTTTCAAGGCAAGACCTTCAGCAATCGCGGTTTTACCAACGCCTGCCTCACCCACCAATAAGGGATTATTTTTGCGGCGACGGCATAGGACTTGGATAACACGTTCTAACTCGTCTTCACGGCCAATCAAGGGATCTAGTTTGCCCTCATTTGCCAAGCGATTGTAGTCTTGCGTATATTGCTCAAGAGCAGACTTTTTCTCACTCTCAACTGTCGCTGTTGTTTGTGCCTCATTACTTGCCGTTGCTTCCTTAGGTTTAGGCGCACCATGAGCCAAGAACTGAACAACTTTCAGGCGAGTTATCCCCTGCTCTTCCAAGAAATAAAGCGCATTTGAGTCTTTTTCAGAGAAGATAGAGACCAATACATTCGCACCATTCGCACCACGACCATCGTTCTTATCCGAGCTATGCATGACCGCACGCTGAACCACGCGCTGAAAACCTAGCGTCGGCTGCGTATCCACATCATCCTCACCTTCGATAATGGGCGTGTTTTCTGAGACGAAATGCGTCAAGGTATCGCGCAGCTTGTCAATATCAGCCTCACAAGCCCTCAAAGCCTCCACCGCTGAGTCATTATCAAGTAGAGCAAGTAATAATTGCTCCACTGTTAAAAACTCAAAACGTTGTGCTCGTGCGGTTACAAAAGCCAATTGTAAAGTCATTTCTAATTCATGCGAAATCACATTTATTCTCCATATACTCGCTGCTATTCAGGAGCTTGCTCCATAGTACATAACAAAGGATGTTGATGACTACGTGCATATTGCATAACCATTGTTACCTTGGTGGCAGCTATATCTTTAGTGTACACCCCACAGATACCCTTACCCATATTATGCACCTGCAACATAATAATCGTCGCCTCACGGGCCGTCTTATTAAAAAAGCGCATTAAGACCTCAACGACAAAATCCATTGGTGTAAAGTCATCATTCAGTAAGACGACCTGATACCGAGGGGGTGGTTTTAATTGCGTTGATGAGCGCGATTTTTGTAAAGTAGTACTCGATGGTGACATAGCTATCAATATGGTGGGTAAAACCCGGTTTTAAAGACAAATAAACTATACTTTAGCCGAAAAATGCTGATTATTTGATTTTTATCTAGCTTTCCTCACAAAACAACCATTTCAAGTATTGACTATTACTCAATATAACTTCATTATCAAACTTGCCTATACCAATTTATTGTATGCAATTCATAGACATGCGAAATTTAGCAGGTATAGGTTTTGGTTTAGCTTTAATTTGAGGTTTTTAGAATGTCAGAAGAAAATGTTGTTACTACATCAGAAAATCCTAAAGTATTAGGTACCGTAAAATGGTTCAATGATGCGAAAGGATTTGGTTTTATTACGCCAGAAGGGAGTGGAGAAGACTTATTTGCACATTTTTCAGCAATTCAGATGAATGGCTTTAAAACCCTTAAAGAGGGTCAGAAAGTCGCTTTTGAAATTGCTCAAGGCCCAAAAGGCAAGCAAGCACTTAACATTACCGAAGCTTAAATTCACGCACTTTGCTCTTTATGAAGGTAGTACAGAAGCTTAAATTTACGCGCTTTGCTCCTTATGAAGCTAGTGTGAGTTAATCATACAGAACTTAAGCAGATTGCCATATTCATACTCTGACAATCATATTCATATAGTAGAATATTGTGTATGTTTACTTAAGGGCAGTCGCGTGAATTTACCATCAAATACCTTTATTAAAACCTTGTTAAGGATGAATATTCTTGGCAAGGTTTTCGTTTATTTAAGTCGTTTATTTAATGGAGCCTTACTTGGGACTTTACTATTTAGTCATTCAAGCGCCCATGCAGAGAGCACCGTCATAGCCCCTACTTTATCGGCTGCCATTGCTCAAGTTTTCATCCAAAAGGCTGAAAGCGGTACTTATCAGGCGAGTATTCATCATTTACAGCTTATTCAGTCAAACCGCTCAATTGAGCTTGATGCCGAAGTCGTCGCCACCGACGAAAGTCGTGCACGTGGCCTAATGTTCCGTTTTGATTTACCAGAAAACTACGGTATGCTTTTTGTTTTTCCCGATAGTCAGCAGCGCTGTTTCTGGATGAAAAATACTTATATCCCCCTGTCAATTGCCTATATTGATGAATTCGGTAAGATTGTCAGCCTGCATGATATGCAAGCCCATGACTTATCCTCAGTCTGTTCATCAGCACCTGCCATGTATGCCTTAGAGGTCAAGCAAGGTTGGTTTACAGATAAGGCTGTTAAAATTGGTGATACCATACGCATTAAACAGCATTAAGCAACATTAAGCCGCAGTAAGCGATTGCACATGCCTATCATCGTATTGAGTCATGCATCCATGACAAGACATATTTGCAGTGGAAGCGCGAAGCCGAGTCGAACCGCTCTATAAGCATCCATGACGATACATATTTGCTCCAATAATTATAGCTAAGGATCCACCATGAAATTCCCCACCCTGATTAGCCTCAGTTTAACCAGTCTTGTATTAACAGCCTGCGCAGGCACTTCGCTCGATAGTTCGAACACGACAATTAACAATCGAAGCGCCCTTAAAACCACCTTGAGCGCCACTTCAAGCAAAATTCCTGAAGTTTTTACACAATGTGTCTATGCACAATTACAAGTCCATTACCCTTCTGCAGGTTTACGCAAAAAAGCGGTGAATTTATATGAGGGCTATGTGCCTGGCGTAGATCGTAACACCCCGCAAGCGATTTATGATGTACACAGTACAACAGATGACGTCCTTGCTAATGTGACGCTAAAACAAGTCGAGCCTGTTGATGAGCTTTTATTGGATATTTTTAAAAGTTGCCTCTAATCGCCCCCTGGCCTAGATAAGGACGTACTCAAACTATGTCCTAAGGATAGCTCTGAAACACTAGCTAGGTTTATGTAGATTAGATGACGACGTGCCTAGCTATGTCTCAAGGATAGGAATACCTTGCTTAAGTAAGTAGCCCATATAAAGAATGACTCTCCTAGCCACAGCCAGGAGAGCCATTCATTGCTGTATTGCTTACTTCTTAACTAATTAAATCGCACGCCGCGCACACCAGACTCACGCACCGCTTGCGTTAAGGCCTCAATGGCTGGTAAGCGTGTAAAGCTACGACGCCACACCAAGACCACTTGTCGATTCGGTACAGGATCTTGCAAATCAATATACTTAACTAATTGATCGTCCATCGCCGCTGACTCAAGTATTGAGCTCTTTGGTAGCAATGTAATACCCAAACCTGCTGCCACCATATGACGGATCGTCTCTAGCGAAGAACCTTCAAATGAGCGTTGGATGCCTTCTGTACTGGCAGAAAAGCGCGACATTTCAGGGCATACTTCAAGCACCTGGTCGCGAAAACAATGCCCACTACCTAATAAAAGCATAGTTTCAAGCTTCAATTGTTCAACATCGAGTAACTCTTCTTTAGCCCAAGGATGCTTAGCCGGAACCGCCACAACAAAATCTTCCTCGTACAAATTCAGCACTTCAAGTCCAGAATCTGGTAAAGGCAATGCCATAATCGCACAATCAATATCACCCAAGCGCAGTAACTCAAGTAAGCGCACAGTAAAATTTTCTTGCAAGATAAGAGGCATCTGCGGCGTTAACTCTAATTGTTTGCGCACCAAGCGAGGCAAGAGATATGGGCCAATCGTATGAATAATCCCAACACGCAAAGCGCCATCAAGCGGATCATGCCCCTGTCTAGCAATTTCTTTCAGCGTACCAGCCGCATCAAGAACTTTCTGCGCTTGCGCAACAATTCTTTCACCAATAGGCGTAATGCCAACTTCTGAACCACCGCGTTCAAAAACTGATACACCTAATTCTTCTTCTAATTTTTTAATCGCTACAGATAAGGTCGGTTGGCTGACAAAACAAGCCTCAGCAGCACGACCAAAGTGACGTTCCCGCGCCACAGCGATTATGTATTTAAGTTCGATGAGTGTCAAAGGTTCCCTCGATCAGGCAAATAATAATCCGTCAATTCTAACGCTTATTTGAAAAAAAAACATGAAACTTAGGAATTCGTCTTAGGAAATTCCTATTAAGCTTATAAATAAAAACTATAAGGATGCAATCTATTAGCTACGCAGATAGTCTTCTCTACCACGCATCCAACGCTGAACATGTGCTTGCGCGGCGTGTGGATAATGCTCCAACATAATGCTAGCAGCTTCACGAGCTTGCTCTAACAAGTCATTATCACGATCGATATCGGCAAAGCGTAACATCTGCTCACCCGATTGACGCAAGCCTAAAAACTCACCAGGCCCCCTTTGCTCAAGGTCACGACGCGCAATTTCAAAACCGTCATTGGTTTCATACAAGGCTTTTAGACGATGTTTCGCGGTTTCCGATAGTGGGTCCTGATACATCAAAACACAGACCGAGGCCGCCACACCACGCCCTACCCGACCACGTAACTGATGCAATTGTGCTAAACCAAATCGCTCTGCATGCTCAATAATCATAAGGGATGCATTCGGTACATCAACACCCACCTCAATGACAGTGGTCGCCACTAATACATGTAATTTATGTTCAACAAAATCTTGCATCACTTGCGCCTTATCGGCTGCTGTCATCCGTCCATGCAAAAGACCAACGCCTAGTCCTTGTAACTCTTCACTTAGCGTCTGATGTGTGTCTACTGCAGTTTGCAATTGTAGCGCTTCACTTTCTTCTACCAGAGGACAGACCCAATACACTTGACGACCAGCCACACATTCTTGACGTACCAAATTTAAGATTTCATCCCTGCGTCCATCTTTAATAAGTTTAGTCAGCACCTTTTGCCGTCCCGGTGGTAACTCATCAATCACAGCAACGTCCAAATCTGCCAGATAACTCATCGCTAAAGTACGCGGAATTGGCGTTGCGCTCATGCTTAATTGGTGTGGAACTTGCTCAGTATGGAGCACTGAACTCTCGCCCTTTTTACTTAAGCTCAGTCGTTGACCGACACCAAAGCGATGTTGCTCATCAATGATCATCAAACCTAAGTTATTAAATTCAACGCCTTTTTGGATAAGCGCTTGGGTACCAACAATCAGTTGCGCTTGACCTGTCTGGATAGCCTCTTGTGCTTCGCGTTTCTGCTTGGCTTTTAAACTACCTGATAGCCAAACAATACCAATATCTTGATGTTCAAACCATTTTTGCATCTTGATAAAATGTTGTTCAGCTAAGATTTCAGTCGGTGCCATAATCGCCACCTGAAAACCATTCTCAATCACCAGACTGGCTAGTAAAGCCGCCACAATTGTTTTACCGCTCCCCACATCACCTTGTAATAGGCGATGCATAGGGAATGGACGTTGTAAATCGGCACTCATCTCAGCGATAACGCGCTGCTGTGCTTGCGTTAGAGGTAAAGCAAACTGAGCAAGGACCGCGTCGTATAAGCGTTTCTTTTGGATATCAATCGTCGGAGCGGGAATCGATGAGCGGGCTTGCCGCGCTATGTGCAGCGCAATCTGCTGGGCCAATAACTCATCAAACTTGACGCGCTCCCAAGCGGGGTGCGTGCGCTCCATCAAATCATATAAATCGACTTGTTTATCTGGCTTATGCAAGAAATGAATCGCTTGCGAGAAATTCGCCAGCGCATACTTTTCTTGTAAGGCCTCAGGAATTGTGTCCTCAATAAACGACAAGCGTGATAAGGCAGCCGTAATCGCCTTGCGTAAACTTGGCTGCGCTAGGCCTTCAGTACTCGGGTAAATCGGCGTTAAGGTAGAAGCCAAACTCTGCCCAGCTTTGCTTAACTTAGGGTGGATAATTTCAAATCCCCATTGCGCACTGCCACGCACTTCACCACGAATACGTACCAAGCCAGATTGTTCTAGTTGTTTTTGTTGGCTAGGGTAAAAATGAATCCAGCGCAACGCTAAGCTGCCACTTTCATCTTTAAAAGTAGCACTTAGCTGCTTGCGCTGGCGATAACTTACTTGCACATTCTGCACCACCCCTTCAAGCTGTACTTGCATTCCTGGATAGATTTGACTGATCTTATGGATCTGGGTCTCATCCTCATAACGCAAGGGCAGATGAAGAGCAAAGTCAAAATCACTTAATAGGCCAAGCGCCTCAAACTTCTTTTCGGTGACAGTTTTGCTCGGTGTAGAGTGTGCATTCATACCATCGTTTAAACAACGATGATGCACTCAACTTCAAACTGAGCACCTTTTGGTAAGCCAGATACTTCAATGGTAGAGCGCGCTGGGAATGGTGCTGGAATTAATTCAGACATCACCGAGTTAGCAATGCCAAAATTATTCAAATCAGTCACAAATAAAGTCAGCTTAACAATATTGTGAAGCGTACCACCAGCGGCATATACAACACTACTTAAGTTGGCAAATGCTTGACGCACTTGCTCTTCAAAATTGTCTGAAACTAATTCACTGGTTTCTGGATCTAAGCCGATTTGGCCAGAAACATACATCGTACTACCAATTGGAGCCACAATACCTTGTGAATATGGGCCAATTGCGGCAGGGGCATTCTCAGTGAAAATAATTTGTTTCGTCATTTTAGTCTCCGTAACGGGGTCATCATTGATTTCATGCTAATGATACTATAAGCCTACCCTATCACTCAATAAAACCTTGCAGTCTTTCACGTTTTTATTTCTATCTTGACTTGCAACCGTCATTCAAGCAACAGCACTTCGCTGCGATGAATCAACTTGTTTACAACACAGTGTGCAACACAAGTGATAAGGCAGCAAAAATTACAATTTTTTCTTGCATAGTAAATAAACTTATCATATTATAATGCGAACAATTCTCATTTAAGTTATCAAAGGCATTATGAATACTAAATTTCCTTTAAAAAATGTTTTCGCTGCAGCTGCTCTTCTATTTAGTCTACAAGCACAAGCGGCAAATAATGAAGTCAATATTTACACTACGCGTGAACCAGGTTTACTCACCCCTATTCTTGAACAATTTACCAAAGACACGGGCATTAAAGCAAACACCGTCTTCGTTAAAGATGGCTTAGCTGAACGCGTTGCCACAGAAGGCGCCAAATCTCCAGCGGATATTTTAATGACTGTAGACATTGGCCGCTTAACCGAATTAGTTGATAAGGGCTTAACCCAATCGATTGATAATAAAGTTCTTAACGAGCGTATCCCAGAACAATATCGTGGCACTGATGGTCAATGGTATGCACTGTCGTTACGTGACCGTGTACTTTATGCAGCCAAAGATCTCGACTTAGATAGCTTTCATTATGAAGACTTAGCCGATCCGAAATGGAAAGGTAAAGTCTGCATTCGCTCTGGCCAACACCCCTACAATATCAGTCTGTTTGCTGCGCTTATCGCCCATAACGGCGCGGAGAAAACTGAAGAATGGCTAAAAGGCGTTAAAGCCAATTTAGCACGTAAGGCTGCAGGTGGCGACCGTGAGGTTGCGCGTGATATCTTAGCAGGCATTTGTGATATTGGTATTGCTAATGCTTATTATGTGGGCCGCATGCGTAATGCTGAACCAGGTAGCGAACAATATCAATGGGGCCAAGCCATTAAAGTCATTCGCCCTACCTTCTCTAGCATTGAGAATGGCGGCACCCATGCAAATATTTCAGGCGCCAGTGTAGCAAAGCATTCGCCAAATAAAGAGAACGCGATTAAATTATTAGAGTATTTAGTCAGCGACTCAGCTCAATCGATGTACGCTAAAACCAATTATGAATATCCTGTGGTGGCTGGTGTTGAATTAGACCCTATCGTTGCCTCATTCGGTGAGTTTAAAGCAGACAAACTACCGATGACAGAAGTCGCCAAAAATCGCAAAGCAGCCAGTGAATTAGTCGACAAAGTTGGTTTTGACAACTAAGCATCGCTGTGATTGATTACAATTGAGGGGGTTTATTTAAACCCTCTCTTTTTTGTTTTTATAATTTATATTTTGTTTGGTCCAATTAAGGCATTATGACTGTCCCTCGCTTAGAAAAGCATAACAAATGGACGCGATGGAAAAGCTTAGCTTGGTTCTTTACCCTTTGCGTGATTGCTCCTGTAGCTACATTACTGATTCTCGCTACTACAGGTAACTTTGAGCATTGGCATAATCTTTTACAATACGTTATTCCACAAGCTACGCTGAACACCCTAATTTTATTGCTCGGTGTGGCTATCGTCGTCGGCTTACTCGGTGCGGGTAGCGCTTGGCTAACCTCAGCTTTTGACTTTCCCACACGCAAAGTACTTTTATGGGCTTTGTTATTACCCTTAGCAGTGCCCACCTATATTATGGCCTTTGCCTACCTGGATCTGATGCATCCACTAGGCCCAATCCAATCCTTAATCCGTGATATCTTAGGTTATACCTCGCCACGACAGTTCCGCTTGCCTGATGTGCGCTCTATGCCAGGCGCCATTCTTATTCTTGGTTTTGCCCTCTATCCTTATGTTTATTTAAGTACCCGCGTGATGTTTATGACACAATCAGCGAACTTAGTAGAGGCCGCTCGCACACTGGGTTGCACGCCAACACAAGCCTTTCATCGTGTGATTGTCCCCATGGCTCGCCCTGCTATTGTGATTGGTATTAGCTTGGCATTATTAGAAACCTTAAATGATATCGGTGCTTCTGAATTTTTAGGGATTCAAACCTTAACTGTCTCTATTTATACCACTTGGGTATCGCGCTCAAACTTAGCAGGCGCAGCACAGATTGCCATCTTTATGTTGTTGATAGTGACCTTTATCATCTATATCGAGCGCATTAGCCGCCAGCGTCGACGCTATAGCAATACTCAACGCTTGCACCCGATTCAACCACAAAAATTACATGGTAAGGCCGCATTAATTGCCCTTATTCTTGGCTGGATACCGGTCATTATCGGCTTCGTATTTCCTGCTCTCTATCTTATTATTGAGACAATTGTACGCTTAGAACAAGTGGGTAGTATCTCTTCGGGGCTACTTAAGAGCACGATTAATACACTGAGCTTAGCGGCTTGCGCCACCCTTTTCACGGTATTAATTGGTCTATTAATTGCTTGGGTGATCCGCAACCCACATTTTCGTCATGGCAAATTTATGGTGCGCTTAGGTAGCTTAGGCTATGCCATTCCAGGGTCTGTATTGGCAATTGGATTACTCACCCCCTTCAATCTCCTCGATGATGGTATTTCTCACTTAATGAATTTCATCACAGGAGCGCCTCCGCAGCTGTATATTATGGGCAGTATGGCTGGTTTAGTCATTGCTTACTGCATTCGTTTCCTTGCCATTACTATTGGTTCCTTTGAATCAGCATTTGCACGCATTCCTATGTCTTTAGATAATGCGGCACGATCTTTGGGGCAGACTGAAGAACAAACCTTTCGTAAAATCCATCTACCGCTATTGCGTCCAGCTCTTGGTGCCGCCGCCTTATTGGTCTTTGTTGACGCGATGAAAGAACTATCTGCAACCCTCTTGCTGCGCCCTTTAAGTTTTGAAACCTTAGCCACCTGGTTATATGCAGAGGCCGCCCGTGGCACCTATGAAGAAGGCGCAATTGCGGCACTATTAATTGTGATTGTCGGACTCTTGCCAGTTATTTTACTGGCACGAACTCAAACCAATAAAGAATACTAATCTATGCAAAACCTACTTGAACTCAATTCAATCCAACTTGGCTATCAAGTGAAAGACAAGCTGAAAATTATTGTTGAAGATTTAAGTCTTTCTTTAGCAGGTAGTGATATTGGCTGCTTATTGGGCCCTTCAGGCTGTGGCAAAACAACCGTTCTACGCGCCATTGCAGGCTTTGAACCTGTCTATAAAGGCAGTATTAGTCTAGACCAACACATCATCTCAGAACCTGGTCGACAACTGGCACCTGAACAACGAAAAATTGGCATGATGTTCCAAGACTACGCCCTATTTCCGCATATCACGATTGAGAATAATATTGCTTTTGGCCTGCATAAATTACCCAAAGCGGAGATTAAGCGTATCACTGACGAGATGCTAGAATTGATTGGCTTAAGTCATTTACGCAAAAACTACCCACATGAACTATCAGGCGGACAACAACAACGCGTTGCCTTGGCCAGAGCCATTGCCCCTTCTCCGAAAATTCTCTTACTCGATGAGCCTTTTTCGAATTTAGATGTAGACACTCGAGAAAAGCTCGCCTTAGATGTGCGTAAAATATTAAAAGAAAAGCAACTCAGCGCTATTTTAGTAACTCATAATCAAGCAGAGGCCTTCGCATTTGCCGACAAGATTGGCATCATCATGGAAGGCAAACTATTGCAATGGTCTGAGGCACAAGACTTGATTAAAAATCCTAACTCCGCCACAGTGAGTGATTACATTCGACGTGATGCGGTAGCAGCGTATCACGAGATGCTGAATTCACTGGAATAAGTGTAAGGTTATTTTTACATGCTTTAATAAATTTCAACCAGACCCATTATCATAAATATGGAATCCATTTATCTCATCACCGCACTTGGCGCAATTGTTGCTGGATTTGCACAAGGTCTCTCAGGATTTGCCTTTGGCTTAGTCGCCATGTCATTTTGGGCTTGGGCGCTCGACCCTCAACTCGCCGCCGTACTGTCCGTAATTGGTGGCTTAACGGGTCAGATTGTGGCCGCTTTTACCGTACGCCGTGGCTTTAATTGGGCAATGTTAGCGCCGTTTATCGCCGGCGGTCTTTGTGGCATCCCAATTGGAGTCTGGCTACTACCGATGCTCGATATTTATAAATTTAAAGCCATTCTCGGTACCTTCCTGATTCTTTGGTGTCCTGCTATGCTCTTGGCCAAAAACTTTCCAAAAATTACACTACAGAGTCGTCTCGCTGATGGGATCGTGGGTCTCGCAGGCGGCGTAATGGGCGGCATTGGTGGCTTCACGGGCACACTGCCCACTCTCTGGTGTACTTTGCGCGGTTTAGATCGTGACACCCAACGCTCAATTATTCAAAACTTTAATTTTGCCCTCTTGATTGTCATCACCATTACGTATGCGAGTACCGGAATTATTCAAGCCGATATGTGGCCCTACTTCTTAATTGTCTCGCCCATTGTGGTCGTCACCGCCTTCATCGGCACACGCCTGTATCTTGGCATTAGTCCAGAACGCTTTCGTCAGATTGTTTTGGGCTTCTTAATTGTCTCTGGCATCAGTATGCTAAGTTCAGCCCTACCACACTTAAATCTATTTTAGCAACAAGGCTCAGCTAGATATCTTTTAAACCTAACTCTTTGAGTTTGCGCGTTACGGTATTGCGCCCTATGCCTAGTTTTGCTGCGGCATCAACTCGACGACCACGACAAAACTGCAAGGTTGTCTCGAGTACAGCACGTTCGAAAGTACGCGTTAAATCATCCATCAGCGACTCTGTCATTAAAGCACTATCCTCAAGCGCTAAGCGTTGTGCCACATCACGACGCAATAGCAATTCCCAATCCATGGCCGTGCTACGATCCGCACTTGATTTGCTCGTATTCGTGCTACCTATGGCAGTCGATGCTGAACCCGTCTGGCCCAAATTTAGACCCGGCGTATCGACATAATTGCCAAGCACTTGATTGAAGACCTGAGGATTTGCCAAACTTCGATTATCAACGGCGTTAGCACTCGGTGCAGTATGGCTCTTCGTACTTGTATCCGTATTCGATAAGCCTAAACCCTCCGAATCCCCTGTCGCCAAAGCCCCTGTCATGGATTCATTCGTGGTATCTATACGAGCCCGTAAACTAGCCAATAACTCTTGTGGTAAGTCAGCAGTGGTCACGATCTGAGCAGGCGTCATCACGGTCAACCAATGGCAAAAATTCTCTAATTGACGCACATTACCTGGAAAATCAAAACTCTGAATAATTTCCATAACCTCGTAACTTAAGGTCTTTATAGGCACATCTAAGCTTTGGGCGGATTGCTTTAAAAAGTGCGTAATTAAGCGTGGAATATCTTCTTTACGCTCGCGCAAAGGCGGGATACGCAGCCGAATAACATTTAAACGATGAAATAAATCCTCTCGAAATAAACCTTGCTCAACGCGTGTTTCTAAAGGCTGGTGCGTCGCTGCAATAATACGCACATCAACTGTGACAGGCTCAACCCCACCGATGCGGTAAAAGCTACCTTCAGCCAACACACGTAAAAGCCGAGTCTGTAAATCTAGCGGCATATCACCAATTTCATCAAGAAATAAGGTGCCGCCATCAGCCTCTTCAAAGCGTCCCTTGCGACGATTACTTGCTCCCGTAAATGAGCCCCGTTCATGACCAAAAAGTTCAGCTTCCAACAAGTCTTTCGGGATCGCAGCCGCATTCAATGCAACAAATGGCTTATTCGCACGACTACCATGCTGATGTACTGCGCGCGCAATCAACTCTTTCCCGGTCCCTGACTCACCGGTAATTAATACGGTCACTTTAGACGGAGCTAGGCGCCCAATCGCACGGAATACTTCCTGCATTGCTTTAGAATACGACTGTGACATCATACGCGCGAATGTCGGCGACATCGCAATGTCTTGGCTCACTTCTATGGGCTGTTGTGTTTGCTGAGCTTGCTCACAGGCTCGCTTAATCAATTTAACCGCATCATTAATATCAAAAGGCTTAGCTAAATAATCGAAAGCCCCCTCTTGAAATGCTTGTACCGTACTATCTAAGTCAGTGTAGGCCGTCATTACAATGACTAAGAGATCAGGAATTTTTTGTTTAAGTAGGGCTAATAGTTCTAACCCTGAGATATCTGGCATACGAATATCAGTGACTAGAACATCTGGTTTCTCGTACTCTAAAGCACTTAATAGACTCGCACTATTCTCGAAGGTACGTGCTTGTAAACCGGCTTTCTGTAAGGCCTTATCTAAGACCCAACGGATGCCTTGGTCATCATCAATCACCCAAATCTTACTCATGCCTCACCCAATGGTAATAATATTTTAAATTCGGTACGCCCTGGCACTGATTCAAACTCAATCACGCCGCCATTTTGACGCACCAACTCTTGCGCTAAACTCAGCCCCAAACCCGTACCATCTGCACGCCCTGTCACCAATGGATGGAATACATGGTCAGCAATATGTGCAGGCACCCCAGGACCATTATCAATAACACTAAGAACCAAGACTAAGCGATATACCTTGTCGACGAGAAACTGACGACTGAGTACACGTGTGCGCAAGTTGATGGTTCTCTTCTTATTCTGCTCATCAGCCAGCAAAGCCTGTGCTGCATTACGACCTAAATTCAGATAGGCTTGAACAATTCGCGACTTATCTGCGTAAACATCAGGCAGTGATGCATCATAATCACGCACAATCTTAATATGTTCATGAAACTCTGCACGCAGTAAGGCATATATATGCTCAGTGACCTCATGAATATTAAAAGAGCTACGCTCCAAACCGCTTTCAGCTGGACGAATCAAGCGATCAACCAAAGCTTGTAAGCGATCAGCCTCTTTAATAATCACCTGTGTGTATTCATGATGTTCTGGCCGCTCAAGCTCCATCTCAAGCAGTTGCGCTGCTCCGCGCAAGCCTCCTAGCGGGTTTTTCACTTCATGCGCTAAGTTATGAAACATATCTTGATAGATTTCTACTTCACGTGCCAGTCGCTTGCTGCGCTCAGTTAAGGAGTGTTGCTCAACTTGCTGCAACTCCAGCATAATCATATCGTCTTGGTCTTGCAGCATATGCATGGTGACACTAACAATCGTGCCTTCAGACCTCACTAAAGAACCAATATAGGTAATCGCCACAGCACGCTGCTTAACTAAGGCATCGAAAGCCTTTTGAAAACCCTCTTTATCATTAAAGAGTAGCTTTACAGGAGAGCCATCAATACGTCGATAAGAGCTCTTAAGCATAGACTGCGTAGCCGCATTAAGCCACACAATCAAGCCCTGATTATCCGTTACAACAATGCCACTTTGTAAAAGGTCAAAGGCAAGAAAATCAACCGCAGGTGAAAGTTTCAATGGATCCATATCGACAATCTCCTGCGGTTAAATTTATCTGACTTGTGATGAGAAGCAATCGCTTAGAGTGAATAGTACATATCGAACTCAACGGGATGCGTTGTCATACGAAGCAAATTGACTTCTTGTGATTTAAGATCAATATATGCATCAAGCATATCGTTACTAAACACACCACCACGCGTTAAGAACTCGCGATCATTATCCAAGGCCTCAAGCGCTTGATCTAAGGAGTGCGCTACGGTAGGCACTTTCTTATCTTCTTCAGGTGGCAAATCGTATAAGTTCTTATCCGCTGGGTCACCTGGATGAATCTTATTTTGAATACCATCAAGACCAGCCATCATCAAGGCTGAGAAGGCTAAGTATGGGTTGGCTAATGGATCTGGGAAGCGCGCTTCAATACGACGACCCTTAGGATTACCCACATAAGGAATACGAATTGAGGCTGAACGGTTGCGTGCTGAGTAAGCCAATTTAACGGGCGCCTCATAGTGCGGCACTAAGCGCTTGTAAGAGTTGGTACCTGGGTTGGTAATCGCATTCAAGGCACGGGCATGTTTAATAATGCCACCAATATAATACAAGGCGGTTTCAGACAGTCCCGCATAACCATTGCCGGCAAATAAGTTT
This sequence comes from Pelistega sp., assembly GCA_030538255.1. Taxonomy (GTDB): domain Bacteria; phylum Pseudomonadota; class Gammaproteobacteria; order Burkholderiales; family Burkholderiaceae_B; genus Taylorella. The sequence continues at coordinate 11,423 of JAUNUI010000031.1, read as the reverse complement.
TGACCATCTTTCCAGATTGATTGGTGAACATGCATACCTGAACCGTTATCACCCACAATTGGTTTAGGCATAAAGGTTGCAGTCTTACCATACATATGGGCCACATTATGCACCACATATTTTAAAATTTGGTTCCAGTCAGCGCGTTGCACTAAGGTACTAAAGCGTGTACCAATTTCTAATTGACCCGCATTCGCCACTTCGTGGTGATGGATCTCTACTGGCACACCTTGCTCTTCAAGGATTAAGCACATTTCAGAGCGCATATCGCTGAAGGAGTCCACTGGTGAAACAGGTACATAACCGCCTTTTACACGTGGACGATGACCGTGGTTAGCACCATCTTTACTATCGCCGCACGCCCAAGCCGCTTCATCAGAATGAATTTTGACGAAGGTGCCTGACATATCGGTATTCCAAGAAACACCGTCAAATACGAAGAATTCGGGTTCTGGACCAAAGTAAGCTGTATCGCCAATACCTGAAGATTTTAAGTAGGCTTCAGCACGATGAGCCAATGAACGTGGATCACGGTCATAACCTTTCAAGTCAGAAGGTTCAACCACATCACAAGTAAGAATTAAAGTTGGCTCTTCACGAAATGGGTCTAAGCGAGCAGTTGAGGCATCAGGAATCAATAACATATCAGACGCTTCAATCCCCTTCCAGCCAGCAATAGAAGAACCATCGAAGGGCTGACCCGCCTCAAATTTATCTTCATCAACAGTTTTGGCTGGCACCGTCATGTGATGCTCTTTACCTAAAGTGTCAGTAAAGCGAAAATCAACAAAAGTAATTTCACGCTCACCAATAATTTTTAAAACGTCTGCAGGACTTGTCATTGATTTTCTCCAAAAAATCGTTAGTTGTCTGACCGAGCCGGTCTCGATAGTCATTAAGCAAATATCGTGCCAACTTTTTTCTAAGCGATTTAAGAGGGAGAAAAAAGTAAGCCGCATTATTATCGCACCAAAAAAAGACATAAACAAGAAATTTACGCCCCAATATGGTGCGACCAAACGCACCGCTTACTAGCTTGCGCCAAAATGATGCACCCCATGCAAATAGAATGCGCCCTTTTTGCATAAACTTAAATGCGCAAGACCTTAACGCTCTGAACGAGCCAACTCATCAGCATTTCAATTAGTAGGTCTTTTCCCATTACCTTCACGCTTTGAGCGAGCCAGCTCATTCGTTATTATCTAACTCGCATTTACGTGTTACATTTAATGTGAGGTTTTGTAGAAGCCTGACTCACTCATCCGCCAAGAATATTGCTTGGAGATCATTGAGATAGCGCCAACCCAGCTCTGTCGCTTTCAAGTAACGTGGGTCCGCATCCAAGAGGCCCTTAGCCACAGCCGTATCGATTTGTGCCGTCATCAGACTTAAATCCGTACCGGTGCGCTCGGCATAATAATGTGTTGGCACACCCTCTTTAAGGCGCAAAGCATTCAACATAAATTCGAAAGGCAAATCAGCAGGCTGCAAAGAACGTGTTTCTACAATATGCTGCCCCTGCCCTTCAAGCACCTTCTGCATCCAAGAATCTGGACCGCGTACTTTAGCGGTACGAATAATCTGATTATGCATACTGATTTTGCCATGCGCACCAGGTCCAATCCCGATATAGTCACCAAATTCCCAGTAGTTCAAATTGTGTTTGGTACGGGCACCAGGACGTGCATAAGCCGATACCTCATATTGCTGAAAGCCTGCCTCCGCCGTCAGCTCAATTAAGGTATCTTGCATCAAGGCCGCCGTATCATCATCGGGCAAGTCATTCGGTGGATATTTAGCAAATACCGTATTCGGTTCAAGCATCAAGTTATATAAAGAAAGATGTTCTGTTCCAAAAGCCAGTGCCGACTGAATATCCTGCTTGCAATCCTCTAAGGACTGTGCTGGTAAGGCGTACATCAAGTCAATATTCACGCGCTTAACAGCAGCTTGCGCCATCTCAATTGCGCGCCGAGCTTGCGCACTATCGTGAATGCGACCTAGACGCTGCAATGCACCATCATGAAAACTCTGCACACCTAAAGAGATCCGATTAATTCCCACGCTGGCAAAGTCTTTAAAGCGTTGCGCCTCAACCGTGCCTGGGTTGGCCTCTAGAGTGACTTCAGTATCCGGCGCAATATTCAGGAGCTGACGCAGCATCCCCATGATGCGCTCCATGGCTTGCGCTGATAAGAGGCTTGGCGTGCCGCCGCCAATAAAGACCGTATGAATTGGTCGCCCCCAAATTTGCGGTAAAGTCGCCACAAGATCCATCTCTAAGGCCTGCAGATACTCAGTCTCAGGTAAATCGCCGTTCAGCGCATGTGAGTTGAAATCACAATAAGGACACTTACGCACACACCAAGGGACATGAATATACACCGAGAGCGGTGGCAATCCCTGCTCAAGACGAATCACAGGCGAAGTATTTTTAAGCATAGTCTTTCAATTCAAGCATGAGTTTTTTGAGGGCTAAAGCACGATGACTCACGCTGTTTTTATGGGCCTTATCCATCTGCGCTGCAGTACAGCCAAGATCGGGCAAATAAAAATGCGGGTCATAACCAAAGCCATTCTCTCCACGCGCATCAGCAACGATTTCGCCATGCCAGAATGACTGCGCCACTATGGGGCATGGGTCTTCAACATGACGCACAAAAACCAAACACGCCACATAGAATGCGCGCCTATCTTGCACAGTTTGAAGTTGCTCCACCAGATAATGATTATTTGCCGAATCTGATTTCTCACCACCTGCTGTGCTTGCATAGCGCGCTGATAATACACCTGGCGCCCCGTTCAATGCCGGCACTACTAAGCCCGAGTCATCGGCTAAAGCAGGCAAACCTGCGGCAGCACTGGCGTGACGTGCCTTCGTCAATGCATTCTCGAGGAAGGTGTGATACGGCTCTTCGGCTTCAGTAATGCCTAAGCTGCCTTGATTGATTAACTGAATCCCTAGGGTCTCAAAAAGCGCTTGGAACTCTGCTAACTTACCCTTATTGTTTGACGCTAATACTATTTTATCCATCACTTAAGCAGACCCTAGATTGCGACTTGCGGCCAAGCCACTTGCTGTGCGCGTAATAATTCGACAATGCCTTTTTCCGCTAAGCGCATCAGCGCATCCAAATCCGTACGACTGAATGTCTGACCTTCAGCGGTGCCTTGCAACTCAACAAATTGCCCTGAACCAGTCATAACAATATTCATATCCGCGTCGCAATCAGAATCCTCAGCGTAGTCTAAATCGAGGACTGGCATGCCCTTGTACATACCAACAGAAATCGCCGCTACACGATCCTTCAAGGGATTCTCCGTCAACTTACCCTCAGCTAATAACTTACTGATGGCGTCGGCCATTGCGACCCAAGCCCCTGTGATGCTCGCGCAGCGCGTACCACCATCAGCTTGAATCACATCGCAGTCAATCTGAATCGTACGCTCCCCAAGTTTCTCCATATCAATCACCGCACGTAAACTACGGCCAATTAAGCGTTGGATTTCTTGCGTACGACCACTTTGCTTACCACGTGCGGCCTCACGATCGGAGCGCGTATGGGTTGAGCGTGGCAACATACCATACTCAGCCGTTACCCAACCTTGCCCTGCACCCTTGAGGAAAGGTGGCACTTTATCTAAGACACTCGCAGTACATAAAACATGGGTATTACCCATCTGAATTAACACCGAACCTTCAGCATATAAGGTGTAGCCACGAATAATTTTAATTTCACGTAGACCATTCGCCTCACGCCCACTTGGTCGAGGAACTTCAATACGAATATTTGAATTTGACATAAGCTTTCCACTAAAAAGATTTTAATCATTGTAATCTATATCATTGCGCTACAATGCACCTAAACCAGTCTTTTCGTGACGAGATACTTACTATGATTTACAGCATGACGGCTTTTGCTAGCCATCAATCACAATTTTCCCTCGGCAGTCTAACCGTTGAACTTAAAAGCGTTAATAACCGTTATCTAGATATTCACTTTCGCATTCCTGATGAGTTACGTAGCTGTGAATCAGCTCTACGTGAACTACTGAGCCAACAACTGCGTCGTGGCAAACTTGAAGTGCGCATTAGCTATCAGAAAAAAAACGATCAATCTAAAATCAAGCTACGCAAAACTGTCTTAAAAAATATCGATAAGCAACTTAAGCAAGCCCAAGAAGTCTTGCAACATGTCACACCTCCAAGCCTAACTGAGCTCCTCTCCTTAAGCCAAAGTTTAGAGCCGCATAAGAACGATTTACAAGATACTGCATGGCAAGAACAATGTCTACAAACCACGCAATTAGCACTGAATGAGTTTATTGCTGCACGTGCCCGCGAAGGCCTGCGCTTATCGCAGACCATGCTCGATTATGTGGCGCAGATGAAAGACCACTTACAAGGTGTGAAAGAAAAACTACCCACCATTCAAGCGGACTACCAAGAGAAACTACAACGCAAATTACGTGAAACCCTAGAAAAAGTCGCCCCCGATGGTTTTGCGCAGATTTCTGGTGAAGAACTTAGTGCGCGAATCGCCAATGAGGCCTCGCTCTTTAGCTTACGCATTGACGTCACCGAAGAGCTTGATCGCCTGACATCTCATCAACATGAATTAGCCTTACTACTCAAAAGCGAAAAGCCAAATAAGCAAAGCGTGGGCAAGCGCTTGGATTTTCTTTTTCAAGAAATGAATCGCGAAATCAATACCTTAGGCTCCAAGTCTAATGATTTAAGCATTAGCCAAACTGTGATTGAATTGAAGTTACTCGTTGAACAATTGCGTGAACAGGCGCAAAATATCGAATAATTTCATTTTGTCTAGGTATGTTGTGCAAGCTCGCGGTTTTAACATATTTCTCTCGAATCGTCTTGGTTTAGATCGCAAAGGCATTCGCTATGGTTTAATGCTTGCCCTCTCAGCATGGCTTGCCTTCACCATCGCCACCCTGCTCGGTGTGTATAACGCCTTCTGGGCGGCCATGCCAATCTTCGTAGTATCTCAAGCTACACGAGGCTTAACTTTAGAGCGTGGAATTTATCGTGTTTTAGGCACGCTAATTGGTGCTCTCGCCGGCTTTGCTATCCTCCAGTTTATCCATTACCCCTATCTCGCACTGGGTTTACTTGCCGTCTGGGTCGGGGTTTTTGCCGGGCTGACTCACTTGCTATATGGCGTGCACTCCTATGCAGCACTGTTAAGTGGCATTACCGCAGCGGTAGTCATTATCCCTTCCATGTTTCAACCTGAAGCGTATATTGAACTTGCCTTGGCACGGGTTATTTGTACCCTGATTGGTGTGATAGTAATTACTGTCGTTGCCTGGTTCCTCACACCTGAATCAGATCTAGACAAATTTTATCAACAAATTTGCCGCCTATCTGGCCATGCTTTCCATCTCTTGGCCAAAGTTTTACAAGGTGCTCCTGATGCACAGATTGATGAACAAGAGAAAGTTGCCTTGCAATTAATGAGTCAACTCGAAAGCAGTGTGATTAGCGTCACCGCAGGTTCACGAGAAGGTTACAAGCGTGCTCACCATGTGCAAGCAATGCTGGTTTCAACCTTAAGCATTCTTGCTGCTGCACGACGCATCCAAGCGCGCAATAAGCTACTGAACGCTCCCCTTAACGCTGATCACCAAGCACTGGTGCAACAACTCCTCACCGCCTATGCCCAAAGCCAAGAGGAACGTGTATATGCCATTGCGCCAGAGCAACAGCAAGAATTAATTCGACTAGCGCAACAACTTGACCCCTTCTTAGGTGAGGATGTACAACTCCTGCTGCAGTCTCAGTGGCAGCTCTTAGCGGATAATAGCACCGACAATAGCCGTGCCGATGCTCGCACTTTCGGTCAGAAATTACGCTATATCGCCCCACAACGTGACTGGCGTCTAGCTCGTCAGACTGGACTCATTGCCGCCATCTGTACGGGTTTGTCCGCCACATTAGCCTACGCTTCAGGCTCTATCGTGCTAGAGTTAGGCTCCCTCGGCGTGGCTATGTTCTCGATGATTTTAGGCAGCATGCCAAGCCCACAGAAAATTGCCCCACATCTACTCAAGGGCATTATCATTGGCTCCAGTGTCGCAATTTTGTATCGACTAGCTGTCTATCCCTATATTCATGAGCCTTTTGTTTTAATCTTATCCGTATTGCCTTTCTTGCTACTCGGCGGTTTAGCACGAGCGAGTAAGCGCTTTATGTTCCCTGCACTGGATGCGAATATGTCATTTCTTATTGCCAGTCAAGCAGTCTGGCCGCATCTTGTTTCAGACCCCTGGCATATTATCAGTGAGTCCATTGCCCTGATGGCGGCCGCAGCCATTGTCAGCAGTGGCTTTATTTTCTTGCCTCGCTCCGATGAACATAAAGCCAATCATGCCGCTAAGTTGATTAAGAAAGAACTTCAGCGCTTGCTCTTAGGTAATGATACCCAGATCAATGATTGGGAGGCGCGTACATCACGTCATATTATCCGCCTTATGCTGAATATTACCCAAAGCAATGCCTTGCACCATATGGCACCGGGCTATGTCTTAGCCACATTAAATTTCGGCCATAGTATCTCTCAATTATTGAAAATCCTGCCAGACCTCAGCGATGACAAGCGTTATATGTTGCGCCAACTGCCACAAGAGATTCGACATTTTCAAGAAAATCCTGTGCAATTAAGTATGCGGCTGATGCAATATAGTCTTGAGTTAAATCGTACTACCATGAATGAAATAGAGCGCATTGCCTACATCTCCTTGGTGGATGCGGCGCAAGCGCTCTTAGTTGGGGCAGATTTTTTCCGCACTGAACTTGCAAACAAAACCAGCTAAGCACAAGCCTAGAGTCATTACTAAAGTCTAGAGTCATTACTAAAGTCTAGGCTCTACTGAGTTATTCTGACTAAGGCCATTTGCTTATTCACTCAGAGTGCAACATATTCACAGTATGGCGTATTTACTCCATTAACTAAGCACACCCTACAAACAGCATACGTCTGCCTCAGGCACGTCTTTCTTACGCTCAAGGAATGATCTACCCACGCCCTACAAACGGCATATTCGTCGCCATAATCGTGGTGAACAGGACATTAGTTTCGAGTGGAAAATTGGCCATCTGCAACACAGCTTGAGCCACATGTTGCACATCCATAGATGGCTCAGCCATTAATTCACCATTGGCTTGCATAATCCCGCTGCGCATTTTTTCCGTCATATCGGTGCCTGCATTACCAATATCAATCTGACTACAGGCAATATTAAAGCGGCGACCATCTAAAGCGATCGATTTGGTCAAGCCTGTCACCGCATGTTTTGAGGTGGTGTATGCACTTGACATAGGGCGAGGTGTGGTAGCAGAGATAGAGCCGTTATTAATAATGCGCCCACCTTGAGGTTCTTGCTGGCGCATATGTTTAAAGGCTTCACGCGCGCAAATAAACATGCCGTTAATATTCACATCCATCACCTCACGCCACTCGGCCACAGAAAGCTCATCAATTAAGCTAGCAAAACTACCGCGCCCTGCATTATTAAATAACACATCAATACGTCCGAAGCGCTGCTTTGCCTGCTCAAATAAGAAGGCAACCTCAGTCTCTTGTGTGACATCACAGGTTTGCACGAATGCGGATTCTGCCATTTTGCCTGCCACCTGATTCAAGGCTTCAGCGCCTTTTACATCAAAGGGGCTATTATCACTGGCTAATGCGCTCAAGCTAGCCTGTTGTGCCAATCGTACAGTTTCTTCCAAAGGCGCCAAACGACGGCCCGTTAATACGACCTTATAACCTGCTGTTAATAAGGCCACACTCACCGCTCTACCAATACCAGAGCCAGCTCCCGTTACTATGGCTACTTTTGCTTGCATCGCTTTACTCCTGAAAAAAAGTTGCTGTCTAGGTTATTATTGAATAATAAACACTCTTAAGAAAACTAACAACGAGGACATATGAAATACCCTGGTAATGTATTTATGATAATTGCCCCAAGTGGTGCTGGTAAATCGAGCTTAGTCAAGGCCTTGCTTGAACAAGACCCCAGTATTAAGCTGTCTATTTCATGCACCACTAGAGCGCCGCGACCTGGTGAGGAGAATGGTCGCGAATACCATTTTGTCTCGATTGACACCTTTCATGAGTGGCGTGAACAAGGCAATTTAATTGAATGGGCTGAGGTCCATGGCAATTTTTATGGTACCCCACGCCAATTCATCCAAGCAAGTATCAAAGAAGGTCACGACATCTTATTAGAAATTGACTGGCAAGGTGCACGACAAGTGCGCGAGCAATTTCCCGCAGTGACCGATATTTTTATTTTGCCACCTTCACTCGATGAACTAGAGCGTCGCTTGAACAATCGTGGCCAAGACTCACAAAGCGTTATTGCACGACGCTTATTGGCCGCGGGTAGTGAAATTGCCCACGCTCCCGAGTGCGAATATGTTATCATTAACGATAACTTTGATATGGCCTTACAACAAATCCAACAGATTGTCGAAGTCTCGCGCCTGCGTTATCCCTCGCAAGCCATGAAGCATCAGCAATTGTTCGCTGATTTCAGTATTCCATATCCTGCAAACTAATTAATTTTTTAACGTTTAGGTTAATAATGGCTCGTATTACAGTTGATGATAGTTTAGAAAAAATCCCAAATCGTTTTGATTTGACCTTGATTGCCACATACCGTGCGCGTGAATTGGCGCAAGGCCACCAACCACGTGTTGATGAAGACAATGACAAACCAACGGTTATTGCTTTGCGTGAAATTGCTGAAGGTAAAACAGGCGCAGAAATGCTTCGTAAAGTTCCAACTTAGTTGAATATAGGGTATCTATGGGTATAAAGAACGTTTCCTCATCTTTCTTACATGCATTACGTGTAACATCGCCTTTTCGTCGCAAAGCGAAGGCCGAGGAACCGCTTATACCTAATTCACCTAGCCCAATTGAAACTAAACCAGCAGGCGATCTCTTTGATCCCCTGCTGAAGATGATTTCTTACTTAGATCCCAAAGAAATTGAGATCGTTCGCGAAGCTTATCACTTTGCCGATAAAGCCCATCTAGGTCAGATGCGTGCTACTGGTGAGCCTTACATTACCCACCCTGTTGCTGTCGCTTGTATCTGTGCGGAATGGAAACTTGATGCCAATGCATTAATGGCCGCCCTGCTGCATGACACTATCGAAGATCAGGGGGTTCTCAAGTCAGAAATTGCTGAGAAATTCAATGCCGATGTTGCTGAATTAGTTGATGGTTTAACTAAATTAGAACGCATTAACTTCACCAGTAAAGTTGAACAACAAGCCGAGAGCTTCCGTAAGATGCTCTTAGCCATGGCGCGCGATGTTCGCGTGATTCTGGTGAAACTGGCAGACCGCTTGCACAATATGCGCACACTCGATGGCGTATCTATTGAGAAGCGTCAGCGTGTTTCTAAAGAAACCCAAGAAATTTACGCACCCATTGCTAATCGTCTAGGCTTAAACAACCTAGTCTGTGAGTTTGAAGATATTGCCCTGCAGTCTTATCATCCTCATCGCTATGAGGTTCTCAGCAAAGCCTTACAGAACGCTCGACATAATCCGCGCGACTTATTAAATAAGATCACCAACAACATTAATAGTGCCCTACCTGCACATGGTATCGAGGCTAAATTAGTCAGCCGTGAGAAGACGCTCTACAGCATCCACAAAAAGATGCGCGAACAGAAAAAGAGCTTCTCTGAAGTATTGGATATTTATGGTTTTCGCGTGATTGTGAATACCTTAACTGAGTGCTATATCGTCTTAGGTATTTTGCATCAGCTCTATCGTCCCGTGCCTGGCAAGTTTAAAGACTATATTGCCATCCCTAAAGTCAACGGTTATCAGTCTTTACATACGACCTTGGTGGGTCCTTATGGGACACCTATTGAATTCCAAATCCGTACGATCCATATGGACCGTATTGCTGAAGAAGGCGTCGCCTCACATTGGTTGTACAAGTCTGAAAACACTACGCTTAGCGATTTACAGAAACAAACCCACCGATGGCTACAATCCTTACTGGATATCCAAAGTCAAACCGGTGATTCAGGCGAATTCCTTGACCACGTTAAGGTCGACCTTTTCCCTGATTCAGTGTATGTCTTTACACCACGTGGCAAGATTATTTCCCTACCACGCGGCGCGACGCCAATCGACTTCGCCTACTCTATTCATACCAATATTGGTAACCATGCCTATTCATGTACGATTAATGGTGAACAAGCAGCGTTGAAGACCGAGCTTTCAAGTGGTGATAGTGTCGAAATTCATACGGATCCAAGCGCTGAACCAAGTATGCAGTGGCTTAACTTTGTACGCACAGGTAAAGCTCGTTCTGAGATCCGTCACTACCTGAAGAATGTCCGTCTAACTGAATCAATCCAGTTCGGTGAGAAGCTCTTACGTCAAGCCATGGAAGAATTAAATACGCCGATGCCTGAGAAGGATGATCCACTCTGGACCAAACTTGCTAAGAGTTCTGGTGCTCAGTCTGTGGATGAAATTTTAGCGGATATTGGTCTAGGCCGACGTCTTGCGGCTGTTGTCGCCCGTCGCTTCTTTATTGATACACCATTGGTAGCTACTAGCGCTACTGATTTCGATGAAATCAGCCTAGCTAAGACCAGTACTATTCGCATTCAAGGCAATGAAGGCCAATCTGTAGTCTTATCAAGCTGTTGCTCACCGATTCCAGGCGATAGCTTAATTGCGGTTATTCGTCCCGGCCACGGCTTGGTGGTGCACGTTGATGATTGCCCTCTCGCTCTATCGCAGCGCAAGAAAGAACCTGAACGTTGGGTCAATGTCGCTTGGGATGAGGAGCCAAGCAAGCATTTAAGCACTCGCTTAAGCATCACTATCCTCAGCCAAAAAGGCGTCTTAGGCCGTATTGCTGCACAAATCGCAGCCGCTGACTCGAATATTATTCAGTTGAGCATGAGCGATGAAGAGATGGAAATTGGTACGATTAATCTGACTTTACAAGTTGAGGACCGTACTCATCTAGCGCGTGTTATTCGTAGTATCCGCCAAGTGACGCAAGTGCAGAAGATTGTCCGAATCAAGGGCCACACACATTAAGGGCCCCACACATTAAACCATAGGTTTTCAACACGCTATAGGATGTAGGATGAGCTCATCTCAGCATCTTTGCGTGCATGCAACACGCAGCTTAACAGAATCGAGCTCGCTAGAACTCTCTTTACTTGCTGAGCATTCAATCAGTGGCCTATATTAACGATTTATAGGCTAGCGTAAGTGATATACTTCGTAAGCGTCCGTAGAAGACACCTTGATTAAGGGCCGCCTATTGCGGCCCTTAAATCATTACGTAGGACTTAGTTGCCAGTTGTGAGGAAGTAGCTCATCAATTTGACTGGCTTTGTGGGTAGGTAA